>JAWLEC010000114.1:0-10044 GCA_041686315.1 Ilumatobacteraceae bacterium
GTGCCCGGGCCCCCCGTCCCCCTGACAAGCGACTGGGGGGTCAGACCCCGCTGTCGCTTCTCGATGGGGTCAGGGGGCGTCGATCGCAGCGCGCACCTCGGCGACGTAGTCCCCGACGGCGTCGGGACCCGACTCCATCAGCCGTCTGACGACGCTGGCGCCCTGGATGACCCCGTCGGCGACCCGGGTGGCCAGGTGCGCCTGCTCGGCGTCGGAGACGCCGACACCCACCAGCACCGGGGTGTCCGTGATGGCCTTGAGCCGGGCCGCCAGGGCCGTGGCCGTCTCGGCGAGCGAGGCGCGCTCTCCCGTCACACCCAGCAGGCCCACCGAGTACACGAACCCACGCGAACGTGCCGCCACGCGGGGCAGACGCTCGTCGGGAGCGGTGGGTGCGGCCAGCATGATCGTCTCGATGCCGGCGGCGTCGGCCGCCTCGCACCAGGGCCCCGCCTCCTCCAGGGGCAGATCGGGAAGGATCGCCGCGCTGATGCCGGCGCGGGCGAGTTCGGCCGCGAAGCGTGTCGGGCCGGGATGGTCGACGAGGTTGTAGTAGGTCATCACGGCGAGCGGGATCTCGACGTCGAGCGTCGGCACCTCCTCGAGGATCGACGCCGGCGTCACACCCGACTCGAGCGCTGCCTGTGACGCCCGCTGGATGACGGGTCCGTCCATCACCGGGTCGGAGAAGGGGATCCCGATCTCGACGGCGTCGGCACCATGGGCGGCGGCGGCGCGGATGGCGTCCTGCCACCCGGGGTAGCCCCCCGTCACGTAGGGAACGAGCAGTTTGCGGCCCGCGTCACGCTTGGCGCGGAACTCGGCCTCCAGACGTCCCGGCTCGAGCGGCGCCACGGGGGACGACCCCGCCGGCGACGCGGCGGGTGGCGCAGTCACAACCGATCACCCAGGATGTCCATCATCTGGGCGACGTCCTTGTCGCCCCTGCCCGACAGGTTCATCAGCACCGTCTGGCCCTGCAGGTTCGGCGCCTCGCGACTGATCCATGCCACGGCGTGGGCGCACTCGAGTGCGGGGATGATCCCCTCCGTCTCCGCCAGCAGCCGGAAGCCGTCGATCACTTCCGCGTCGGTGACCGACGGGTACTCGGCCCGCCCGATCGAGGCCAGGTACGAGTGCTCGGGGCCGACGCCCGGGTAGTCGAGACCCGCCGAGATCGACACGGCCTCTTCCACCTGGCCCACCTCGTCCTGCATCAGGTTGCTGCGCATCCCGTGGACGACTCCGGGCGTCCCCCTGCCGATCGCGGCGCCGCCCGCCGGCTCGACACCCACCAGCCGGGTACCGGGCTCGTCGACGAAGCCGCTGAAGATGCCCATCGCGTTGGATCCGCCACCCACGCAGGCCACGACCACGTCGGGCATGCCGCCGGTCGTCGCGACGATCTGCTCGTGGGCCTCGTCACCGATGATCGACTGGAACTGGCGCACCATGTACGGGTACGGATGGGGGCCCACCACCGATCCGAGACAGAAGTGCGTGTCACCCACGTTGGCCACCCAGTGGCGCATCGCTTCGTTCACGGCGTCCTTGAGAGTCCGGGAACCCGACTCGACCGAGTGCACCTCGGCGCCCAGCAGCTTCATCCGGAACACGTTGAGCGCCTGGCGTTCGACGTCGACGGCGCCCATGAACACCGTGCACTCGAGACCCATCAGGGCAGCCGCGGTGGCGCTGGCGACACCGTGCTGGCCCGCGCCGGTGTCGGCGACGATGCGTTGCTTGCCCATCCGCTTCGCCAGCAGTGTCTGGCCGATCACGTTGTTGATCTTGTGCGAACCGGTGTGGTTGAGATCCTCCCGCTTGAGGATCAGCCGGATGCCGAGCTGCGCCCCCAGGTTGCGGCACTCGGTGAGGATGGAGGGGCGCCCGGAGTACTCGTTGTGCACCCGGGTGAGGTCGGCGCGGAACGTCGGATCGGACCAGGCCTCCTCGAAGGAGGCCTCCAGCTCCTGACAGGCGGGCACGAGCGTCTCGGGCACGAACCGTCCACCGAAGTCGCCGAACCGGCCGGTCGGGTCGGGCGGCGCGGTGAGCGTGCGATGGTGGGTGTCGTTGCGTTCGGTGGTGGTCATTCGAAGTCCCAGTCGTAAGGGAGGTCGTCGTCGCCGAGGTACGGCTCCGTCGCCTCGGCTCGGGCGTTCTCGATGAAGCGTTTCACGGCGAGGGCGTCCTTCTTCCCCGGCGCCCGCTCGACACCGGAGGCGACGTCGACGCCCCAGGGTTGCACCTCGTGCACCGCAGCACCCACGTTGTCGGGTGTGAGGCCGCCGGCGAGGATCAGCTTCACCGAATCGGGGGCGTCGCCGGCCAGCGACCAGTCGAAGACCTTGCCCGATCCGGGGCTCGGGGCGTCGAGCAGGATCATGTCGGTGCCGTAACGGTCGGCGACGGGCAGGTTCTCGTCGTCGGCGCCGAACGCCTTGATCACCCAGCGGATCTGCTCGGCGATCTCCGTCGTCTGCTCGGCGGTCTCACGCCCGTGCAGCTGCACGGCCTTCACGCCGGCCTTGTGGGCGAGTTCGATCACCCGCGTGGGGTGTTCGTTGCGGAACACTCCCACGGTGAGGATCTCGGGTGGGAGACGCCGCGTGATGTCGTAGGCGACCTGCGGGGAGATCTGCCTCGTGGACGGGGCGAAGATGAACCCGACGGCGTCGGCGCCCATGGCGACCGACAGCAGCGCGTCGTCCTCGTTGGTGATACCGCAGATCTTCACGAACATGCAGCGGCCAACGGTACCGGCCGGATGCCGTCGACGAGAGATTCATCCCCACGGTTCGGACTCGCGTATCGTCGACAACCGCATGGGACGACTCGATGACGTGGACCTGTCGGCGAAGCTGGGATCGGACGAGTACGAAAAGAGACTGCAGGCGGCGCAGGAGCGGTTCCTCGGACTCCGCCTCACGCTGGGCGGACAGATCGGTGACGCCGGGATCGGTCCGGGTCTGCTGGTGGTGATGGAGGGAGCCGATGCGGGCGGCAAAGGCGGCGCCACGAGGCGCATCGTCGAGAAGCTCGATCCACGGCACTTCAGCGTCTACTCCTACTCCAAGCCCACCGAGCGCGAGAAGCGCCACCACTTCCTGTGGCGCTTCTGGAGCAAGGTGCCGGGGCTCGGAGGCATGTGCGTGTTCGATCGGAGCTGGTACGGGCGACTGCTCGTGGAGCGGATCGAGAAGTTCGCCACCATCGAGCAGTGGACCCGCGCCTACAACGAGATCGTCGAGTTCGAGCGCAGCCTCGTGCTCGAGGGGGTGATCCTCGTGAAGTTCTACATGCACATCAGCGCCGACGAGCAGCTGTCCCGTTTCGAGAGCCGCCGTGACGACCCGCTGCGCAAGTGGAAGCTCAACGACGAGGACTGGCGCAACCGTGACAAGTGGGATCAGTACCTCGAGGCGGCGGAGGACATGTTCGAGCGCACCGACCACCAGCTCGCTCCCTGGGACATCATCGCCGGCGACAACAAGAAGTGGGCCCGCGTCCAGGTGCTCGAGACGCTCAACCGACGCATCGAGGAGGGCATCACCCGCTGGGAGGCGCTGAACCTTCCCGGCTGACTGCCGGGTCGCCGGAACCCGCGGCAGGCGTCGCCGCGGGGGCGTCCCCGGCCGGCCGGTCGGTGCGTGCGCCGGCGGCTCCGTACACGATCAGCAGCACGGCGGCGGCCGTGAAGAGACCGCCGAAGAACACCATCGCCAGCGCGATCGGCACCACGGCGCCCGATCGCAGCCCGACGTTCACGTCGGCAGCCAGCCCGGCCGATCCGTCGGCGTTCATCAGCACGGCCGTCCAGCTCCCGCCGCGCACGTCCCAACGAACCTCCTGCTCGGTGGTGCCCGCAGACGACACCTCCCAGAACGTCTGCTCGCCCGGCGGCGCGACGTCGTCGACGCCCGGCAGCAGCCGGTACTCGGGGTCGCCGTCGAGGTCGACGAGTTCGTCGTGGGCCACGTCGGCGAGATAGCGGGCGACGTCGCTCGACCGACCGATCCCGACGAAGATCTCACCGTCGCCGGCCGACGCTCCGTCGACCCGGATCCGCAGGTCGGTGTCCAGGGCGCTCCAGAACCAGTCGGGAGTCCCGGGGTCGGCGTCGAAGTCGGCTTCGCCGGCGGTGATGGCCACCGTGTCGGTCTCCAGGCGGTCGATGTCGACGGAGACGAAGCCGTCGTCGTCTCGTCCGATGCCGTAGGCGACGGCCAGTGACACCCCACCGAGCAGGACTCCGATGGAGGGCAGGACCAGCAGGATCCCGGCCACGAGTGCAACGACACGTCCTGGTTTCATGACACGATCGTGCCCCCGGTCGCACCGGTTCAAGCATGGCCGTCGGTCGGCTCGGCCCGGCTCCCGTCAGACGCGGAGGTCGGCGACGGCCCGCTCGGGTTCGTGGCTGGTGACGAGTGTCTCGCCCACGAGCACGGCCTGGTAGCCCGCCGACCGGAGCGACACGGCGTCGTCGCGCCCGCGGACACCCGACTCGGCGACCTTCACGGCGTGGCCGGGGATCTTGCCGCCCATGCGGACGGCGCGCTCGTGGTCGACCTCGAACGTGACGAGGTCACGCTGGTTCACCCCGACGAGTGTGGCGTCGGCGGCGAGCGCCGCGTCGAGTTCGCGCTCGTCGTGGACCTCCACGAGCACGTCGAGCCCGATGTCGGTCGCCAACTGGTGGAATCCCGCCAGCTCGGCGGAGTCGAGGGCTGCGGCGATCAGGAGCACGCAGTCGGCGCCCATCAGGCGAGCGTCGAGCACGTCGCGCTCGGAGACGGTGAAGTCCTTGCGGATCACCGGCAGGGCGCATGCCGCCCGCGCCGCCTGGAGGTCGGCGACCGAGCCGCCGAAGAACTCCACGTCGGTGAGCACCGAGATGCACGCCGCGCCCCCACGTTCGTAGGTGGCCGCCAGCTCTGCCGGGTCGAGACCCACGGCGAGATCGCCCTTGGACGGCGAGCGCCGCTTGATCTCGGCGATCACGCCCAGACGGTCGAGACCGGCCAGCGCATTCCGCAAGCCGCGCGTCGGCGGCATGGCACGGGCGTCGTCGAGCAACCGCTCCACCGGTCGTGTGTCGGCGGCGGCGACGTCGCGGTGACGGTCGAGGATCCGGTCGAGGTAGGTCGCCGTCATACCGGCCGTCCCGCCGGAACGGTCAGAGACCCTTGCCGCGCACCGGCGTGGCCATGGTGAGCTCGGGGCGACCGGCGAGGATGCCGCCGAACGCATTCATGATCTGCTTCATGACGTCGCTCGTGCTGTGCGCTTCCAGTGCGGCCTGATCGGTGTAGACCTCGTACATGTAGGCGACGTTGTCGTCGTTGGCGTCTGCCAGGAGCTGGTACAGCAGCGTGCCCTCCTCGGAGCCGACGTGGTCCATCATCGGAGCGAGCCCGTCGAACAGCGCGTCGCGCTTGCCCTCGATGCAGGTGAACTTGGCGATGACGGCGATCTGGCTCATGGGACCCGAACGTAGCCGCGGCAGGTGCGGCGCACCGAGTCTGGGGTCAGAAGCCGAGCCGGTCGGACACGGTGGCCACCAGCTCGTCGATCGGGACCCGCACCTGCTCGGTGGTGTCGCGGTCGCGCACGGTGACGGCGCCGTCGTCGAGCGAGTCGAAGTCGACGGTGACGGCCAGCGGCGTGCCGATCTCGTCCTGACGTCGATACCGCTTGCCGATGTTCTGGGTCTCGTCGTAGTCGACCATGTACCGGTCCGAGAGCAGCGCTCGGATCTCGTGGGCGAGCGGGGTGAGCGTGTCCTTCTTCGACAGCGGCAGCACGGCCACCTTGTACGGGGCGAGACGCGGGTGCAGGCGCAGCACGGTGCGCGTCTCGTCGTTGACGACGTCCTCGTCGTAGGCGGCGAGCAGGAAGGCGGCCATCGTGCGGGTCGCCCCGGCCGCCGGCTCGATCACGTAGGGCACGTAGCGCTCGTTGGTCTGCGGGTCGAAGTAGTCGAGTTTCTCCCCCGAGTGTTCCGCGTGCTGGCGCAGGTCGTAGTCGGTGCGCTGCGCGATCCCCTCGAGTTCGTCGAAGCCCCACGGGAACTGGAATTCGACGTCGGCGGTGCCGGCGGAGTAGTGCGACAGCTCGTCGGCGTCGTGGGCGCGGAGGCGGAGCATCTCGGCGGGGATGCCGAGGTCGACGTACCACTGCAGGCGGGCGTTGCACCAGTACTCGTACCAGTCGGCGCTCTCGGCGGGCGGGACGAAGAACTCGAGTTCCATCTGCTCGAACTCGCGGGTTCGGAAGATCCAGTTCTGCGGCGTGATCTCGTTGCGGAAGCTCTTGCCGACCTGGGCGATGCCGAACGGCGGCTTCTTGCGCGACGTCTGCAGCACCTGGACGAAGTTGGTGAACATGCCCTGGGCCGTCTCGGGCCGCAGGTAGGCGTCGGCCCCGGTGCCCTCGACCGGGCCGGCCTGGGTCTTGAACATGAGGTTGAACTCGCGCGCCTCGGTGAAGCTGTTCGCGGCGCCGCAGTTGGGACAGGTGTCGGGGTCGTCGAGCTTGTCGAGGCGGAACCGCTGCTTGCACTCGGTGCAGTCCACGAGGGGGTCACTGAAGTTCGAGAGGTGCCCCGAGGCTTCCCACACCTGCGGCGGGCTGAGCACGGCGGCGTCGATCAGCACGACGTCGTCACGCTGCTGCACCACCGACCGGATCCAGGCCTCCTTCACGTTGCGCAGCAGCAGCGAGCCGAGCGGGCCGTAGTCGTAGGTCGACCGGAAGCCGCCGTAGATCTCGGCCGACTGGTAGACGAACCCCCGCCGCTTGCAGAGGGAGACGATCTGTTCCAGGTCGGTCGCAGGCATAGGCGGCAAGGCTACCGACGTCAGTGGGACTCGAACATGGCGACCGCCTTGAGATGGCGCTCGATGTGGAACTCCAGAGCCCGGGTCGCCAGCGACGACACCTCGTGCGTGAGCGGCGACTCCTCCAGCGCCAGCGCCTGCACCAACCGGCCACCGAGGATGTCGCGCAGGATCGACAACGCACCCGGGCTGATTGCCTGCCCCGACCGGCACGTGCGGCACAACACCCCACCCTCGTTGAGGTCGAACGCCACCAGCTCCGTGCCGGGCTCGGTCTCCCCGCAGCGCAGACACCGATCGAGTTCCGGACGCATCCCCTCGTTGGCCAGGAGCTTCCAGTAGAACGACGCGACGTTCAACGGCGAGGGCTCCGTGGCGATCGTGCGCAGCACTCCCACCACCATGCGGTAGAGCTGCGGGTTGGGCTCGCGCTCCAGCGACAGCTGGTCGACCGCTTCGATCACCGCCAACCCCTGCGATGCCCGATCGAGCGACGACAGCATCGGCGACAGCGGTTCCACGGCCTCGGCCTGGCTCACGACGTCGAGCTCCCGGCCCCGGTACAGCAACAACCGGACATGGCTCATCGGCTCGAGACGGGCGCCGAACTTCGACTTGGTCTTGCGGACGCCCTTGGCGACGGCGCGCACCTTGCCGTTCTCGGCGGTGTGGAACACCACGATGCGATCCGATTCGCGCAACTTGTACGTGCGCAACACCACGCCGGTGTCGCGGTAGAGCTCGCTCACCGGCACTCCCCCACACCGACCCGGCGCTCCGGGACGGGCCGCGACGTCGACGTCACGTCGCTTCGTCGAGCCCGCCGAACCGACGCTCACGGCGAGCGAAGTCGGCAATGGCCGCCACCAGATGGTCGGGCGCGAGCTCGTCCCATCCCAACGGGTGGAAGACGAGTTCGCCGTAGGCGAGTTCCCACACCAGCGACGGCGGGAGCCGGGTGGACTCGCCGAGCACCACGATCAGATCCGGCTCGCAGTCGGCGGGCGCGTACAGCATCTCGGCCACGGTGGCCTCGTTGACGGGATCCTCGGGCTGCAACTGCTGCATCGCCTGCGCGAAACGCTCGCGTCCGTCACCGCACGGATCGACGATCACGCGGCACGAACCGACCGGGCGCTCCCACCGGTGCAGCTCGACGGGGTCGTCACCCGGTTCGTAGGCCCGCAGCGTGAGGAACGACGCCCCGGCGTCGTCGGCCACCTGACCGAGTTGTTCGACACGGTGCGCCCACCGGTCCTCACCCAGTTCTTCCCAGTCGCGCAGCGTGCCACCCACCACCATCACGTGACGGAGCAACTGCCTCGTGGGATCGACGTCGTCGGCCGGAACGACGCGCGTCGACGAGGTCGTACGGGTCGACGCGAACGATGTGGCCACGTGCCCATTGTTCCACGCCGAGCAGGACGAACCACGGCTGGCTAGCGTGAGCCGCGTGAGCGGAACCGAGCCGGCACCTCCTGCGAACCGACCGCTCCACGTGGCCTGCATCATGGACGGCAACGGGCGCTGGGCGGCACGGAGAGGTCTCCCCCGTACGGCCGGCCACACCGAAGGCGAGGAGAACCTGGCCCGTCTCGTCCGGTTGGCGGTCCGACGCAACATCGGTTGGCTCACGGTGTTCGGCTTCTCCACCGAGAACTGGCGACGCCCCCGGCCGGAGGTGCGTCACATCCTCGGCCTCCACGAGAAGCTCTTCGGCCGCGTGGCCGAACTCGACGAACTCGACGTGCGCATCCAGTGGATCGGGCGTCCCTTCGACTCACCGATGGCGCGCACCCCGCGCTACGTCCAACGGGCGATCCGCAAGGCGATCGCCGACACGGCCGACAACACGGGCATGGTGCTCACGGTCGCCTTCGACTACGGCGGCAGGTCCGAACTCGTCGCCGCGGTCGAGGCTGCCCGCAACAGCCCCGAGGGTGCCACCGTGGCGTCGATCGGCGAGCATCTCTACCTCCCCGAGCTGCCGCCCGTCGACGTGCTCGTCCGCACCAGTGGTGAGCGCCGCGTGTCGAACTTCCTGCTGTGGCAGGCAGCCGGTGCGGCCATCTACTTCACCGAAGCCCCCTGGCCCGACTTCGACGCCGACGAGCTCGACGCCGCGTTGGCACTCGCTCGATGACCGCGACCACGCCCGCCACCGGCGACGATCCGCTCCTGCGGGTCACCTCGGCACTCGTCGACGCCGAACAGCGCGACGGCCAACGGGCCATGGCCGACATGGTCGCCACCTCCATCGCCACCGGCCGCCATCTCGTCGTCCAGGCCGGCACCGGCACCGGCAAGACGCTCGCCTACCTCGTCCCGGCGATCGGCGCCGACGCACGGATCGTCGTCGCCACGGCCACCAAGGCGCTGCAGGACCAGCTCGCCTCGAAGGACCTCCCGTTCCTCGCCGAGCACCTGGGCGTCGACTTCGACTGGGCCGTCCTCAAGGGCCGGAGCAACTACATCTGCCTCCAGCGGCTCCGAGAGATGAGCGCCGGCGACCAGGGGATGCTCGAGCTCGACACGATGGCGGTCACCACCCGCGCCGAGATCGAGAAGCTCGGCGACTGGGCCGGCAGCACCTCCACCGGTGATGCAGCGGAGCTGTCGTGGACACCGACGGACAACGCGTGGCGAGCCGTCAGCGTCGGCAGTGACGAGTGCCCGGGCGCAGACCGCTGCCCACTCGGCGAGCCATGCTTCGCCGAGCAGGCCCGCCGGCGAGCCGCGGTGGCCGACGTCGTGGTCGTCAACACCCACCTCTACGGCCTCGACGTGGCCAGCGGCGGCGCGATCCTGCCCGACCACGACGTGGTCGTGTTCGACGAGGCGCACGTGCTCGAGGACATCATGAGCGACACCGTCGGCGTGCAGGTGGCGCCGGGACGGTTCACTGCGCTGGCCGCCATCGTGCGCCGCATCGTGGAGGACCCGCAGCTGGTCGGCTCGATCGCCGAGATCGCCGACTCGCTGCGCGACGCCCTCGCGGCACAGATCGGCAAGCGGCTGTCGACGCCGCTGCCCGACTCGATCCAGGAGGTGCTCACCGACGCCCGCTTGCGGCTGGGGCGGGCCAACGAGGTGGTCTCCGCCATCGACACGCCGGTGGAGGACGCCAAGCAGCGCAAGCTGCGCGCCCAGACGATGACGGGCCGGGCGATCGAACAGCTCGACGTGGCGATCGAGGGCC
>JAWLEC010000115.1:0-9955 GCA_041686315.1 Ilumatobacteraceae bacterium
GAAGACAATTCTCACCTTCCAGATTCCTCCCTCCCCGGTCGTTCTCCTGCCATGGCGCACAGCCTTGCCGATCTCCGTCCCCACCCCCGAAGCAGACATCACGATCGGGGACCCCGATCGTGATGGAACCACACCGCACTAGGTTGGCAGCGTGGTTGC
The DNA here is from genome assembly GCA_041686315.1 of Ilumatobacteraceae bacterium. GTDB lineage: Bacteria > Actinomycetota > Acidimicrobiia > Acidimicrobiales > Ilumatobacteraceae > Sva-07. Next base: position 160 of record JAWLEC010000115.1, read on the forward strand.
TCTCCCGCACCGATCGGCCGACCCTCGGGATCCGGACTTCTACGGGGATCCGTACCCCTGGTACCGCGAGATCCATGCGGCCGGCACCACGACGTTCTTCTGGGAGGACTACGGCTTCTGGTGTGTCGCCGGGTTCGACGACGTCAATGCGGTGCTGCGCGACAAGCGCTTCGGACGCGCCCCGGGCCTTCCCGAGTGCACCGAGCGGATCGGACACTGGTGGGAGACCGAGCGGTGGTCGTTGCTCGCCATGGATCCTCCCGAGCACACCCAGCTCCGCGGCCTGGTGAACCGGGCGTTCCTCTCCCGACGCATCGAACAGCTCCGCCCGCGGATCCGTGAACTCGCAAATCGGTTGATCGACGGTTTCGAGCCCGAGGGCGCCGTCGACCTGCTGCCGAGCTACGCGGCACCGCTGCCGGCGGTGGTGATCGCCGAGATGATCGGGCTGCCCGCCGACATGGCACCGCAGCTCCTGGCGTGGTCGAACAGCATGGTGAAGATGTACATGTTCGGCGCCGACGAGGCGGTCGAGGCGGAAGCGGATCGGGCTGCAGCGGAGTTCGTCGCCTATCTCACGGGTGTGCTCGCCGAGCGCCGCACCGAGCCCCGCCCCGACCTGCTCACGCACATGCTCGACGCCGAGATCGACGGCGCCGGGCTCAGCGACGCCGAGGTGATCGCCACCACGATCCTGCTGCTCAACGCCGGGCACGAAGCCACCGTGCACACCACCGGCAACGCGGTGACGACGATCCTGCGGAGCGGCCTGGATCCCGCCGAGCTGTTCGCCGGCGACGAGCAGGCGGACGCCACCGTCGAGGAGTGCCTCCGTTTCGACGCCCCACTGCACCTGTTCACGCGCTACGCGCTCGACGACGTGGAGCTCGACAGCGGCCTGCGGCTGAGACGCGGCGAGCAGATCGGGGTCATGCTGGGAGCGGCGAACCGCGATCCTCGACGGTTCGAGCGTCCCGACACCTTCGATCCGTGGCGCAGCGACGGTGGCAACATCAGCTTCGGTGCCGGCATCCACTTCTGCATCGGGGCGCCGCTGGCCCGTCTCGAACTGTCGACGTCGTTGCGTCTGCTGTTCGAACTCCTGCCGACGCTGCGCCTCGCCGGTGAGCCGCGGTATCGCGACATCTTCCACTTCCACGGCCTCGACGCCGTCGACGTCACCTGGTGACGGCGACGCCCACGGCGGGCGGCCGTTTCGCTCCCCCGCTAGCGTGAACTCATGTCGGGTCTGCAGATCGTCGGCGTCGTCCTCGCCGGGTCGTCGCAGGGCAGTTCAGGTGTCGGCCCGGTGGTGATCGCCGTCGGCCTCACGATCGGGAGTGTGCTCGTGCTGTCGTGGCTGATCAATCGCCTGCCCGGTTCGAACGAGAACACCGGGGCGAGCCCGTTCCGCCGGAGGGGCCGCAAGGACCCGTTCGGTCGCCCACCGGACGACCCGCCGCACTGACCTTCCCACGACTGCGCTGCCACGAGCGGATGGCGGTCGCGCGCACCGTCGACGAGCACCTCGATGCGCAGGAGCGCGGCACGCCGTCGCATACTCGTCCCATGACGCTCTCGATGCCTGACCTCGCGACGCTGACCGTGGCCGAGCCCGATGACGGGATCGTGCTCGTCACGCTCGATCGCCCCGACCGGCTCAACGCCATCACGTCGGCGATGATCTCCGAACTCGAAGAGGTCGTTGCCGCCGTCGACCTCGACCCGGAGCTGCGGGCCGTGATCGTCACCGGCGCCGGTCGAGGTTTCAGCGCCGGGCTCGACCTCCGGGAACAGGGCGTGGCGCCCGGCGCCGAGGGTCGCAACCGGACCGTCGGCAGCTTCATGTGGCAGGACCACCTCGCCACGCTGCACGAGAAGATCCACCGGTCGCGCAAGCCGTGGATCGCGGCAGTCAACGGACCGTGCGTCGGCGGAGGGTTCGCGCTGAGTCTCGCCTGCGACATTCGATTCGCGTCGACGTCGGCCACCTTCGGCGCCGTGTTCTCGAACATCGGCGTGTCGAACTGCGACATGGGCACGAGCTACTTCCTCCCCCGCCTCGTCGGCGCGTCACGTTCGGCCGAGCTGATGCTGACTGCCCGGATCTTCGATGCGGCCGAGGCGGAATCGATCGGCCTCGTCATCGACGTGGTCCCCGACGGCGAGGTGGTCGACCGAGCGCTGGAGACGGCCCGCCTGATCAGGGAGAAGGCCCCCTTCGGGACGTGGATGACCAAGGAGACGATGTGGCAGACCCTCGATGCGCCATCGCTGCGTCACGCTCTCGACATCGAGAACCGCACGCAGATCATGTGCAGCGCAACCGGCGACACCGCCGAAGCTCGCGCCGCCTTCCTCGAGAAGCGTCCACCGAACTGGAGGGGCCTGTAGCACGGCGGGACGGCTCAGCCGCCTCCGAGTCCTGCCGTGACGGCAGTGATCAGCTCGGTGCCTCCCGACTCGGCGGGCGAGGTTCGGCGCCGAAGATCCATTCGGTGGACCCCGACGTCAGTTCGTGCAGCGACCACCAGTGGTAGTCCTCGTCGAACACCACCACGTCGAGCAGCGTGACGCCGAATCGGGCGAGCCCACCGCGCAACTCGACGAACGCTTCCGCGTCACCCTCGGTCACCTCGTAGAGGTCGGGATGCCAACGGTGCCGAGGCTCGAGGACCACCCAGTAGTCGGGACAGGGCTCGTCGACCGGAGTGAGCCGGCACTGCAACATGTGCTCGGGTTCGGCTGCGAATCGGCGCACCGAATCGAAGCTCGATCCCTTCGAGCAACAGCACCAGCGGCCGCCCTCGTCGAGGTGCCAGACGTGCGGGTAGGTGTACCAGGTGGTGAGACGGTCGATCGAGGCGAAGTTCCCCACGTCGCGGGCGTCGCGAAAGCGGAAGTCCGCCGGATTCGGAGGTGTCCACTCCGAGGAATCGTCCGGCCATTGCGGTTGGTAACTGTGCATCGAGCAGCCCCCGTAGATCGTTGGATCGGATGGGGACGACGTTCCCGAGGCGTTGCACAACGCTGAGGCGACGATACCGGCGCACACACGCCTCGGCTCTGCTGCGCCCCAACCGCTGCCAGCGTTATGGTCGCCCGCGTGGGACGAGACCATCGGGAACAGTTCGCCGAGCTGCTGCGGGATCTCCGCGGCACAAGGTCGTTCGCCACTCGACGCACCGCACCGGTCGGCGACCTGGCGATCGAGGTCCGCGGTGTGAGGAGCGACGAGCAGCGACATGAGATGGTTCTCAGTTCCGGCTCACCGTCGCCTCAGATTGGGCGGCGACGATGCCGGCCATGCAACTCACCGCAGAGCAGATACTTGCCCTCCTCCCCCTCGGAGCCGCCATGTCCACCGGAGTCCGTCTGCTCCTCGGAGTCCGCAGTATCGGGACCTTCGCCCCGGCGCTGTTGGCGCTCGCCGCCATCGAAGTGGGCCATGGCGCGCTGCTGGTCTGTCTGTTGATCGCCGCGTCGGCGGCCGTGGCCGCCTCGCCGGTGATCGACCGACTCACGTTGGCCCGGTCGTCGCGACTCGGCTTGTTGATCGTCGCGATCGCCACGGCACTGGTCGGCTCCGGGGCGATCAGCCAGGGGGGTTCGGCACTTCCCCTCGTCGTCGTGGCGATCGTCTGTGAACGCACGTGGGAGTCCGCGCGGGTCGAAGGCCCCCGTAAGGCGCTGCAGCTGTTCGCGACGACCGTGGCGATCGCTGCGACCATCGCCCTGGCTCTGACCGCGCTCTCCCCGCATCTCCTCGGCCGGCACTGGCTGACCAGCGCCGCAATCGGTGCGGTGGCCACCATCGCGGTCGGCAGCTACCGGGGGCTTCGGCTGAGCGAACTGGCACGCTTCCGGACCATCCTTCGTCCTTCGCCCGTACATGCGGGCGAGGTGCGCCACGCGGTCTCCCGATGAACGCGGCCATGAACACCCGTCACGTGCTCGGACTCAACGCCCGCAATGCTCACATCGAGCGGGTGAACTCACGTCAGGCAATCGCCGGCGCCAAGGACAAGGCCGCAACCAAGAGACGGCTCGCCGCTGCCGGGGTACCGGTACCGGAGACGCTCGCCCAGTTGGATCGCCCCCGGGACGTGCATCGGTTCGCCTGGCACGAGCTCCCCGACCGGTGGGTCATGAAGCCGTCCCGAGGCAGTCGAGGACGGGGCGTGCTGATCGCCACCGGCGTTCGAGGCGGATCGAGGCTGTGCTGGGAACTTGCCGACGGCGGCATGGCGCGTTCCGCCGATCTCGTCCGCCACGCGGAGGCGATCATCGACGGCCACCACTCCGACGGCGACGACGACACGGCGCTCTTGGAGCCGCTCCTCGTACCTCACCCGGCACTGCGCGACCTCATTCCCGTCGGCCTTCCCGACATCCGCATCATCTGCGACGGAGACCGCGCCCTCATGGCGATGGCGCGCATCCCGACCCGGAGCAGTGGCGGACGGGGCAACCTTCACCAAGGTGGACTCGGTGCCTCGATCGATCTCGCCACGGGCCGCATCGACAGGGCTGTGGTCGGTGGCGAGAACGTCGTCCGCCACCCCGACACCGGCGCTCAGTTGCTCGGCCGACTCATCCCGGCGTGGTCTGATGTCGTCGGTGCGGCGGCCGCGTGCTCGGGGCCGACCGGGCTGGGCTACGTCGGCGTCGACGTCGTGGTCGAGGCCGCCAGGGGGCCGCTGGTGCTCGAGGTGAACTCTCATCCGGGCCTCGAGATCCAGAACATCGTCGGTCGGGGTCTCGGAACGGCACTGCGGCGAGGCATGTGACCCATCCCGGCCCCGAACAGTCGATGCCGACGTCGAGCAGCGTCACGCCCGCCTTGTGCCATGGTGGTCCGATGCCAATCGAGGACTACGGGCTCATCGGTGACACGCAGACAGCCGCACTGGTCGGTCGGGACGGATCGATCGACTGGTTGTGTCTGCCGCGGTTCGATTCCGGCGCCTGCTTCGCCGCACTCCTCGGCGATCGGTCGAACGGCCGGTGGCAACTCGCTCCGAGAGCGCCGGCTCGGGTCGAGCGTCGGTACGTGCCCGGCACGCTCGTTCTGGAGACCACGTTCCACACCGACGACGGCGGAGTCCGGATCACCGACTTCATGCCGATCCGAACCGATGTGCCGGACCTGGTGCGTGTGGTCGAGGGGGTGTACGGCTCGGTCGACATGGAGATGGATCTCACGGTGCGCACCGACTACGGCGTCGCCGTCCCGTGGGTGCGCCGCCTCGACGGAGCACTGTCGTTCGTGGCGGGCCCCGACGCGATGGAGCTGCGCACCGAGGTACCCACCCACGGCGAGGACCTGGCGACCGCGGCGTCGTTCCGGGTCAGCCCCGGTGACCGGGTGCCGTTCGTGCTCACGTGGCATCCGTCCCACGAACCGGTACCGCAGGCGCCCCACGAACCCGACCGGATGATGGACGAGACGGTGGCGTGGTGGCAGCAGTGGTCGGGTCGCGCTCCGACAGGAGGGCGTTGGGCAGACGACGTCCGCTCCTCGCTCGTCACGCTGAAGGCGCTCACGTACGCGCCCACCGGCGGCATCGTCGCGGCACCGACCACGTCGCTGCCCGAGGTGATCGGCGGTGAGCGCAACTGGGACTACCGCTACTGCTGGCTGCGTGACGCCACCTTCACCCTCCAGGCACTGCTCACTGCGGGCTACACCGAGGAGGCGGTGGCCTGGCGGGACTGGCTGCTCCGGGCGATCGCCGGCGAACCGGACCAACTGCAGATCATGTACGGCGTCGCAGGTGAGCGGCGTCTGACCGAGCTCGAGCTTTCGTGGCTCGACGGCTACGAGGCGAGCCGGCCCGTGCGCATCGGCAACGGTGCTGCGGCCCAGAGCCAGCTCGACGTGCCCGGCGAGGTGATGGACTGCCTCCATCAGGCGAGGCTGGCCGGGATCCCGCCCGACCCGCAGGCGTGGGAGGTGCAGCGGCACCTGCTCGACTGGCTCGAGTCGGGTTGGCGGGAGCCGGATCACGGGTTGTGGGAGGTCCGTGGAGACCCCCGACACTTCGTGCACTCCAAGGTGATGTGTTGGGTGGCCTTCGACCGGGCCGTGCGGGCCGCGGAACGCTTCGGTGCCGAGGGCCCGGTCGACCGGTGGCGACAGCGGCGGACCGAGATCCACGACGAGGTGTGCGACCGTGGCTGGGACCCGGATCGCCGTACGTTCACGCAGTCCTACGGTTCGTCCGAGCTCGACGCCAGCTCGCTGATGATTCCGCTCGTCGGGTTCCTCGACGCCGACGACGAGCGGGTGGTCGGGACCGTCGACGCGGTGCAGCGGGAGCTGTCGGTGGGCGGATTCATCGAGCGGTACCCGACGCGGCAGGGTGTGTCGGTCGACGGCCTGCACGGCCGTGAGGGGGCCTTCCTGTTGTGCACCTTCTGGCTGGCAGATGCTCTGGCCCTCATCGGCCGCACCGATGAAGCGACCGACCTGTTCGAGCGTCTGCTCGACCTGCGCAACGACGTGGGACTGCTCGCCGAGGAGTACGACCCGGTGGCGGGGCGCCAACTCGGGAACTTTCCGCAGGCCTTCTCCCACATCGGCCTGGTCAACACCGCCTCCAACCTCAGCCGGTCCGAGGGCCCCACCGAGCAGCGGCGGCATCCCTGATGCGTGCCATGGCTGTGCGGCCCACGCACGCGGCGAGCGCGCACGTCGCGACGCTGCCCGGTCCCGTCGGCGACGGCGACGTGCTCGTCCACGGGCTCGCCGTCGGCATCTGCGGCACCGACGTCGAGATCACCCAGGGCCACTACGGCACGGGCCCCGACGGTGACCCGATCCTGGTGATCGGCCACGAGTCGCTCGGGCGCGTGGCCGAGGCGCCGCCCCACTCCGGGCTGGCGCAGGGAGACCTGGTCGTGGGCATCGTCCGCCGACCCGACCCGGTGCCGTGCTCGGCCTGCGCAGCCGGCGCCTGGGACATGTGTCGCAACGGATTGTTCACGGAGCGGGGCATCACCGGCCGCCACGGCTACGGGGCCGAGCAGTGGTGGGTGGAGGCGGCCTTCGCCGTGCCCGTCCCCGCAGCGCTCGGCGACCTCGCCGTCCTCGTCGAGCCGGCAAGCGTCGTCGCCAAGGCGTGGCAGCACATCGACCACATGCTCGCCCGGGCACCGATCGGGGCTCGGCGAGCGTTGATCACCGGTGCCGGCCCCATCGGGCTCCTCGCTGCGCTGCTGGCGGTGCAGCGCGGCCTCGAAGTCCACGTGCTCGACCGCGTGGTCGACGGACCCAAGCCAGATCTGGTCGCCGATCTCGGAGCCCACTACCACACCACCTCCGTCTCCGAGGTTCCGCGAGCCGACGTCGTCGTCGAGTGCACCGGCGCCCCTGCGGTCGTGCTCGACGCCATCCAGACCACCGCACACAGCGGCGTCACGTGCCTCACCGGCGTCTCCAGCGGTGGTCGCACCATCGAGTTCGATGTCGGATCGGCGAACCGCCGGATCGTGCTCGAGAACGACGTGGTCTTCGGATCGGTCAACGCCAACCGAGCGCACTACGAAGCGGCGATCGAGGCGCTGGCTGCTGCGGACCCGGAGTGGCTGGGACGGATCATCACCCGCCGTGTCCCCCTCGGGTCATGGACCGACGGCCTGGTCCGCCGGGTCGACGACGTCAAGGTCGTCGTCGACCTCCAGGCCCCCTGACACCCGGCGGTGATCGCCCCGCACGCCTGACAGCCACCGACGCGGAGGCGGGATTGGGCTACGCAGACACCACGGGCAACGTTCTCGTCACGATCGGTGATCCAGGCCTCTCGATCACCGCGGAAGGAGCCGGCCGCGACCCGGTCGCGATCGACTGCGTCACCGGATTCGGCCGCATGCCCGCCGAGGGCGAGGCTCTCCTCGCGTGGATGCGACAACGCGCACCGCGCCGGCAACCGCCCTCCCTCACCGAAACCGCCGAACTGCCATGACCGACTTCGGCACACATCACACGGGGCGTCGGCGGGTTGTGTCAGAGCTGGAGAACTTCGGTCCTGCAGGTCGTCATCGGGGCGTTCGCCAGTCGCCTGTCGGCGGTGATCAGGGGGCAGTCGAGTGCCTCTGCGAGCGCGGCGTAGCTGGCGTCGTAGGCGGTGATGTTCGCTCGTAGCTCGAATGCTCGCACCATCATCGGGCCGACCGGGAATCTGGTGATCGGCAACGCCAGGAGATCGTCGACGGCGACCCGGCATCGCTCGTCGGAGAGATCGCCGGCCAACCATCGTCGCCGAAGCACGGAAACGGTCTCGACATCCACGAGGTCCGGCGCGGACACCGCCGAGGCGGACGCGAACCGGGCGCGGGCGAGTTGTCCGGCGGCTTCGTCGTCTCCGACCACGTTGGCGAGGACTGACGCGTCGACGACGATCACCGGCGAGCGCGTTCATCCTGGAGATCGTCCACGGCAGTCTGCAGTCCGACTCGTCCCCCGGACCGTTCGGCGATCCGATCGAGGACCTCGGCCGTGGTCGGCGATTGCGCCACGCGCGAGAGTTCGGTCGTCAGATACTGCTGTAGCGACTGACCCGCGGCTTCGGCGCGGCGTTGGAGGCTCGCGTGGACTTCGGGGGGAAGGTCTCGGATCAGCACGTTCGGCACGCTTGCATTATGCTTGCACCCGGCCGGGTTCGCAAGTCCAGCCGAGCGATACTCGCGAGTCGCGATACGCCCACATCCGAGCGGTATCCGGCAGAGAGCATGTAGGCGTGTGCCTTCCGATCCGACGGCGGCCGCTCGATGATCCCGTCGTTCGAGGCCAGTCGCGCATCTCGCATGCGACCGGCGAGCCCTCAGCCACCGTCACGTCTGACGCACCGGCCGATGTTGTACGAACAGGCGGATTGCAACGCCAGAGGCCCTTCCCGACCCCTTCCCTACGATCCAATCGTGTTCGATCGGACGCGGGAGAGAGACGGTGTCGTGTTCGCGTCGCTCGCCCAAGTGGCGGTCGATTGCCTCACCGGCTTCCAGAGGATGCCCGCCGAAGGAGAAGCGCTGCTCGAGTGGATGCAGCGACGTGTCCCGCGCTGGCAAGCGCCGTCGCTGGCAACAAGGCCGGAGCCGCCATGAGCGACCGTCTGCGTTACGAGTACGTCGACGCTCGGAGAGTGCCGACGACGGGCCGGTAGAGCCCCTGCGAGAATGAACGCCTCGGCGATCAGCAATACCTGCACAATGTCGCCACCGGCTTCTCGACGCGTAGCACACCACAGTGCTACGCTTGCGTCATGAGTCGTGAGAACGCCGCCGTCGCTGATCCGGTAGCCAGCCACGACGAGGAGCCCAAGCGGTTCGGTGTGCGCGACCTGCGCAACGACACGGCTGGTGTCCTCGAGGAAGCCGAACGCAGTGGCGCGGTGTACATCACCCGTCACGGCGAGGTCGTCGCCAAGCTGGTCCCCCATCGCAACGAACCCGACAGCCGGACCCCGACCCGGCGCCTCCTCGATCGCGTCGCGTCGCTGCCCCACGTGGACACCGGTTGGGCCGACGAGCATGCCGATGCCAAGAAGGCCGAGATCGAAGCGCAGCGCGAAGACCCGTGGGAGTGATGCTCGACACGAGTGCGCTGATCGGGCTGCACGAGGCGCATCCCGAAGTTGCGACCCATCTCGCGGGTGTCCTGGAACAGCACGACGATGGGACGGTCCCGAAGACGCATCAGGTGGTGTTGGGCGAACTCTGGACCGGCGTGCTCGCCGTCGGCGACGCCGACGCCGACGACCCGGACAACCTGCGCCGGCCGGTGCTCGACACCGCA
>JAWLEC010000011.1:0-8664 GCA_041686315.1 Ilumatobacteraceae bacterium
CGGTCGACGTCGATGAACATGGCAGCCACGTGGCCCGGCTCGTCGCGCTGCTCACTGATCGCATGGCTGAGCGTGGTCATGATCTGCCGTCGGTTGCTGAGCCCCGTGAGCGGGTCGTGCGAGGCGCGGTGGCGGAGCTTCGACATCTGGCGGCGGGCCGACGTGACGTCGTGCGCCGTCAGCCCGATGAAGCCGTCGCGGCCCTCTCCGACATCGGTGGTGCAGACGGCGACGGTGGCGCGGAACACCCTCGACTCACCACCCGGGGTGGTGTGGTCGAGGTCGCCCTGCCAGACCCCGTCGGCGACCCCCGACACCAGTCGGCGGGGGGCATGGTCGAGCAGCGACTGCAGCAGTGTGTGGGCCGTGCCACCGCTGCGGAGTTCGTCGATCGACTCCACGCCGAGCAGGCTGAGCGCCATCTCGTTGGTCGTGCGCACTTCGCGGTCGAGGCCGAGCACGATCACGGCCGTGCCGTCGGCATCCAGCAGTTCACGGACGCCGGGCATCGCCGCCCAGGGGTCTGCCACGTCCTGGCGTTCCCGTTCGTCGTTCGTCACTGCTGCTCCTTGTGTCCACGGCGCCGACGCCGCAACCTCCGAGACGTCGTCCCGGCTCGTTCGCTGATGTGTCCGGTTGTCACGAGATCAGCGTCGGAACGTCCCGGTCAAGTCGACGGACTCGATCGTGACGGCCTCCACGGCCTCGAGGAATTCGATCGCAGGAGTTCCATCGGCAACTCCGGGCGTCTGGTTGAGCGCGTATGCGGTGAGCCGGTAGACGTGGGCCTCGTCGCCGGGTGGCGGACAGGGGCCGCCGTAGCCGACGTCACCGAAGAAGTTGATGCCCTGGACGGCCGTCGGCGGCACGTCGCCCTCGGCGAGTGCGATCTCGCCCGGGTCGAGGCCGGCGATCACCCAGTGCACGAACGGCTGTCCGTCGCTGACCGCCGACTCGTCGACCATGGAGAGGGCGATCTCCACGGTGCCGTCCGGCACGACGGCCCAGCTCAGCGGCGGTGCCACGTTGCGCCCCTCGCACGTGTACCGCTGGTCGATGCGGGCGCCGTCGAGCCACGGTGCCGCCAACTGGAACGGTTCGCGCACGTCGGGCTCGATCACCGTCGATTCGCCGGCGCCGGTGGTGGCGGCGCCGTCGCCCGTGAACGCGATGTCGATGGTGGTGGAGGGGGCAGCGGTGGAGGTGGGGATGTCGGCCGGGTCGACCGGCTGCAGCTGTTTGCCGTCGCCGGTGTCGCACGCAGCGAGCACGAGCAGTGCCACGGCACCGAGCACGACACGGAGCACGGTGCCGGTCGGAGCCGTCGAGCGGGGCGTTCGGTTCACCCGGGGAAGCGTACGGCATGGTCGCCGTGCTCGCGGATAGCCTCCGTGCAGTGACCGAGCACCTCACCTTGCTGACCGTGCACGCCCATCCCGACGATGAAGCGTCGAAGGGCGCTCCGACGCTCGCCAGGTACCACGCCGAGGGTGTGCGAACCGTGCTCGTGTGCTGCACCGGCGGTGAGGAAGGCGACCTCCAGAACCCCTCCCTGCGCGAGCCGGGTCGACCGTTCCATGGTCTGACCCCGGACGAGGAGCGGGCGAAGGTGGCGTCGATGCGCGCCGAGGAGCTGGCTGCGTCGGCGAAGGTGATCGGCTTCGATCGCGTCGAGATGCTCGGTTACCGCGACTCGGGGATGGCCGAGACCGAACCGAACGAGCACCCCGACTGCTTCCATCAGGCCGACATCGACGAGGCCACCGGGCGGCTCGTGGCGGCCATCCGCCGCGAGCGACCGCAGGTGATCATCACCTACGGCGACGACCAGAAGGGATATCCGCATCCCGACCATCTCCGGGTGCACGACATCTCGGTGCTGGCCTTCGAGCGGGCCGGCGATCCCGACTGGTATCCCGACCTGGGTGAGCCCTTCACCCCGTCGAAGCTGTACTACTCAACGTGGGCCAGGGCCCGGATCCTGGCGGTGCACGCCGCGATGATCGACATCCACGGTGAATCACCCTTCGAGCAGGACTGGCTCGACCGCCCCTCGCAGGACCACCGCATCACCACCAAGATCGACGTCACGGGCTACATGTGGGCGCGCACGGGATCGCTCCGTGCGCACGCCACCCAGGTCGACCCGTCGGCGCCTTGGTGGTTCGGGCTCGACGACGACGCGCTCACGGCGGCGTATCCGTGGGAGGACTGGATCCTGGCCCGGTCGCTGGTGGGTCCGATCCCCACCGACGACGGTGAGCGCGACCTGTTCGCCGGAATCCGTGAGCGGGTGGCGTCGTGAGCGTGCAGTACCGCGTGGTGGTGGCCAAGACGGACGCGCGCGGGGGGGCCCCCGACGACGCCGACGTGGTGGTCACCGTGCCGCTCGCCGCTGCGGCAGCCGACGACTTCGATCCGACGGTGGCCTACATGCGTGGCGTGCTCAAGGCGTCGGGCCACACCGGCGAGATCCTCGAGGCGTTGAAGTCCGGCGCCGCCGCCGAGGCGATCCGCGGCCTCGCCCACTGAGGCTGCCGTTCGCCAGGGGTCAGACCCCCGACGAACGGTCGGTCCGGCGCTGTCGGTGGCGGTGTCAGATGCGTCTGGTTCGTCCGGGGTCTGACCCCTGGCGAACGGTCAGGCGCGCATGGCGTCGCGGAGGGCCCGGTAGCCGATCAGTACCGCACCGCTGGCGTCGAGCCGCTCGCGGAGCTCGTCGCTGGTGACCAGCTCGAGATCGTCGATCCAGCCCTGGGTGTGGTCACCGAGGGCGCGCACCTCGGGGGTGTCGACGGCCGGTTGCACGTGGATCTCGGTGACGCCCGGTTCGAGGTGGTCGATGGCGGCGAACACCCGCTCGGCACTGCCGGCGCGCCAGTCGTGGTCGAAGTGGTCGGGGAACACGACGCCTTCGTCGGTGGCGAGCCGGCGGAACGGAAATCCGGCCTGGGCGGCGGTGATGGTGGAGGGCATCCGGATCGGCAACCCGAAATCGACCGCCAGTTCGAGGTACACGTCGAAGAACTCGGGGCGCAGCGTGATCGCCGTGAGGTGCGGAGCCAGATGGGTGACGTCGATGCCCCAGGCCTGGGCCCGCTCGATCTGGGCGTGGAGTTCGCGCAGCACCTCGGCGTGGTCGGCGTGTTCCCACAGGTCCTCGAGGGTGCGGGGGAAACCGCCCTCGCCCGACTGCAGTGACGGGGCGTGGGTGATGGCGCCCCACCGGTACCACTCGTTCTCGGCGTTCAGGGTGAGGTGGACGCCGAGGTCGTCGCCGGGTTCGGCGAGGGCGGCGGCGTGGTTCGCCCACGGTGCGGGCACCATCAGCGAGGCACAGGTGGCGGCGCCGTCGCGGATGGCGCGGAACACGCCGATGTTGGCGCCGTGGCACGAGCCGAGGTCGTCGCACGAGAGGATCACCAGCCGGTCGTCGGGCGAGTACCCCAGCCGTTCGGCGAGCGTGGTCGTCACCGCGGCGACGCTATCCGAGGATGCCTGCGTCGGCACGGAAGCGGGTCGGGGGCCCGATCCCCGGTCCGCAGCGGACCGCACGAGCGGATCAGGAGCCGCAGGCCGCCCAGAGCCCGAGATCGTCCGCTTCGGCGGCCCGCGCAGCGTCGGCGAACAGCCGGGCGAAGACGCCGTTGGGCTCGATCGACAGTGGTGTGGCGTAGCCACGACGCACGATCTCGTGGTTGACGAACGTGCCGTCGGCGAGGTGGAGGTATCCGAGCAGGCGGCCGAAGTGGTCGCGCCCGACGATGTCTCTCTCGATCCGGATCTCGGTACCGGCCGGGAGCAACGACCGGGTGAAGGTGGTGGCCTCGGGCCCGAAGCACTCGACCGGTGTGTCGGGTCGCTTGGTCTCGGGGGTGTCGATGCCGATCAGCCGGACACGCTCGGTGCGGCCGCCGATGCGCACGTCGACGGTGTCGCCGTCGACGACCTCCACGACCACGGCCGTGCCGTCGCGGACATCCGCCGCGGGCACACAACCGAGGCCGACCAGCGCCACGGCGATCGGGACGAGCCCCGCCGCGATCGGCGCGCGTGCCCTGGCGGTCGGGGAGCGGACGGCACGAGCCACCCCGTCCGTCTACCGCTACCTCGATCCTCCCGTCGTTTGCGTGACACTTCTGTTGGGACGCGCCGAAAAAACCGTCACGCAAACGTGGTGAGCGCGTGGGTCGCGGTCAGAGGCGCTCGATGATGGTGCCGGTGCCCAGGCCGCCGCCGCAGCACATCGAGATCAGGCCGTAGCGGCCGCCGGTGCGCTCGAGCTCCCACAGCGCCTTGGTCATCAAGAAGGCGCCCGTGCCGCCCAGCGGATGGCCGAGGGCGATCGCCCCGCCGTTGGGGTTCGTCTTGTCGAGGTCGGCACCCGTCTCCTTCGCCCAGGCGAGCACCACCGAGGCGAACGCCTCGTTGATCTCGAACACGTCGAAGTCGTCGATGCCCATGCCCGTGCGCTTCAGCAGGTGCCGTGTGGCGTCGATGGGGCCCGTGAGCATCAGCACCGGATCGGTGCCGACGAGACAGCTGTCGACGATGCGCGCCTTCGGGGTGAGGCCGAGCGCCGAGGCCTTCTCCTCGGTCATCAGCATCACCGCGGCCGCACCGTCGGAGATCTGCGACGAGTTGCCGGCTGTGTGGACGCCGTTCTCGCGGGCCACGGGCTTCAGCGTGGCGAGCTTCTCGAGGGTGGTCTCACGCAGCCCCTCGTCGCGGGCGACCGTGTGCGTGGTGCCGGCGGGGTTGCCCTCCTCGTCGACGTCGGGTGCCTCCACGGTGATGTACTGGCCGGCGAACCGGTCCTCCTCCCACGCCTGCGCCGCCCGCTCCTGCGACGCCAGGCCGAAGCGGTCGGTGTCCTCCCGGGTGATGCCCCACGCGTCGGCGATGCGCTCGGCGCCCTCGAACTGCGACGTCATCTCGTACTGCTCGAAGTAGGTCTTCGGGATCGGGATGCCCAACCCGAGCGCCTTGCTGCCGGACGCGCCGATCGGCACCCGGCTCATGGCCTCCACGCCGCAGGCGACGGCGCTGTCGACCACCCCGGACCCCACGAGCGCGGCGGCCAGGTTGGTGGCCTGCTGGCTCGAACCGCACTGGGCGTCGACCGTGCTGGCGGCCGTGGTGAGCGGCAGGCCGGCGGCCAGCCATGCGGTGCGGGCGATGTTGAACGCCTGCTCGCCGACCTGGCTCACGCAGCCGCCGACGACCTGGCCGATCTCGGCGGGATCGACCCCGCTGCGCTCGACCACGGCGCGCTGCACGAGAGACAGCACCTCGGCCGGGTGCATGGTGGACAAGCCGCCGTTGCGCTTCCCGATGGGGGTGCGGACGGCATCGACGATCACGACATCAGACATACCGTCGACTGTATTCGCCACCCCGGCCGCAGCTTCAGCCCGAGCGGCGCCCACCGACGATCCGCACCGACGGGTCGGGCGTCAGATCTCGCGCACCCACTCGTCGATCAACCGGCGGGCCACCGAGATGCCGGGCGGGATCGTCGGCAGTGTGTCTCGGCGATACCAGTGGGCGTCGGCGATCTCGGTCTCGTCGAGCACCAGGTCGCCGTCGAGGTACTCGGCTCGGAACCCGATCATCAAGCTGTGCGGGAACGGCCACGGCTGGCTCGCCCGGTACGACACGTTGCCCACGCGGACACCCACCTCCTCGGCCACTTCCCGCACGACGGCGCCCTCCAGGTCCTCGCCGGGCTCGACGAAGCCGGCCAGGCAGGAGTACATCGGCATCGGGAAGTTCACGCCGCGGGCGAGCAGCGCCTCCTGGTCGGGGCCCGGATCCCCGCGGGTGACCAGCACGATCATCGCCGGAGCGAGCCGCGGGTACGCGACGAGGCCGCACGCGGGGCACTTCATCCCTCGTTCGCCGAGGGAGGGCTCGGTCGGGGTGGCGCACCGCCCGCAGAACCGGTGGGTGCGCGCCCACTCCACGATCTGCACCGCCCGGCCCGCCGCCATCCACTCGCTCGGTGCGGCCCGACCGAAGTAGCTGAAGAGGTCGAGAGCCGAGCCGTAGGACGGATCCTCCACATCGGTGGGCACGTCGACGGCCCACCAGGCCTCGCCCTCGACGACGCCGACGACATGGCGGTCCCAGCCGTCGTCGGCCACCTCGCTGTCGACGAACACCGACGTGCCGATCACGTGGATGTACCGATGGCCGCCGCGGTGGCCGGTCGGCTCGACGTTGAGTGCTGCATAGAGCTCGGCCGAATTGGGGTGGCGGGCGTCGTCGTGCATCCCCGGCATGCGTAGCACGGGGCACGGCCCGATGTCGCACCCGCGCGGCGTGACGGAACCCTCGACCTCGCAGCGCACCCGGGGTCGGCCGGCACCTACGCTGCGCACCATGTTGCATCCCGACATCACCGTCCTGGCACCCCTGCTCGGCACCTGGGCGGGCGCCGGGACGGGCGAGTATCCGACGATCGACGACTTCGACTACCTCGAGACGATCTCGTTCGCCCACGTCGGCAAGCCCTTCCTCGCCTACACGCAGCGGACCCGGCACCCCGACAGCGGGGCGCCCATGCACAGCGAGACCGGCTACTGGCGGGTGCCGGTGCCGGGCCGGCTGGAGATCGTGATGGCCCAGCCGACCGGACTCACCGAGATCTACGAAGGCAGCATCGTCGAGCGTGCCGGTGTGCGTGACGGTGTGCTGGTGATGGACGTGCGGTCGCCGGTGGTGGGCGCCACCTCCACCGCCAAGGAGGTCACTGTGACCGAGCGGACGTTCGAACTCGACGGCGACGAACTGCGCTACACCTTTCGCATGGCGGCCGTCGGCCAGCCGCTCCAGCACCACCTCGCCGCCACGCTCCACCGAACCGACCCCGACGGACGATGAGCGAGACCCCGGTATGCGGGGATGTCGCTCATCGCGCCGCAGGGCGTGGCGGTGCGGACGGCGTCGGCAGACCCGCTCTCAGCGCGGTGCGAGCTTCTCGGTGAACCAGTCGAGGATGATCTCGGCGCGCTGCACCCGATGGACGGGCGAACCGGATCTCGAGAGCTCGTGGTTCTCGCCGGGGAACCGGTAGAAGTCGACCTCCCGGTCGAGCAGCTTCAGCGCGACCCAGAGCTCTTCGGCCTGCCCGATCGGGCAGCGCCAGTCCTCCTCCGAGTGGATGATCAGCATCGGCTTGTCGATGTTGCGCACCGCCCGCACGGGTGACAGCCGCTCGTACTCGTCGGGCATGTCGAGGTGCGACACACCGTGTTCGGCCTGGAAGAACGTGGAGATGTCGCTCGACCACTCCTCCGACGTGAGGTTGTTCACGGCGCGCTCGGAGCAGAACGCCCGGAACCGCTCGCTGTGGTGGGCGGCGAGCCAGGTGGCCATGAACCCGCCGTAGGAACCGCCGAGCATGCCCACACGATCGCGATCGCAGAACGGGTACCGGTCGAGTGCCGTGTCGACGATCGCCAGCACGTCGTCGACGTCCACGCTGCCCCAACCGGTGCCGGGTGCGGTGTGGTGGTGGGGGCCGATGATCGACTGGCCCCAACCGGTGTGGCGGCCGCTGCCGCCTCGCGGGTTGCCGAGCACGACCACGAATCCGGCAGCCGCCTGCATCTGGGCCTCGTCGAAGAAGTACTCGCCGTACTGCGTGAAGGGTCCACCGTGCACGTTCACCAACACGGGGTACCGCAACGAGTCGTCGAAGTCGGCCGGCCGCATGATCCACGCGTCGATCTCGTCGGTGCCGTCGGTGGTCGCCACGGCGAACTTCTCCCAGCCACGCTGATGAGCGGCGATCTCCTCGGTGACGCGCGTCCGCCGCTCGTCGCCGACGAACAACTCGGCCGGCCGGTCGATCGTGGTGCGAGCGGTGGCGATCGTGCCGCCGGCGGCGTCGAACGTCGTCACGGACAGCGCCCCCGACGTGACGGGCTCGGGCGGCGTGGAACCGTCGGCGCGCACGCGGAACAGACGGGTGTCGCCCCGGTCCTCGGCCGAGGCGAGCATCGTGGCGTCGTCCTCCCAGACCGGAGCGGGTTGGCCGACGGTGTTCTGGAACGTGCGGTCGAGGTCGGACGACGCCCAGGTGATGGCGTCGCCAGCCATCCGGTCGGCGTCGACCGGCACCACACCAACCATCGAGTTCTGCGGGACCGTCCGGGGATCCGGATGGCCCAGGAACGCGACCCGCGTGCCGTCGGGTGACACCGACGGGTCGGTGTAGATGCCGTCGGTGCCCGTGAGCAGCCGCACGTCGGCGGTGTCGTCGAGCGGGAGCACCACCAGATCCGTGGCGAGGAAGCGGTCGCGGTCGTCGTGGCGGGCCGACGCCGTGACGACCCCCGACGAATCACGGAGCCAGGACGTCCCACGGTGCTGGAACTCACCGGGGGTGAGGTTGCGGGGTGTCCCCGTGCCGTCGGCGGCCACCACGTACACGTGGTTCGGACGGTCGAACACCCAGTCCTCGCCGTTGAGGCGTGAGAAGAACCGCTCGACCTTGCGGGGCGCCTGCCACGACGCGTCCTCGGCCTCGTAGCGCTCGTGACGGGTGCGGCTGGTGAAGGCGATCCACCGGCCGTCGGGCGACCAGGCGACGTCGCCGAGCCCGTCGGGCATCGTGCACACCGTGCGTACCTCGCCGGCGACGGCGATGGGGAGCAC
>JAWLEC010000011.1:8674-39612 GCA_041686315.1 Ilumatobacteraceae bacterium
CTTGTCGCCGCGCCGGGACGTGAACGCGAGGAATCGGCCGTCGGGAGACCACGTGGGGTTGCCGTCGTGGTCGCCCGACGTCAACGGTGCGTCGTCGAGCCAGACGCGGGTCCGAGTGGTGTTGGCGTCGAGGTCGACGGTGGAGACCACGAACGCCACGTGCGTCCCGTCGGGGGAGACGGCCACCTGCTCCACGGCACTGCGGCCGTCGAGCGACGATTCGGCGATCCCACGATGCCGGCTGGTGGCCGAGTCGGTGTCCGGGACCGACGACGGTGCAGGAGGAGGTGGCAGAGCTGACATGCCGATCGACGGTACCCCGAGTGGGGCCGACGGCCGAGTCGGATCCGATCAAGAGTCCGTCAGCGCCACGTCGACACCCTGCCGGCGGCTACTCGTCGATGCCGACCGGCCGTTCGTCGATGATCTGGTCGAGGTACTCCGACATCCCGTAGCCGACCCGCCCCTCGAACTCGCCCGACTGCACCGTCCACTCGGTGAACGCCTCCGAGATCCGGGTCTGCAGCCAGTCGCCGTCGGGGGTCTGGCGCCGGTTGCGCAGCGGGATGAGGCTGATCGCCTCGCCGGTGAAGCGCCACTCACGGTCGGATCGGCTCGACCGGAGCACGCCCTCGATGCGGTCGTGGTAGTGCTCGTCACCGCGGGTGGTGGTGGTGATCTCCACGTCGTCGCACAGGTGCAGTGTCCCGTTCTCCCACACGAAACCCCCGCGGGTACCGGGTGCGTCGCGCTTGGCGACCCGGCTCGCCATGAATCCGAAGTCGCGGTCGACGTTGGCCGTGAGCCAGCGGTAGTACCACGGTGCCTGCCAGTAGCGCGGTCCCCACGAGTGGTCGCGGAGGCCGAAGCCGTTCACCTGCCACTCGCGATCGCCCACCCGGATGGTGCCCGTCGCCTCCACGAGCTGCTCGTAGTGGCCCTTGGCGAACTCTTCGCCGGGCGTCTCGTGCGGCGTGTCGGGTTCCCCGCCGAACATGCTCGGTCGCCCCTGCCCGGTGAACGTGAGGTGCACCTCCGCCCGGGCGTACGGGTTGTCGGTGAACGCCTGCTTCGGGTTCGCCATCTGCTCGGGCTCGTCGAGCAGCACCACCTTGCCGCTGTAGTCGACGCGCAGCTCCTCGAACGGGGTGACCATCGTCCACGTCATGCCGGCGGCGTCGAAGGCGTCGTTGTTCTCGATCGCCGGCCGCTTGAACATGAATCCGACCTGGCGTGAGCCGTCGCCGTCGCCCGGCAGGTAGAGACACACGGTCATCTCGGCCGTGCCCTCGTTGGCCCGGTTGCCCATCCGGAACCAGCCACCCACCCGCTGCTCGGGATCGAAGCAGTTGATGTACATGCTCTCGTTGAAGTTCGGCTCGGGGCCGAGCTCGTGCATGTACTCGTCGGATTCGTCGAGGCGTACTCCCATGGCGTGCGACGGTAGGCGGCGGACGTCGGCGAGGCCGGGTCGGACGACCGTCGCCGGTGCGGAGGATCGGGGGAGGTCGGTCCGTGCGAGCTACCGTCGCGCGGCGGCCGGCCGGCCGAGCGACTCCGGAGGGACCCGATGAGCACCACCGACGACACCGTCACCCCGAACGCCGTCATCCCGAACGCCGTCACCGGCGACACCGGGCGCACCGTCGACCGACTCGCGGCCACGACCAACCAACGCGTCGCCGACCGAGAGGGCATCGTGGCGTCGGGTGACCCGGTCGAGTTCGAGGCGGCACGTCTGGTGTTCGGCCCCGACCGTGCACTCGTCGGACCGGTCGCCCACCTCGCCGCCGAACGCATCCGGCTGACGGCGCTCGACTGGGAGCACTTCACCGTCCGGCAGGTCGCGCCCACGCTCGGTGCCGTCGTGGAGGGGCTCGATCTGTCACAGCCCCTGGCCGACGAGGTGTTCGACGAACTGCGCCGCGCCTGGGTGGAGTACAAGGTGCTGTTCTTCCGCGACCAGCAGCTCACGGGCGAGCAGCACCTGGCGTTCGCCCGCCAGTTCGGTGAACTCGAGGTCCATCCCTTCCTGCCCGACAACGAACAGCTCCCCGAGCTGGTCCGATTCGAGAAAGACGCCACCACCGGCGGGTACGAGAACGGATGGCACCACGACGTCACCTGGCGCGAGGTGCCGTCCAAGGGCGCCGTGCTGCGCTCGATCGACGTGCCCCCCACCGGCGGCGACACGCTCTTCTGCGACATGGCCGCGGCGTACGACGGGCTGTCCGACGACCTGCAGGAACGGTTGGAGGGTCTCGTCGCCGAACACGACTTCCTCCAGGCGTTCGGCGTGACGCTCGCTCCCGACGAGGTCGACGAGATGCGGGCGCAGTACCCGGTCGTCGAACACCCGGTGGTGATCCGTCATCCGGTGTCGGGCCGGCGGCTGCTGTACGTGAACCGGTTCTTCACGAGCCGAATCGTCGGGCTCGAACCGGCCGAGTCGGATGCGCTGCTCGTGGAGCTGTTCGCCCAGGCGAACACCGTCGAGTACCACTGCCGTTTCCACTGGGAACCGAACTCGATCGCCATGTGGGACAACCTCGCCGTGCAGCACTATGCGTCGAGCGACTACTGGCCCGACGTCCGGGTGATGGAGCGGGCCAGCATCATCGGCTCGCGTCCCACCGCGTGATGTCGGCGGAGGTGGCGGCCGCCGCCGACCGCTGAGCGGAGCCGGTCACTCCTCGACGACCACGGGATGGGCAGGGTCGGGCCCACCGAACAACTCGAGTTGCTCCCAGGTGACGGCCACCTCGTCGACGGCACACCACCGCAACCGGCCGCGGGAACCGGGGCGGCGCACCTCCACCCGGTCGGCGCGCAACGAGCGCGCCGAGCCGTCGGGGTCTCGCAGCATGATGCTGCCGTCGAGCTCGATCCCACGCACCCGGCCCACGATCCACCGGCCCTTGTCATTGCGCCGGAACCGGATCGGTTCACCCAACCGGAGTCCGAGGCGGGCCAGGGCGGCGGGGGAGCGATGCATCGTGGTGGTCACCGACGGTGCCCGTGCGGTCAGCCCTGGGCCACGCGCCGCTGGAGCTTGCGCATCCCGCCGAGCCATCGTTCGGGGTCGGTGGCCTTCAGCACCGTGTAGTCGGCAACTTCCGGGTGCGGGAGCACGAAGAAACGCTCGGCCTCGATGGCGGCAGCGACCTCCTCGGCCACGTCGACGGGTTCGAGCACGACTCCCGCCGCCCTCACCACGTCGCCGCCGGACAGCCCGTCGTCGCCGGCGTTCAGCATCGCGGTGTTCACCCCCTGCGGGCACAGGCACGTGACCTTCACGCCGGCGTCGCCGTGGGTGATCGCGAGATACTCGGCGAAAGCGACCGCGGCCCGCTTGGTGAGCGTGTAGGGCCCCGAGCCGATCTGGGCGAGCAACCCGGCTGCCGACGCCGTGGAGCAGAAGTAGCCCTCACCTCGCTCGAGCCAGTCGGGGAGCAGGTACTTCGCCGCCCACCGATGTGCGTGGACGTTCACGGCGAACGCCGTGTCCCAGTCGGATTCGGGCGTCTCGAGGATGCCGCCGCCGATGCCGACGCCGGCGTTGGCGAAGAACAGGTCGATCGATCCGAGTTGCTCACGGGCCTGTTCCACCAGTCGGCGGTTGCCCTCCTCGGTGCTCACGTCGGCGGTGATCCCCGTGGCGCGCTCCATCGACGCAGCGACGTCGTCGACGCCCTGCACGTCGGCCACCACCACGTTGGCTCCCCGGTCGTGGAACGTCCGTGCCAGGGCCTCGCCGATCCCCCGACCGGCTCCGGTGACGACGATGTTGCGGTCAGGAAAATCCATGACCGTGCATCGTAGGGCGGAGACGGTTCGCCGGCGTGGCCACGACCGGCTCGACGTGGCGGTTGCGCTGCGGGTTCGGTGTCGCGGCATCGTGGAACCGGGGTGCCGACCCTGCTGCTGCGATCGTGAAACCCGCGAGCCGGTGCGCGCGCGACCGCCGAGACACGGGTACCGTGTTGGTCAATGACTGATGAGCGCACCGACACCAGCAACGAGGCCGTGATCAGCGAAGCCCTGAGCGTCATCGACGGCGCCCTGGCCAAGATGATGCAGCGTGAACTCGTGTCGTCGGGCGAGGTTGCCGATCTGTTGCTCGACGTGCGCACGCTGCTCACGGCCGAGTCCGACAGCCTCGTCGAGACCGTCCCCCCCGTCACCAGCGACTCCGTCTGAGTCGCTGCGGGTGGAACCCGCACCCCGTCGCGCCCGGCGCCGATCGCTGAGGCTCAGCCCGCTGCGGCGGTGAACTCGTCGACGGCGTCGGCCAGGCACGCCTCGAGCAGTGCCGGGTCGGCCACAGCGACCGAATCGATGTTCATGCCCATGTCGAGGCTGCCGTCGTGGCTGAGCAGGGTGAGATTGAACGCCACGCCGCCGAGCGGGCCCACCGGGTGATTGTGGAGCAGCCTCGCGCCCGCCACGTACAGCGGCACCGGTGACCCCTTGACGTTCGACGTGGCGAAGTCCACGGTGTCCGCCTGCTGACGTGCCAGACG
This sequence comes from Ilumatobacteraceae bacterium, assembly GCA_041686315.1. Taxonomy (GTDB): domain Bacteria; phylum Actinomycetota; class Acidimicrobiia; order Acidimicrobiales; family Ilumatobacteraceae; genus Sva-07. The sequence goes on from JAWLEC010000011.1 coordinate 13,198, forward strand.
CGTCAGGATCCCCGTCGGCAGTGGTGCAGCCAGCGTCGCCACGACCTCCAACCCCGGCAGCGTGCTGCGATCGGTCGAGCAGCGCACGGCGTCGTCGACGGCCCGGAACCGCTCGGCGATGGGCATGGGAGCGGTGGGGACCAGCAGGCGGGCGAGCGTGAAGGCGTTCGCACCCGAGTCGGCCGTCCTGGTGCTGACGGCCATCGATGCCCGGAGTGCGTCGACGGCCGCACCCGACAGCGCGTGATAGCGGCCGGCGGCGTCCGCAGCGATGGTCAGCAACGCCGTGTTCAGCGTCCCCCCGAGCCGCCGGGCGGTGCGTCGCGTGTCGTCGAAGGGGGCCGAGCCGACGACGATGTGCCGGTGCAGTGACCGGTCGGTCCACAGCGGCGAGCAGGCCCGGCCGGTGGTGGCGACCTGGTCGAGCAGGCCGGCGAACGTGTCGCCGGCCGTCGCCGTGGCTGCAGGGATGCGCTCGGGCTCGGCCAGCAGTTCGCGTACCTGTTCGACGACGCCCAGCGGGATCCGCAGCGCCGACGCCAACGCCGCTCGCACGGCGTCGGCCTGCCCCGGATCGGCGTCCGCAGTGCCAGGCTCCGGCGGCGATGCAGCGTCGTCCCCGTCGCCCTCGGCGCGGGTCGGATGCGGTTCGGGTGCGTCCCGCTGGAGATCGAGGAACTCCATCGCCAAGCGCACGCCGCCCTCACCGTCGGTGATCGTGTGATGCAGCTTCTCGATCAGGGCGGCGCGTCCACCGGTGAGTCCGTCGACCACCACGAACTGCCAGAGAGGCCGGTCGGGGTCGAACGGGTCGGCGAGCACGAGCGCGGTGAGATCGAGCAGCTGGCGTTCGGTGCCCGGTGCCGGCAGGGCGATGTGACGGATGTGGGTGTCGAGGTCGAACTCGGGGTCGTCGACCCAGCGGGCGGGTGTGAGGTTGGCGAAACCGGGCCGGATGCAGCGCCGGAGCCGTGGGATGCGCCGGACAGCGTGTTCCATGCGGCGGCGGAGCCGGTCGAGGTCGGGTGGACGGTCGAGCACGGTGATGTTGGCGAACGTCGACGAGAGGTGCGGGTCGGCCTCGAGCCGCCACATCATGGTCTCGGCGGCGCTGAGCGTGCGATCGTCGGTGGTACGGGTGTGATGGTCGGTCGGGCCCATGTCGGCCCGCCAGCGTAGAGCCCCACCGGTCGCCGGGACGTGACGGCTCAGGGAGCCAGGCGACGGGCGACCCGACGGCCCACCATGCCCAGCGCGACGCCCAGCAGGGCCCCGGCGACCACGTCGGAACCGTGGTGGATCCGCACGTAGGCGCGGCTGATGCCCACGACGGCGGCGATCTTCCACCACAGCGCGCTCCAGGGCCACCGGTCCCAGCCGCTCAGCACGGTGGCCGCGAACGCCGCCGCGCTGGCGTGGCCCGACGGGAACGACGACGTCGACGGTCGGCGCACCGTCAGCCGCTGGTCGCCGGTGAGGGTGGGGCGCTCGCGCCGGAACAGCCGCTTCACGCCCTGGTTGACCACGAGGCTCTCCGCGCCGAGCAGCGCTGCCAGGACCAGCACCTGATCGGGGCGGCCGGTGGCGAGCCCGCGGGTGATGCCCACGGCGTGCCAGATCAGGCTGAAGTCGCCGACGTGGCTGGCGGTGGCGAACAGCCGGTCGGCGGCCGGATGTCCGCGCAGCCGTTCGAGCAACTCGTCGATGCGGGCGTCGGCAGCATCGACGGCGGGACCGAACGTGCTCTGGCCGGGAACGACCGGGAACGGGCCGGCGTCGATCGGTTCGGGTTCGGGCCCCAGGTGCGCCGGCGGGATCGGATCGCTGTGCAGCGGCTCGGGCCCGGATCCGCCCGTCTGCTCGCTCGCCGCTTCGGGGGATCCGGTGCCGTCGCGGGTCATGCCGGTGTGGCGATCGGGGCGCCGACGCGGGCTTCGTAGGCGGCGACGGCCTCGGTGGCGGCGAGGTCGGGGTCACCCCCGAATGCCGGGCACCACTGCTGGAACGAGCAGTAGTCGCACAGCTTGCTCTGGCGTGGGCGGAAGTCGCCGGTGGAGCAGGCCCGCTCGACGGCCGTCCACACGGCAGTGGTGCGCGTGGTGATGAACTTCACGGACTGCGCCGACGGCACGGTCTCGATGGTCTCGCCCGAGCTGAGGTACATGAGCCGGATCTTCGCCGGTCGCTTGCCGAACACGGCTTCGCAGAGGAACGCGTAGAAGTGGACCCCTGCCAGGCTCTTCTGTTCGAAGTTGCTCGACGGGGCCCGTCCGGTCTTGTAGTCGGTGACCACGAGCTCGCCGTCGGCGTCGAGTTCGAGGCGGTCGATGATGCCGCGCAGGGTGAGCGAGCCCACCTCGGCCTCCATCCACAGCTCGAGGCCGATGTCGCGAACCGTGGTGGGGTCCTCCATGGCGAAGTACCTGCGGATGAGGGCGTGGCAGTCGCGCTCGAACGACGCCTCTGCGTCGGCGTCGAGCCGCAGTCCCGTGTAGTCGGGGTGGGTGCGGTACTCGTCGAGGGCCGTGGCCAGGTCGGTCGCCAGCGCCTCGGGTGTGCGCCGTGCCGCGGGTCGCACGAACAGCAATTCGAGGGCCCGGTGCACGATGGTGCCCTTGGTGGTGGCCACGCCCGGCGGCTCGGGCAGCTTCTCGATGCTCGAGAACCGGAACTGCATCGGACACGTGGTGAACGACGACACCCGCGACGGCGACAGCGAGGTGGGCACCGTGAACACCGGTGTGGTGACGGCGTTGTCCGTGTCGGTCATGGCGGCCATGGTAGGTGAGGGGTGTCGCAGGCTTCGGTAGGGGGCGAGCAGCATCCCACGGCCGGGGTCAGGTGGTGACGTCTGCCACGAGAGCGGCCATCGCCGCCGGATCGACGAACGGTGTGAAGTGGTTCCAGTCGGGCCGGGCGACGAACGTCGCATTCGGTAGACGCTCGGCGATCTGCGGCGCCACCGCGGCGGGGCCCCCGGCATCCGCAGCGTTCGGATCGACCGGCCCGGCGGCCACCACCACACGCGTTCCGATCTCGGGGAGTCGCTCCCACATGCCGTAGCTGCCACCCATCTCGAACGTGCGCGCCTCGTGCTCGGGATCGCACTTCAGGCGCACACCCTCGGGCGCCGGGCGGAATCCGTGCGCCACGTAGAGGCGCAGGACGTCGGGATCGAAGGCCTGCATCGGGGGCTTGGAGGAGTAGTTCGCGATCGCATCGGCGAAGGACGGGAACGATGCGCGGCGCCGGCGTGCGCCCTGCACCATCGGCGACGACGGCCGCTCGGCGCTCGGCTCGGCCGGCGGGAACACGATCGGCTCGAACGCGACGATCACGTCGAACAGCCCGGGCTCGCGCAGAGCGGCCATCAGCAGGCCCGCACCGCCCATCGAGTGGCCGAATCCGACGAGCCCGCCGTTCGGTGCCACGGCACGTGCCGCAGCGAGCGCATCGTCGCCGTAGCGCTGCCAGTCGACCTGCCAGTCGTCGGGTCGGGCCGTGTCGCCGTGGCCCCGGTAGTCGAGGCCGTAGGCCGTGAAGCGATCGGCGAGCTCGTCGGCGACGGGGAGATAGCAGTAGGCGTGGAAGCCGGTGGCGTGCGACAGCAGCAGCGGCCGACCCGTGCCGCCGAACTCGTGGATCGCGATGCTCACGTGATCGGATGACGGCACACGCACACCGCCATCATGCTCACCGGCCCGCCCACCCGCCGAATCGTTGCATCCGGTGTCTGACACCGGATGCAACATGCGCCACCGTCAGGTCGGCCGGGGTTCGCGGGGGAGGCCCAGCAGGCGCTCGCCGATGATGTTGCGCTGCACCTGGCTGGTACCGCCGGCGATCCGACCACCGGGTGCCGCGAGCATGCCGAGCGAGTCCGGCCCGTCGAGCGTCGCCTCGGCGCCCGACAGGTCACCGCGCAGCATCGCCACGTCGAACATCATCTCGGTGATCCCCAGCTTCATCAGCGACGCCGCCGTCGAGGCGATCGGGCCCTGCCGCTGAGCCATCGCCTTGAACGACGAACCCCGACTCAGCAGACCGGTGAGCGCCTGGCGGCCGGTCGCATCGAGCTGGCGTCCTTCGGCGAGGCGGGCCATCTGGTCGATGCGGCGTTCGAGGCCGATCACCGACGTGCCGATGTGGCCGCGCTCGCTGGTGAGCACCGCCATCGCCACACCCCAGCCCCCGTGGAGCGGCCCGAGAAGGTGGTCGGCGGGCAGCTCGACGTCGGTGAAGAACACCTCGTCGAACTCGGCGTCGCCGGTCATCTGCCGCAACGGTCGGACCTCGATGCCCGGCAGGTCCATCGGGCAGAGGAAGAACGAGATGCCCTCGTGCTTCGGGGCCTCGTCGAGTGGCCGCGTCCGGGCCATCAGGATGCCCCAGTTGCTGTACCGCCCGCCCGAGCACCACACCTTCTGCCCGTTGACCACGAAGCGGTCGCCGTCGGGCTCGGCACGTGTGGCCAGCGAGCCGAGGTCGCTGCCCGCACCCGGCTCGGAGAACAGCTGGCACCACACGTGGGTGGTGTCGAGCGTGGACCGCAGATGGAACTGCTGCTGTTCGGATGTGCCGTGGCGCTGGATCGAACCGCCGGCCAGGACCAGGCCGACCATGTTGAACAACGGCGGCACACCGGCGCGGGCGCACTCGAGCATCCACGCGCCGTTGTGAGCGGGTGTGAGGCCGCGCCCGCCGTGCTCGACCGGCCAGTGGATGCCGGCGTATCCCGCATCGAGGAGGCGCCGCTGCCAATCGAGGCCGGCGTCGACGAGATCCGGCGGGCAGATCGCCCCGTAGTCACGAGGCGCGTGCCGGGCGTTGTCGGCCAGCCATGCGGCGGCCTGCTGTTGGAACTCCTCGACCGGGATCACGCCGCCAGTGTGGCCGCAGCCGTCTCGTCGCCACGACCCGGTCGCCGCGACCGACCCGCGGCGCCGACGGTCACTTCAGGGCGTCGAGGAACATCGCCGTCTCCTCGGCGATGCTCGGCGGCACCTTGTAGCCGGTCTGGTCGGTGACCTGGTCCCAGTGGGCGGCGAGGTCCTCGGGGGTGAGGTCGGCGGTGTTGGTGTACCCGGGCGTCTCGGCGATGAACACCTCGGCCACGCGGCCACCGCCGACGGAGTAGACCCGCCCGGACGACTCGCACGACTCGTGCGAGAGGTAGGTGACCAGCGGTGAGACCAACTCGGGGCGCAGCTTGTCGCCCAGCGCGCCGAGGAGGTCCTCGGTCATCCGGGTGAGGGCCAGCGGGGCGATGGCGTTGGCCTTGACGTTGTACTTGGCGCCCTCCACGGCGAGGACGTTCGTGAACCCGACGAGGCCCATCTTGGCGGCGCCGTAGTTGGCCTGGCCGAAGTTGCCGAAGATGCCCGCTGCCGACGACGTCGACACGATGCGGCCGTAACCCTGGTCGCGCATCAGCTTCCAGGCCGGCTGGGTGACGTTGAACGCGCCCCGCAGGTGCACGTCGAGGACGGGATCGAACAGATCGGATCCCATGTTGTGGAACGACTTGTCGCGCAGGATGCCGGCGTTGTTGATCACGATGTCGACCTTGCCGAACGTGTCGACGGCGGTCTGCACGATCGCCGCTCCGCCCTCGGGGGTGGCGACCGAGTCGGTGTTGGCCACCGCCTCGCCGCCGGCGGCCTGGATCTCCTCCACCACCAGCTGGGCGGCGCCCTTGTCGCTGCCGGTGCCGTCGACCGAGCCACCGAGGTCGTTCACCACGATGAGGGCACCACGCCGGGCCATCATCAGTGCGTGCTGCCTGCCGAGGCCGCCGCCAGCGCCCGTGATGATCGCAACCTTGCCGTCGAATCCGAGATCAGTCATGGCGCAGACGCTAACGGTGCAGGCCGCCGCCCCGGAAACCACGACGCCGTCCGGCACCGTTCCTCATCCGTGTCGTCGCCGTCCGTGTCGCCGTCGCCCGTCGGGGCATCCCGCTCACCGCACGGTGGGCGCCGGGCGACGGGTGAAACGGTGGGTGAGGTGGCCGACGATGCCGTCGGGAAGCAGCACCGCGGCCACCACGAGCATCGCCCCGTTGACGGCGAACTGGTACTCGCTCGCCGAGTCGCCCAGCAGTTGGGTGAGGACGCCGCCGCTGGCGAGCGCTCCGGCCACGACCGCACCGATGGGGGAGCCGATCCCGGCCAGATAGGCCACCGCGAACACGCCGATCGCGCCGGCGAGCGGGTCGAACGAGCCCGACGACAGCGTGCGCAACTGGTACGCCGTGAGCCCTCCGGCCAGGCCGGCGAGACCGGCCGAGACGGCGAACGCCGTCATCTTCACGCGCGTCGTGTCGATCCCGGCGGCCGCCGCGGCACGTTCGTTGGAGCGGACGGCCAACCAGCGCTTCGCCTCGCCGGTGCGACGCAACCGGGCCACGAGCATCACGCACAGCCCCGACACGACGACGACGAGCAGGCCGTAGGCCCGACGCGGGAACGCGTCCCCGACGGCGTCGATGCGCAGGTCGATGCCGCCGATCGAGGCGGGCTCGATCGGCGAACCCGCCAGGCCACCGGTGAACCAGTCCCATCCGAACACCAGGCTCTCCACGGCGAGAGCCCCGGCGAGGGTGGCCATGCCCAGCGTGAGACCCCGTACGCGCAGTGCCGGCAGGGCGATCGCGACACCGACACAGGAGGCCGCCAGCACCCCCGCGACCAGGCCGATCGGGAACGCGAGTGCGTCCAGCTTCACCAGCGTGAAGGCACCGATGCCAGCCAGCGCCGTCACGGCCAGGTTGATCTGCCCGGTGAACCCGGTGACGACCACCACCGACAGCGCTCCGATGGTGGCGATCGCCGACACGATCAACGCCAGCCGCCACCCGCTGCCGCCGACCCACATCACCGCCAGCGCGGCCACGGTGGCCGCGGCCGCGATCCATTCGGCGTGCGGGACCTCGCGGGCGCTCGGCAGGCGCGACGACCGCAGTGCCCCCCGTGCGGGCAGTGGGTTCGACGACACCATCAGCACCACGATGATCACCACCAGCGGCAGCCCGTCCTGCAGGCCCACGTCGGGCAGCCAGTCCCACTGCGACCGCAGGTTCTGCAGCTCGGACTGCACCATCCCCAGGCCCAGGCCTCCCGCCACGGCCAGCGGGATGCTGGTGAAGCCACCGATCAGCGCAGCGGCGATCGCCGGCACCACGAGCAGGCTGGTGGACCCGGCGTCGAGACGCGTGATCGGCGCCGCGAGGATCATCGCCGCCGCCGCCAACACGCTGGCGAGCACCCAGTTGGCCACGGCGATGCGGTCGGCCCGGATACCGAGCAGGATCGCCCCGCGCTCGTTCTCGGCGACGGCGCGGGTGCGGATGCCGAACATCGTGTACCTCGACACCGCCCACAGCACGGCGCCGACGCCGACGACGATCAACGCCAGCAGGTAGCGGTCGGTGGGCACCCGGACCGATCCGATCGTGTGCAGATCGCCGGGCAGGATCGACTCGATCCGCAGGGCCGTGGCGCCGGCGCCGAACCGCAGCCCGATCACACCGATGAGGTAGGCCAGCACACCGAGCGAGGCCACGATCCTCGCCAGCTCGCTGGCCTGTCGGAGCGGCCGGTACACCACGAGCGCCAGGAAGAGCCCCATCAGTGCCGCGAGGCCGAGACAGGCGACGAACGCCGTCGACACGGTGGGTACACCGCCGATGTCGATGCGAGCGGGCAGGCCGATCACCGGCAGCACCAGCTCACCGGAGGTGCGGAACTCGTAGAAGGCGAAGGCGCAGAAGGTGCCGAGTGCGGCGTGCGCGAAGTTCACGACGCCGCTGGCCTGGTACGTGACCACCAGTCCGATCGCCAGTGCGGCGATCACGGCACCCGAGCCGAGCCCGAGCAGCAGGAACGTGAGGTGGTCGGCCATGCGCGATCGTGCTCAGCCCACCGGCCGGTGCCGCGTCACGAGCGGAGCAGGGTCGACACGTCGATCCATCCGCCGCTGGCGTCCTCGGGTGGGTCGCCACCGTCGTCGGGGAATCGCAGCAGCTGCTGCTGTGGGGCACACAGCGAGGGCATTCCCGCCACCTGCTCCTCGGCGCACGTGTACGGGTGGCCCCAGAAGCTCGGCACGTCGACCGACGTGGCGAGGGCCTCGGCCACCGAGGCGGCGTCGATCGTGTCGAGCGACGTGAGCAGGTTCCACAGGTTCATCGCGGAACGGAACGTGACGGTGCCGGCCCCGCCGGCCGGCTCGGCGGCGTAGCGCTCGATCGCTGCGTCGAACAGCGAACTCTCGGTGTCCTGGTCGGCGCCGCCCTCGGAGTTGAAGATCACCCGGGCCTGGATGTCGTCGGGCACCTGGGCGAGGATCTCGGGCGCCGCACAGGCGCCGGTGAGGTAGAGCTGGCCCTCGAAGTCGAGTTGGGGCAAGGTGGTCATGGTCGGCACGCAGGCCGTGTCGGCGGCACCCACCACGATGGCGTCGGCTCCCGTGTCGACCGCCGCCGTCAGCACGGGCAGCATGTCGGCGCCGATCAGCGGGAAGGGGATCAGTTCGGTGTCGAGCCCCAACGACTCGGCGACCGGGACGCCGTACTCCTTCACGGGCACCTCGAAGCTCTCGAACTCGCCGTAGGCGAAGGCGATCTTCGTGCGTCCCTCGCGGGCGGCGTGCTCGGCGAAGGCCATGTAGGCGCCGGTGACGCCGCCGGAGAAGAACGTGGCGATGCCCGAGCGCATCTCCGCGAGCGTGGCGGGCACCCCGCCCACCAGAGGGAGCCCGTTCTGCTCCAGCACGGGCAGGGAGGCGTTGGCGCCGACGTCGATGCCCGACGTCACCACCACCGCTCCCGACCGGGCGGCTTCCTGGGCACACGCCTGGCTGCGTTCGACCGAGAAGTCCGTGACGCACGGCTCGAGCCGGATCGGGCGGCCGTTCACACCACCCAGTTCGGCGTTGACGAACGCCACCGCTGCCTGTGCCGCAGCTCGCAGCTCGGGGAACGAGCCGGCCGGCGAGTTCTCCTGGTTGATCATCGTGACGACGATCGGTTCAGCGCTGTCGTCGGCCGCAGTGGCCCTGTCGGGGATCGTGCCGGCGAACCAGTCCTCGCCGGCGAACATCGACACCACCGACCCGTCCGACGGTGCCGTCGTGGCGTCGGTCCCGCTCACCGTGTCGTCCGGCGCCTCGTCCGGCGCCTCGTCCGTCGTGTCGTCCGGTGTCGTGGCGCCGGTGTCCTCGGCATCCGCCGTCGGCGTCGGCGCGGCGGTCGTCTCCGCCGTGTCCGAGCCGGTCGCCGTCGGGGCGTCGTCGCTGCTCTCCGTGCACGCTCCCAGCAGGGCTGCACCCACCATCGCCAACGCGACTGTCCGCTTCATGATCCCCCTCGTCCGATTCCACCAGGCCCGGTCCCCGACCGGTGCCTGCACGTTAGGCGATCGGTCGCCCGCGACCGTCGACCGGCCGGTCTGCGGACGGAGGTGTCAGTGTTTGCGGAGCACGCGGTGCGGCGCGTCGGCGGTGACCATGATCCTGTCGTCGCGGTCCTGGATCGCCACACCGGCACCGTCCACCACCGTGAGCGTGCATCCGTCGGCGTCGAGGTCGACCCGCAGTTTGGATCCGTGTCGCTGGACGTGGAACGTGACGCTCTCCCACGAAGCGGGAAGCCGCGGCGAGAACTCGAGGTGGTCGCCCTGTTCGGTGAGGCCGGCGAACCCGTGGACGATGCCGGCCCACACGCCACCCGCCGAGGCGACGTGCACGCCGTCGGCGGTGTTGAGGTGGGAGTCGCACAGGTCGAGGTAGAGCGCACGCTCGAAGTACTCGAGAGCGAGATCGTCGTAGCCGACCTCGGCGGCGACCACCGCCTGCACGCACGCCGACAGCGACGAGTCACCCGTGGTGATCGGGTCGTAGTAGTCGAAGTTGCGCCGCTTCTGCTCCACCGGGAAGCGCTCGGACCGCAGGAACATCGCCAGCACCACGTCGGCCTGCTTCAGCACCTGGTGGCGGTAGATCACCAGCGGGTGGTAGTGCAGCAGCAGCGGGAACTTCTCCGGGGGTGTCGTCTCCCAGTCCCACGGCTCCAGGTCGAGGAACTCGGAGTCCTGGGGATTGATGCCCAGTTCCTCGTCGTAGGGCAGGTACATGGCGTCGGCCGCCGCGTCCCAGTCGTCGAGTTCGTCCACCTCGAGGTCCGTCTCCCGGCACAGTGCCTGGAACGCCTCGGGGTTCCAGTTGGCGAGGAACCGGACGGTGCGCGCCGCATAGCGCAGATTGAACCTGGCCATCACGTTCGTGTAGAAGTTGTCGTTGACGACGGTGGTGTACTCGTCGGGCCCGGTGACCCGGTGGATGTGGAACGTGCGGGCGCCGTTGCTGGCGTAGAAGCCCAGGTCCACCCAGAGCCGGGCCGTCTCCACGAGGATCTCGGCGCCCTCGTGGGAGAGGAAGTCGATGTCGCCCGCCGCTTCGAGATAGCGGCGCAGGGCCATCACCACGGCGGCGTTGATGTGGTACTGGGCGGTGCCCGCCGCGTAGTAGGCCGACGCCTCCTCGCCGCTGATCGTGCGCCACGGGTACAGCGCCCCGATCTGGCTCATCTCCCGGGCGCGTTCGCGGGCGTCGTCGAGCATGCGCCAGCGGAACCGGATCACCTTGCGAGCCGCCTCGGGCATCGTGTACGCCAGGAACGGCACGACGTACACCTCGGTGTCCCAGAAGTAGTGGCCGTCGTACCCGCCGCCGGTGACGCCCTTGGCCGGGATCCCCTGCTCCTGGGTGCGCGCCGACGCCTGGACGAGTTGGAACAGGTTCCACCGCAGCGCCTGCTGCGCCTTGTCGTCGCCGCGCAGCTCGATGTCGGCGTCGGCCCAGAACCGGTCGAGCCACTGCCGCTGCTCGTGCTGGAGGACGTCGACGCCGTCCTCGGCCGCCCGCTCGAGCGTGCGCGAACAGCGGTCGGCCAGCTCCTCGGCGGGGACGCCGTTGGACGAGTGGTACGCCACCAGCTTGGTGATCTTCACCGGGTCGCCCGGCGTGGCGCGCACGGTGAAGACGGTCTTGGCCAGGTCCTCGCCGACGTCGGTGGTCACGCCCACCTGGCACGTGGTGTCGATCTGGTGCCGGGTGCCGCAGGCGAGTGTCATCCGGCTGTTGGCGCAGCGGTAGCCGAGCACGATCTCGTTGCCGCGTTCGCGTTGCAGGCGTGGTTCGAGCACCCGGTGGTCGAACTTGCGGGCCTGGCGCGGATCCTTGCCCTCACCGAGGGCAGCGGCGCGCACGTGGTACTCGTCCTCGCCGTCCTGGCGGTTGAGGAGCTGTGACGACACCACGATCGGAGCCGAATCGTCGAGCAGCGTGATCTCGAACGACATCACCGCCAGGTGGCGGTGGGCGAAGCTCACCATCCGTTGGGAGGTCACACGCACCCGCTTGCCGGCGGGTGTCCGCCACACGATGTCGCGCGTGAGCACGCCGTTGCGGAAGTCGACGGCGCGTTCGTAGCTGTCGAGGTCGGCCGTGGCGAGCAGCAGCGGTTCGTCGTCGACGTAGAGCTTCATCAGCTTGGAGTCGGGCACGTTCACCAACGTCTGGCCGGTCTTGGCGAACCCGAAGGCGTCCTCGGCGTGCATGATCGGCCAGGTCTCGTGGAAGCCGTTGAGGTAGGTGCCGTGGCTGTGCGCCTCGCGGCCCTCCTCGGGGTTGGCCCGCATCCCCAGATAGCCGTTGCCCAGGGCGAACAGTGTCTCGGTGGGCCCGAGGTCGTCGTTCGAGTAGGACCGCTCGACGAGCCGCCACGGCTCGACGGGGAAGCGGTGCTGGGGCATGCCGTCGGGAGCCGTCTTGCGGTTCACGACGAACTCCCCTCGGGCAGCAGCTCGGCGAGATCGTCGACCACGAGGTCGGCGCCGTGGGAGCGCAGCGTGTCGGCACCGGCTCCGCGGTCGACCCCGATCACCAGGGCGAAGCCGCCCGCAGCGCCTGCGGCGACGCCCGACACGGCGTCTTCGACCACCACGGTGCGCGCCGGGTCGGTGCCCAGGCGTTCGGCGCCGAGCAGGTACATGTCGGGCTCGGGCTTGCCGATGACGCCCTCCTCGACCGCGACCACACCGTCGACGACGACGTCGAAGCGATCCTCGAGACCCGATGCGTGCAACACGGTGCGCGCGTTCTTCGACGACGACACGATGGCGGCGGGGATGCCGGCGGCCTCGAGCAGGTCGAGCGTGGTCTGCGAACCGGGGTACGGCGCGATGCCGTCGCGCTCGAGGATCTCGTTGAAGATCTCGTTCTTGCGGTTGCCCATCGCGCAGACGGTGTCGGTGCCGGGTGGATCGTCGGGGGACCCCTCCGCCAGCACCACGTCACGCGACGAGAGGAACGACCGCACGCCGTCGTAGCGCGGCTTGCCGTCGATGTACGCGAGGTAGTCGGCCTCGGTGTGGTCGTAGTCGGCGAACAGTTCGCCCCAGGCCCGCTCGTGGATCTCGGCGGTGGGTGTGATCACGCCGTCGAGATCGAACAGCACCCCGTCGAACCGGGTCCAGTCGAAGCCCGCGTCGGCGACGGTGCCCCCGGCGTCACCGCCGTGATCGGCGCTGTCGTTGCGGGTGGTGGAGTGGCCCGCGCTGTCGGAGGTCGTCCCGTCGAAGTCGCCCGGCATCGGCCACAGGCTAGGCGCTGGTACCCGCCATGGCGTCGGACTTCAACCGCTTGTAGTCGAGTTTGCCGTTGGCGGCACGGCCGATCGAGTCGACCGGAACCACCCGCTTGGGGGCCTTGTAGTGGGCCAGTCGGCCCTTCACGTGGGCAATCAGTGCCGCTTCGTCGACCGTGTGGCCGGCGTGCGGCTCGACGAGCGCCGTGATCGCCTCGCCCCACTTCTCGTCGGGGACGCCGACGACCGCGGCATCGGCCACCGCCGGGTGCAGCTTCAGCACCTCTTCCACCTCCTCGGGATACACCTTCTCGCCGCCGGTGTTGATGCACTGGCTGCCACGGCCGAGGAGGGTGACGGTGCCGTCGGCCTCCACGGTGGCGTAGTCGCCGGGGATGGAGTAGCGCTCGCCGTCGATGACGACGAAGGTCTGCGCCGACTTGGCCTCGTCCTTGTAGTAGCCGATCGGCGTCCGGCCGCGCAGGGCCACCCGGCCGAGCTCGCCCGATCCGGGCACGACGTCGCGGCCCTCGTCGGTGACGACACGCGTGGTGGGGCCCAGTTCGAACCTCGCCGTCTCCCCGCTCGACTCGGCGGTGGTGGTGTTGCTGGCCATGCCGATCGCCTCGCTCGAGCCGAGCGAGTCGACCATGATCAGGCGGTCGTTGTGGCGCAGCAGGCCCTCCTTGGTCTCCTTCGACCACATCACGCCCGACGACACGATGACGCGCAGCGTGGAGATGTCCCAGCGGCCGGGTTCGGCGTCGAGAGCGCGCAGGATCGGCTTGGCGAATGCGTCGCCCACGATGGAGGTGGAGTTGATGCCGTAGCGCTCGACGTCGTCGAGGAACTCCTCGGCGCTGAAGTGGCGGCCCTCCATGGTGGTGATCGACCCGCCGATCATCAGGTTGCTCAGCGCGTTGAACAGCCCGGTGCCGTGCATCAGCGGAGCGGCGGGCATGTTGCGCGGGCCCGGCCTGTCGACGCGCTCGGCCACTGCGTCGAGGTCCTGTTCGGGCGGCATCCGCTTCTTGTTGTTCGCGTCGAGCACCCCGAACAGGTCGTCCTGGCGCCACATCACGCCCTTGGGCATGCCCGTGGTGCCGCCGGTGTAGAGCAGCAGGAGGTGGTCGCCCGAGCGGCCCCACGGCCCCGACACGTCGAGGTCGGTGCCGGCGGCGGCGGCCTCCTCGTAGGGCGTCGCCCAGCTCGGACAGGGGCCGCTGCCGTCGTCGACCCACAGCCACGTGCGTACCTTCGGCACCCGGGCCCGGACCGCCTCGCAGGTGTCGGCGAACGTGCCGTGGAACACGACGGCGGTGGCGTCGGCGTTGTCCCAGAGGTAGACGATCTCGTCGGCCGCGTACCGGTAGTTGGTGTTCACCACCGCCTGGCCGGCCTTGAAGGCGGCGAAGATCGACTCGAGGTACTCGGGGCTGTTGTAGAGGTACTGGGCCACCTTGTCCTGCTCGGTGGTCTCCGGTGTGAGCAGAGCCGCCGCCACGCCGTTCGCCCGCCGGTTCATCTCCGCCCAGCTGACCGTGCGGTCGCCCTGCTGCAGGGCGGGGGCATCGGGGATGCGGCGAGCGATGGTCTCCCACAGGTCGGCGAAGTTCCAGCCGTGTCGGTCGGTGTTCGTGGTGTCGGTGGTCGTCACCCGCACGACGGTACCGCCCGCCCCTCCGGGCCCCGGCGTCAGACGTGCCGGCGGGCCTGCGTTCAGTGCGCCGGCGGGCCCTCCAGGAGCCGGTCGTGGGCGGCGGTGACGGGCGAGTGCTCGGCCATCGCGTCCCACATCGACTCGATCCACCAGGTGGCGCCGGCGTCGGCGTAGGCGGCGGGTGAGTGCTCGGACATCGTGCCCTCGACCACGATGTCGAACGGTCGGTCGGTGACGGCGCCGTCGACCTCGGAGCGCAGCTCGGCGACCTCGTCGAGGGTGGGCTGGCGGACGCCGATGTCGACGTCGGGATCGAGCACCTGGGGGATCACACCGTCCCAGCGTGTGGCGCGCCGCATCGACTTCTCGCGGCCGTGGGCGGCCACGCACCAGACGGGCACGCGCGGCTGCTGCGCTGTGTGGCCGATCGTGGGGAACTCGGTGGGTCGCACCCGGTAGTGGCGACCGTCGTAGGTGAACGGCTGGCCCGCCCAGAGCCCGGTGGCGATGTCGAGGCATTCGTCGAGCAGCTCGGCGCGTGTGCGGCGGTCGCATTCCTCGCCGAAGGCCTCGAAGCCCGAGTCGATGGCGCCGAGCCCGACCGACAACGTGACCCGGCCGTTCGACAGCCGGTCGACCGTGGCCACCTGGCTGGCCAACTCCCAGGGCCGCCGCCGCGACGGTGCGGTGAGCAGTGTGCCGAGGCGGATCCTGGAGGTGCGCACGGCGGCGAGACCGAGCGAGATCCAGGCGTCGACACCCCAGACCGGCTCCCACACGAACAGCCCGTCCCAGCCTGCCTCCTCGGCGGCAGCGGCGAGATCGCCGACGTCGTCGGCGTCGCCCCACGGGACCACGAAGCCGAACTTCATGCCCTCGACCGTAGACGATCGCCGGGCCCCGCCTCGCCGCGAGCGTCCGGCCGCCACTCCGGCGCAGGTCCGTCCATCCCATCCGAACGCGTGAACAGTCTGCGGCGAGCGGCCGCACGGAGTTCACGCGTTGCGAGATCCGACCTACAGTCGGTGCATGGGGATCGCACCGATCGTGGAGGCCGCAGTCAGCCTGACCGAGCAGATCGAGGCGCACGCCGACGACGGTGAGCGTCTGCGTCGGCTGCCGCTGCCGACGGTGAAGGCGCTGACCGATGCCGGGCTGATGCGCATGTGCGTGCCGGCCGCCTACGGCGGGCCCGAGGTGGATCCGGTGACGATGGTGGAGGCGATCGAGGCGGTCGCGCGCGCCGACGGCGCAGCCGGCTGGTGCTCGATGATCGCGTCGACGACGTCGTCGATGGCGGCGTTCCTGCCGGCCGACACGGCGCAGGAGATCTACGGCGACGCCACGTCGATCACCGGCGGGGTCTTCGCGCCGAACGGCAGGGGCGAGTCGTCGTCGGTCGACGGTGTCGACGGGTTCTCGGTCACCGGTCGATGGGCGTGGGGGAGTGGCACCCAGCACTGCCGGTGGGTGCTGGGCGGTGCGCACTGCGACGACGGCACGTTCCGGCTCTGCTGGTTCCCGCAGTCGGACGTGACGTTCCACGACACCTGGTACACGTCGGGGATGCGGGGCTCGGGCTCGCTCGACTACTCGGTGAACGGGGCGTTCGCCCCGCACGAGCGCACGATGCAACCGGGTGTCACCTGGCCCGTGGTCGACACGCCCCTGGCCACGTTCCCCAATTTCACCCTGCTCGCCAGCGGCGTCGCGGCCGTGGGGCTCGGCGTCGCGCGCCGCGCACTCGACGAGATCGTCGACCTGGCGCAGGGCAAGAAGCCGCAGTACTCGTCGCGGACCCTGGCCCAGAGTGGATTCACCCAGGTGGAGGTGGCCCGAGCGGAGGGCGAGCTGCGTGCGGCGAGGGCGTTCCTGCTCGACGAGTTGGCGGCGGCCTGGGACGTGGCGGCGGCGGGTGGCGCCGTGTCGGTGGAAGCCCGTACCGGGATCCGCCTCGCAGCCACGCACGCTGCCACCACCGGTGCCCGGGTGGCCGACACCGCGTTCACGCTCGCCGGCGGCACGGCGGTGTACGACACGAGCCTGCTCGGACGCTGCCTGCGCGACGCCCACGTGGTCACCCAGCACATCCAGACCGCGCCGAAGCTCAACGAGACCATCGGCAAGCTGCTGCTGGGCATCGACGTCGACACGACCATGTTCTGACCTGCGGAATCCGTTTGCGTGACGGAAATGTCGGGACGTTCCGACGAAACTGCAACGCAGACGAAGGCGAACGACGAGCAACGACGACGAACGACGATGGAGGAGACCGACGTGGATGCGATCGAGGCGATCATGACGACCCGGGCGATCCGGCGGTTCACCGACGAACCGGTGACCGACGACGAGATCGCCACTTGTCTGGCTGCAGCGCAGCAGGCACCGAGCGGCGGCAACGTCCAACCCCAGCAGTACGTCGTGGTCACCGATCCCGACCGCAAAGCGGAGATCGCCCACTGGTACCGGGCGTCGTTCGACCGCTACGAGAAGTCGCTGCCCGACGCCTCGGCCTTCCGTGACGAGGCGGCCGCCGAGTCGTGGCGCAAGACCCGCGCCGCCAGCCGCCATCTCGCCGACCACGTCCAGGAGGCCCCGGCGATCGTGTTCTTCCTGCAACCGATCATTCCGTGGACGCCATCGGACGACGAGGGCCCGATGGACATCGGCCGCCTCGACGCCAGCGTCTACCCGGCCGTGCAGAACTTCTGCCTGGCGGCACGGGCGCTCGGCATCGGCACCTCGCTCACCACGGTGATCCGCATCCACGCCGTCGAGACCCTGCAGGTCCTCGGCGTTCCCGCCGACGACGACGGCAGCCCGCGGTTCGAGATCGCCGCGTGCATTCCGGTGGGCCGCCCCGCCGGACGCTTCGGCGTGGCGCCCCGCAAGCCCGCCACCGCTGTGACGCACTGGAACACCTACGGCGACCGCCGGCGCTGACGGCTGCCTCGACGGGATCCGGCCGACGACGGGAACCACGGACGACGGAGGCGGGCGCCCGCTGCCAGCCGAGCTGCGGCGGTTCGCGAGGATGATTCGCATGACGACCACCGAGACCCGACCGACCGACGCCGGCCGTCCGACGGTCGACCTGCTCGATCCCGAGCTCTACCGGCGCAACCCGCACGACGTGTGGGCATGGATGCGGGCGAACGAGCCGGTGTACCGCGACGAGCGCAACGGGCTGTGGGCGGTGACGCGGCACGCCGACCTGATGGACGTGGAGCGCCGCTCGACCGTGTTCGCCTCGGGCCAGGGCTACCGCGCCATCTGGTCGCCCGAGGAGATCAACATGATCGCCCAGGACGACCCGCGTCACCGCCAGCAGCGGATGCTCGTGCAGCCCAAGCTGACGGGCAAGTCGGTGGCCCAGCGGCAGGTGGAGATCGCCCAGCTCGTGACCGAACTGATCGACGACGCACTGGCCGCCGGCGACGAGATGGACGTGATCGAGGCGCTCGCCGGACAGCTCCCCGCCCGCTTCACGGCGCGCATCCTGGGTTTTCCCGAGCAGTACTGGCCGCAGATCAAGAGCTGGTCCGAACGGTTGATGCGCACCGACATGCGCGATCGCGACGGGCGGGTGTTCCGTGAGTTCTTCGAGGCGAACATGGAGTTCGTCGGCGTGCTCGGGGAGATCGCGCCGACCAAGTTGGCCGATCCCGGCGACGACCTGCTCAGCGTGTGGCTGCACGCCCGCATCGACGGCGAGCCGCTCCCGCCGGCCACGATCGTCCACGAGGTGGGCCTGTTCATCGCCGGCGGCGCCGAGACCACCCGCACCGCCATCAGCCACGGCCTCGATTCGTTCGCGCAGCATCCCGAGCAGTGGGAGGCGATCGCCGGCGATCCCGACCTCGTACCGGGCGCCGTGGAGGAGGTGTTGCGGTGGGTGACACCGCTCAACAACTTCTTCAGGCGGGCGATGGCCGACGACCGGATCGGTGACCAGCCGGTGGAGCGCGGCGACCGGATCATCCTGCTGTACCCCTCGGCGAACCGGGACGAGGACGTGTTCGACGACCCGTTCACGTTCGACATCCGTCGTGACCCCAACCCGCACGTGGCGTTCGGCTTCGGCACGCACCTGTGCATCGGCACCCACGTCGCCCGGGCCTCGCTCGCCGCGGTGTTCGGTCAGTTGAGTGCCCGCGTCACCGACCTGCGGGTCGTCGAGGAACCGGTGGTCGAAGCGAACATCTTCGCCCGCGCGGTCCAGTCGTTCCGCCTCGGCTACACGCCCCGCTGACGGCGGTTCACGCCCGTCGACCGGCGCACTGTCATCTGTCCCCATTGGGGGACTACGACGAATGGGTCGGCACGTTCGACCCCATCGACCCCGGCACCGACTCGAAGCTCGACGACGTCGCCTTCCAGCTCTATTCCTCGGGCACGACGGGTCGCCCGACGGGCGTCATACTCACCAACGCGAACTTCTCCAGTCTGCAGACCATGGTCTACGGCGCGTCACCGATCAGCGAGGAGGTGCTGTCGGCGTGCGTCGAGCTGTTCAAGCCGTGCACGTTCTGGCAGGCCTACGGCCTGACCGAGACCACCGGTGTCGTGGTCTCGCTACCGCCGGAGGATCACGATCCGACCGGCCCCAACGCGCACCGGTTGCGGTCGTGCGGCGTGCCGGGGCCGGGTGTGGAGCTGCGTGTGGTCGGCGAGGACGGCAACGACGTGCCCACCGGCGACGTCGGTGAGATCTGGATCCGGTCGCCGCAGGTGATGAAGGGCTAGTGGAACATGCCCGAGGCCACTGCCGAGTCGATTACCGCCGATGGCTGGTTCACGTCGGGCGATGCCGGCTACCTCGACGCCGACGGCGACCTCTACATCCACGACCGGGTGAAGGGCATGATCGTGTCCGGTGGCGAGAACGTGTATCCGGCCGAGGTCGAGAACGTCGTGATGGGTCATCCGGGCATCGCGGATGTCGCCGTGATCGGCGTGCCCGACGACAAGTGGGGCGAGACCGCCAAGGCGATCGTGGTGAAGGCTCCCGACTTCGACGTCACGGAAGCCGACATCATCTCCTACGCAAAAGAGCGTCTCGCAACGTTCAAGTGCCCGACGAGCGTCGACTGGGCCGACGCGTTTCCCCGCAATCCGAGCGGCAAGACCCTCAAGAAAGATCTGCGCGAGCCCTATTGGGAAGGTCGCGAACGCCGAGTCGGCTGAGGCGGCTCAGCTCCGGATCTTGCCTCGAGCATCCACTTCGTAGAGGCGGACGTCGTCGGCGTGCCCGACGGCCTGGCGGGCGTCATCCATCAATGACCGGTCGTGGGTGTGGAACGCCACGATGATCGCGTCGGCGGCGTCGGGGTCGATGAAGCTCTGTTGGAACGCCCGGCTCTGGCCGGTGCCCATCACGTAGCTCCACGTGGCGATCGAGAAGAAGCCGAACATCGCCGCGCCCACCGCGGCGCCGAAGGTGGCCGGGAGGCTGTCGGTGACCAGCCACACACCGACGCCGATGACGAGGGCGAAGATCACCGCACCGGGCAGACCGCCGAGCAGACTGCGCTTTGCGGCGTGCGTCGTGACGCCTTCGGGGTCGGCCTGGTGCTTCGACTCGCGGTTCTCGGGATGGCCGAGGACCAGCATCGAGGTGTCGGTGTCCCCGCCCGTGGTGCGTTCGAAGTCGAGCGCGATCGACCGGGCGGTCTCGGTGTCGTCGGTGATCGCGATGAGGTTGTGCTCGAGCAGCCGAGCATTGGGGTTGGAGTTCGACAGCTCGTCGAGATGTGGAGCGGCGGCGCGCGCCCAGTTGGCGAAGTTCATCGGGTCATCGGTGCGGGCCGCGTCGGGCACCTGCGGGCTGCTGCGCCGGTCGGACTCGTTCATGGATCGTCCCTCCTTGTCGGACGCATCCGGAGTACCCGCTCGGGTGGGTGCCAAACCGTGCGGTCACGGCGTCGACGACCGAGACGGTGGCGGGTCGGTCGTCGCCCGACCGACCCGCCCCGGCATCGTTCGACGTCAGACCACGGCCGGCTGAGCCTCGATCCAGGCGCCGTAGCCGCCGAGGAGGTCGGAGACGTCCTCGAAGCCGTTCTGGCGGAGCAGGCTCGCCGCCACCGACGAGCGGTATCCGCCGGCGCAGTACACGACGGTCGGCGCCGTCGGATCGAGTTCGTCGAGGCGGCTCGGCAGCTGGCCCACCGGGATGGTGGATGCGCCGTCGACGGTGCCGAGCGCGACCTCGCCGGGATTGCGGATGTCGACGAGTTGCAGTCCGTCGATGTCACCGCGCCGGCTGTCGAACTCGGCAGCGGTGAGTCGGGACCCTGGCCGCACGCGGTCGGGGTTGTCGGCCATCACGGCGAGCGGATGCTCGAGGTAGCCGACCACCCGGTCGAAGCCGATCCGGGCGAGACGATTCTTCGCCTCGAGCTCGAAACCGGCGTCGGCGACGAGGACGATGTCGACGTCGTTGGGGATGATGGAGCCGGCGAACTCGGCGTAGCGCCCGTTGAGCCCGACATTGATCGAGCCGACCAGGTGACCACGTGCGAAGTCCTCGGGATCGCGGCCGTCGACCACCAGGGCGCCGGCCTCGACGAGGCGATCGAACGCGGCGAGGTCGAGTGCTTCGGGCATGGCCGATTCGTCGAGCAGCTCGCGGTCCTTGCGGTTCAAGATGGCGTCGAACACGAAGTAGCTCGGTGCCGGCGGCTGACCTTCGGTGACGAGGTCGAAGAAGGCCTGCTTGCTCCCTGCTCGTAGCGCGTAGTTCGTGTCGCGCTGTTCGCCGATCGTCGAGGAGGTCTCGGTCGACAGGTTCTTGCCGCAGGCGGAACCGGCGCCGTGGCCGGGGAAGACCCGTGTGCTGTCGGGCAGTACGAGGAGCTTGTCGTGCAAGCTGTCGTAGAGCTGATCGGCGAGCTCTTCCTTGGTGACACCGATCGAGGCGAGCAGGTCGGGTCGCCCGACGTCGCCGATGAACATGGTGTCACCGGTCAGCACGCCGTACGGCGCGTCGTCGTCGGCGTGTTCCCACACCACGATGCTGAGCGACTCGGGCGTGTGCCCCGGCGTGTGCCGGAACTCGAGCACGACGTCACCCAGCACGAGACGTTCGCCGTCGTCGAGCTGACGGGTCGGGAACTCCGGCTCGGCGACCGCCGAGAAGCCGATCTCGGCACCGGTCGCCTCGGCGAGCTCGAGGTGACCGGACAGGAAGTCGGCGTGGAAGTGCGTCTCGACGACCAACTCGATCGTCAGGCCGGCGTCGGCGGCGTCGCGCACGTACTCGTCGATGTCTCGACGTGGGTCGACGACGACGGCGCGGCCGGTGGTCTCGTCACCGATCAGGTAGGAGGCCTGAGAGAGGCAGTCGAGGTAGTACTGGGTGAACTTCATGAGGTGGTCCTTTCGGCGATGGCGCCGTCGAAGGCGAGCATGCCTCCGGCGAGGTTGACGACGTCGGTGAATCCGGCGCCCGACAGGAATTCGGCGGCTTGGCCGCTGCGGTTGCCACTGCGACACAGCAGGACGACGCGACGCTCGGGGTCGAGGTCGTCGAGCCGGCCGGGGACCTGGGCGAGTGGGATGTTGACGGCACCGGCGATGGTGCCCTCGGCGACTTCGTTCGGTTCGCGCACGTCGATGAACTGGGTGGTCTCGTCGACGACCGCCGCGTAGTCGTTGACGGGATGGTTGACGAACGGCATCGTCACGCCACCTTGCGCAGTTCGTCGAGCACGCCGTCGATGTCGCAGTTGTTCGACTTGTTGTAGGGGAGCTTCGACAGCGCCGTACCCATCGCGCAGGTGTTGGAGACAGCGGAGAAGGTGAGGCCTGCGGCGACGCCTCCGGCGAGCCACTTCGCCTTCGGTGCGAAGATGCTGACGAGGATGCCCACCAGCGAGATCGAGCCGGCGACGAGTCGCACCTGGCGATCGAGCGCCCATTTCGTGCTGGTCCCGCGTACGACGTCGCCGCCGGAGGACTCCCAGGCGTCCATGCCGCCATCCAGGAGGTGGAGGCGCTGCTTGCCGGCATTCGTGAGCTTGGAGTGGGCCTGGCCGGCGCGAGCACCGGACTTGCACACCAACACGACGGGGTGTTCGACGTCGGCGAGATCCTCGACGTGCTCGCCGAGGGTGTCGAGCGGGACGTTGTACGAGCCGGGGATGTGGACGGTCTCGAACTCGCCACCGGTGCGCACGTCGAGGATGCGCAGTGCCGGATCCTCGCGCATCAGTTCACGGAGGAGGCGTGCGTCGATCACGTCAGTTGAGGGGAGTGCTGCAATCATCATTTGAACGAATATACGTACAATTGCGGCGAGACGCAACCCCGAGGTGGCCCGTCGAGCCGGAACGCGCCCGGTAACGTCTGGTTGTACGGATGTTCCCATCAACGACGGACCGCAGGGCGGAGCCACCATGACACTCGACCGATCGAGTCCGATGCCCCTGTGGGCCCAGCTCGAGCACGAGCTCAAGCAGCGCCTCGAAGCGGGCGAGTTCGACGAACGCTTTCCGACCGACACCGAGCTCGTCGACGAGTTCCAGGTGAGTCGCCACACCGTCCGCGAGGCGATCCGTCACCTGAACCGCACCGGCATCCTGCGAC
This sequence comes from Ilumatobacteraceae bacterium, assembly GCA_041686315.1. Lineage (GTDB taxonomy): Bacteria > Actinomycetota > Acidimicrobiia > Acidimicrobiales > Ilumatobacteraceae > Sva-07. Next base: position 36,093 of record JAWLEC010000011.1, read on the forward strand.
GCGAACGCGGCCGCGGCACCGTGGTCAACCGGGCCGAGTTCGAGCAGCCACTCGGCGCGCTGTACAGCCTGTTCCGGTCGATCGAGTCGTCCGGGGTCGAACAGCGCAGCGAGGTGCTCACATTGTGCGAAGCGACCGACGAGACCGCAGCAGCGCAACTCGAACTCGCTCCGGACGCGCCGCTGTTGTTCCTCGAGCGAGTCCGACGCGCCGGCGGCGAGCCGCTGGCGATCGATCGCACTTGGGTGCCGATGTCGATCGGCGCGCCGCTGCTCGAGAGCAACTTCGAGCGAACGGCCCTGTACGACGAGATGGAACGTCTGTGTGGGGTGCGTCCCGATGCCGGTTGGGAGCGCATCGCTCCGCTCGTTCCGACACCCGACGAACGAGCGACACTCCATCTCGGGAGCGGCCAGGCCGTGTTCTTCATCGAACGACTCAGCACCGCCGGCGAACGCCGGATCGAATGGCGCACCACCACCGTGCGCGGCGACCGGTACCGGTTCGTCTCCGAGTTCGAGGCGGGAACCGCGCCGTCGCTCGTCGCTACCGCTCGGGACTGAGCTCGTCTCAGCGGTGTGACGAGGCGGGTCGCTCGGCGGCGTCTGCTGTGATCGTGTGCAGCCGTCCCGTCACCAGGTCGTGCAACGCGCCGCGGATCTCCACCCGTCCATCTGCGACCGCCCGACCGATCGGGCCGTCGTTGGCAGCGAGCTCGGCCATGGTGTTGGCGACGTTGAGGGTGGCCAACTCGTCGATCGAGGCACCTGGATGGAGTTTCGCGATCTTGCAGATCGGTTCGACGATCGGGGCGAGGTGTCCGCCGCACGTACCGGATGCTGCTGCGGTGACGGCGCCGCAGGTGGTGTGGCCGAGCACCACGACGAGGTCGACGCCGAGCTCGGCGACCGCGTAGTCGAGACTCGCCTGTGCTGCTGGACCGGCCGTGTTGCCGGCGATGCGGATCACGAACAGACTGCCGGCCGGCTGGTCGAAGACCACCGACGGCGGCACCCGGGCGTCAGAGCAGGCCAGGATCGCTGCCCGGGGCTCGTGGACCGGCGGCCGCACACCGGTGTCGGCGTGCGATGCCGTCATCGCCTCCGCACGCTCGTGGCCGGCGACGAGCGACGTCCACGAGGAATCAGACACGGGTCGACTCGTTGTCGTGGGACGGACCCGACGGCCACGTGGCATCGACCGTCGAGCGTTCGTCGATGCCATGGCGCCGTTGATCGGCGGGTGCCGGGGAGCGTCGGCTGATGGCGGCGATGGCATCGTCGGTCGAGGTGTGGATCCGGCCGTCGAGCTCGTCCCAGATGCCGGCATTGCGGAGCACGTCGCGCACCGGGCCCTTCACGTCGGTGAGGTGCAACACGACATCGCGTTCGGCGACCTCGACGAGCAGTTCGTGGAGCATCTCCGCGCCGGTCGCGTCGAGGTCGTTGATCCCGGAGGCGTCGAGCACGAGTGCCCGTGGCTCGTCGGTGACCGCCTCGGCGTGGGCCACGACGAGCTTCTTCACGTTGGTGGCGTTGACGAACGACAGCGCGGCGTCGATCCGAACGACACGGATCCCGTCGACCGTGTGCGCTTCGGGGAAACGGTCGACGTTGCGGTAGCTCGTCGTTCCGTCGACATGGCCGAGCACCGCGCTGTGCGGTGTCGACATGCGGGCGAAGACGACGAGCATCGAGGCGACGACGGCGACGCCGATGCCGAGCTCGATGCCGAGTGCCAGCGTGGCGACGAAGGCCACGCCGAGACCGATGAGGTCGCTCTTTTTGACCTTGGCGATGTGGCGCATCTGGCCGATGTCGACCAGGCCGACGACCGCCATGATGATGATCGCGCCGAGCGCTGCATTGGGCAGCGAGGTGAACAGCGGGGTGAGGAACGCGATCGTCGCCAGCACCAGACCGGCGGTGATGATCGATGCCAACGGTGTGCGTGCCCCGGCGGTGGCGTTGACCGCCGTGCGCGAGAACCCACCGGTGACCGGGTACCCGCCGAAGAGCCCTGAGGCGACGTTGGCGGCGCCGAGCCCGATCAGTTCGTTGTCGGGGACGATCTCGTAGCGGTTCCGCCGGGCATAGACCTTGGCGACGGCGACCGACTCCATGAAGCCGACGATCGTGATGACGAACGCGGTGCCGAGCAGGCTGCCGAACAGTGAGCCGTCGAAGTCGGGGAAGCCGAAGGCGGGCAGATCGTCGGGGATGTCGCCGACGACCGACACGCCCCGGTCCTGCAGGCCGAACACCTCGACCGCCAGGATCGAGCCGACGACGACGACGAGCGCGCCGGGCACGAGCGGGGCGAACTTCTTCAGGGCGAACAACGTGACGAGGGCGGCCGCGCCGAGCACGAGCGTCGTGCCATTGGTGCTGGCGAGGTTGTCGCCGACTTCGAGCACCGTCTCGTAGAAATGGTCCTTGCGTTCGGTCGAGATGCCGAAGATGTGCTTCACCTGTGAGAAACCGATGATGATCGCGGCTGCAGCGGTGAAGCCGACCAGCACCGAGTGCGACAGGAAGTTGACGAGGAAGCCGAGACGTCCGACACCCATCACGATGTGCACGGCGCCGACCATCAGTGCCAACAGTGCTGCTGCGCCGAGATACCCGGCTGTCCCTTCCTCGACCAGCGGTGCGAGTGCGGTGGCGGTCAGCAGCGAGACGATGGCGACCGGTCCGACTGCCAGCTGTCGGGACGAGCCGAAGAAGGCATACACGAGTACCGGGATCGTTGCTGCGTACAGCCCGACCTCGGGTGGGAGGCCGGCGAGGAGGGCGTAGGCCATGGCTTGCGGGACGAGCATCGCCCCGACGGTGAGGCCGGCCATGAGATCACCGCGGAAGTCGCTGCGTCGGTAGCCGGGGCCCCACGACAGGATCGGGAGCAGTTGTCGAAGCGCTTGCATAGGTACGAATATACGGACAATTCGCGTGGACGTCAACCCGAGTCCCGACACCACGAGGAGTCGCGGCCACCGGCCGTCGATCGTTCACTCGTGAACGGGCGATAACGTCGACTGTCGTGTCCAACGACCAGACTCTCCTCGACGGCCCCGCCGACGCACCCGCCGGCACCGCCGTGGACGGCACAGCCGAGGCCGCGGTCCGCCGCCGCACCGACATCCGCAACCTCGCGATCGTGGCGCACGTCGACCACGGCAAGACCACGCTCGTCGACGCCATGCTCCACCAGTCCGGGGCCTTCCGCTCCAACGAGGACGTCGCCGAGCGGGTCATGGACTCGATGGATCTCGAACGTGAGAAGGGCATCACCATCCTCGCGAAGAACACCTCGCTGGTGTGGCACGACCAGCGCACCGGCGACGACGTCACCCTCAACATCGTCGACACGCCGGGTCACGCCGACTTCGGCGGCGAGGTCGAGCGCGCCCTCACCATGGTCGACGGCATCGTGCTGCTGGTCGACGCCGCCGAGGGTCCGCTGCCCCAGACCCGTTTCGTGCTCCGCAAGGCGCTGGCGCGTGACCTCCCCGTCATCCTCG
>JAWLEC010000116.1:0-9742 GCA_041686315.1 Ilumatobacteraceae bacterium
ACGTGAGGGAGTGGGAGGCGCTGGCCGGGTCGCCGGCGGGACCGGCCGGCGGTTCGATCCCCAGCCGGGTGAGCATGCCGAACGTGAGCGCGTCGGAGCCGTCGTGGGTGACCGGGGCCACGACATGCACGTCGAGTCCGGCGGCGAGCGCACGGACGAATCCGGCACCGAGACCCGAGAGCTGGTCGGGCAGGTACAGCACGAGCCGGCCCAGACCGGGCGGCGGGCCGCCGTGGACCGTCGCGGTGGCCCCGGTGAGGAGGTCGGCCTCGTCGTACCACGCGTCGGAGAGTGCGGCGGTGACGGCGCGGCTGACACGCACCGCCTGGGCGCCTCGCGAACCGTGGCCGGCCAGCCGGTCGGCGGCGTCGGGGCCGGCCAGGCGCAGCTCGGTGTGCAGGTCCCGCAGGGCGACGATCGTGGACGGATGCGAGGCGACGCCGCGGAACGGCCCGGGATCGTCGGCGAGTACCCGGGTGACGGCGAGGTCGATCACCGGGTCGGACATCGGCGACCGGCCCGCCGCCGCCAGGCCGGGGCCGGCGATGAGCTCGGCGAGCCGGTTGAGGGTGACCATGTCGACGCCCACCAGCCCCGACGAACGCCCGAGGGCGCGGCGGGCCATCACCCCGCAGGTGTTGGTGGGAACGGCAACCGTGACCGGGGCCAGCCCGTCGCCACCCTTGGCCCGTCCGATCGCGTCGGCCAGGGCGGACAGCGTGGCGGCCGGATCGACGAGGGAGGCGGTGAGGGGCACGCTTCCGATCGTACGGAACCCCTGTCACAGGGTCGCGATCGCCCCGCCCGATCCGTTCGCCAGGGGTCTGACCCCTGACGAACACTCGAGATCCGTTCGTCGAGGGTCTGACCCCTGACGAACACCGGGTGGTGGGGACGTCAGCCGGTGTGGGCGGCTTCGGCGAGGGCGCGTAGTTCGGCGACGGCGTGGCCGAGACCCTCGGGGTCACGAAACAGCGCGCTCCCGGCGACCAGCACGTTGGCGCCTGCCGACGCCGCCCCCTCGATGGTGTCGGGGCCGATGCCGCCGTCGACCTCGAGATCGACCGACCCGGCGAGTCCGGCGTCGTCGATCATCCGGCGGATCTGGGCGATCTTCGGTTCCATCGTGGAGATGTAGGCCTGCCCGCCGAACCCGGGGTTCACGGTCATCACGAGCACCAGGTCGACGAGGTCGAGGACGTGGGCGACGGCCGACGCAGGCGTGGCCGGGTTGAGCGCCACCGCCGCGCGGGCACCGAGCGACTCGATGTTGCCGAGGGTGCGATGCAGGTGAGGGCAGGCCTCGGCGTGCACGATCAGCCGCGAGCAGCCGGCCTCGACGTACTGGGCGGCCATCTCGTCGGGCGTGTGCACCATCAGGTGCGCCTCGAACGGCAGGCTCGTGTGGGGTCGCGCGGCGGCGATCACGTCGGGCCCGAAGGTGAGGTTCGGCACGAACTGTCCGTCCATCACGTCCCACTGGATCAGGTCGACGCCGGCGGCTTCGAGGGCGGCCACCTCCTCGCCGAGACGGGCGAAGTCGGCGGGCAGCACAGAGGGTGCGATCTGGATCGGGCGGCTCATCGAGGCTGCAACCTAGTGCCGAAGGCTGCGCAGAGCGCCGGTCAGGGTTCGTCGTCCTCGCCGGCGTGTTCCCACGCCTCGTCGTCTTCCTCCCAGCGCTCGTTGCGCTCCTCGACCCGCTCCTGCCAGTGCTCGGCCTCGGCCCGGCTCGAGTAGGGCCCCAGGAAGTGGTCGTAGGTGCCCCGCTCGGACGCCGGCACGGCCACCTTGCGTCGCAGGTCCCAGTACCACTCCTCGTCGTTCACGTCGCCAGTCTCGCGCGCGCGGCGCCGGTCGAAACCAACCCGGCCCGATCCGCTCGTACGCTGGCCCCGTGGATGTGACCGTGCGACCCGAACGACTCGTCGCCGGCGGAGAGGCGCTGGCCCGCGAGGAGGGCGGCGCCCACGACGGACGTGTGGTGTTCGTCGACGGTGCGCTGCCCGGTGAGCTGGTGCGCGTGAGCCTCACGTCGTCGAAGAAGGACTATGCGAAGGGCGCGGTGGCGGAGGTGCTGGAACGCTCGCCGCACCGCGACTCGCCCTCCTGCGCGCATCGGCGGGCGGGATGCGGCGGCTGCGACTGGATGCATCTCGCCCCTGCGGCGCAACTCGACGCGAAGGCCGAGATCGTCCGCGAGTCGCTGCGGCGCATCGGCCGAGTCGACGCGCAGGAGGTCGACGACATCGTCAGCGTCGGGGGTGCGGTGTCGCCCTTCGGCTATCGCACGACCATTCGGGTGGTCGGCGGCCCCGGCGACGTGGTGGGCTACCGCGAGCAGGGCAGCGACCGTGTCGTGGCGGCGTCGAGCTGCCCGGTCGCCGACTCGACCCTGTCGCGCCTGCTCCCGCTGATCGACCTCGACGAAGGCGCCGAGTTGACGCTGCGCACGTCCGTCGCCACCGGGGCGGTGACCGCCCTGTGGGATCGGGCTCACCGCCGTGGCGTGCGCGGGCTGCCCGCCGACGTGCACATCGGTGAACGGGCGTGGCTCGTCGAGCGCGTCGCCGGCCAGGACCTGCGCGTGTCGGCACCGTCGTTCTTCCAGTCCGGTCAGCAGGCGGCGGAACTGCTCGTCGACGCCGTGACCCGGGCGGCGCCCGAGCTGACCGGCTGCCGACACGCCGTCGACGCCTACGGCGGGATCGGCCTGTTCGCCGCCACGGCGATGTCGTCGGCCGATCACGTGACGCTGGTGGAGTCCTCGGCGTCGGCCTGCCGCGACGCCGAGCACAACCTGTCCGGGCGCCTCGGCGCCGGCCCCGCGTCCGCCACGATCCTGCGCACGGAGGTCGGGCGGCTCGCCCCGCCGACCGACGCTGCCGCGCCCGGCCGTCCACCGGTCGACGTGGTCGTCGCCGACCCGGCTCGTCCCGGCCTCGGTCGTCCCGGCCGTGACGCACTCGCTGCGCACGAGGCGCCCGTGTTCGTGCTGGTGAGCTGCGATCCGGTGTCGCTCGCCCGCGACGTGTCGTTGCTGGCCGAAGCTGGCTATGTTGCCGATGCGGTGGAGGTGCTCGACCTCTTCCCGCACACGCACCACGTCGAGACCGTCACCCGTTTCGTCCGACGGGGCGGATGAGGAGAAATTTCGCCGACGGGTCATCCGGGAGGATCCACTGGACCGTACAGACGACGTGAGACGTGACTACGCCGACGCATCCGACGCCGCGCTCGTCGTGTCGATCGGGCGGTACCAGCAGGCAGCGCTCGCCGAGGCGTACCGCCGTCATGCCGGTGCCGTGTTCGGGCTGGCGAAGCGGTTGCTCAACGACCATGCCCGCGCCGAGGAGATCGTGCAGGAGGTGTTCGTCCGGCTGTGGAACGATCCGAACCGGTACGACCCCGAGCGCGGCACCCTGCGCAGCTTCCTGCTGGCCCACACGCACGGGCGGTCGGTGGACATGATCCGGGCCGAGTCCTCCCGTCGCAACCGCGAGGAGAAAGAGGCCCGCCAGCAGGCCGACGCCGGCTACGACCTGGCCCACGAGGTCTGGGACATGGCGCTCGCCGGACACGTGCGTGAGGCGCTCGGCGCACTGCAGCCGGGCGAGCGCGAGGCGATCGAACTCGCCTATTTCGGCGGGCTCACGTACCAGGAGGCGGCCGAGCAGCTCGGCGAACCGGAGGGCACGGTGAAGAGCCGGATCCGGTCGGGCCTGAAGCGGCTGCGCAACGAGCTGGTGAACGCCGGCATCACGGTGGGACCGGAGTGAGGATGGCGGGGAGCATGGACGGCGACGAGATGGACGACGGGACGAACGGATCGATGGACGGCAATCGCGACCCCTACGACCTCGACGAGCTGTTGGGCGCGTACGCCCTCGATGCGGTCGACGCGCGCGAGCGTCGGCGGGTGGAGGACTACCTCGAGATCAACCTGCGTGCCGCCGAGGAGGTGCAGCAGCACCGTGAGGTGGCCACCATGTTGGCGTTCACGGGCATGGATGCGCCCGACGGGGTGTGGGGCCGTATCTCCGACGAGATCGGCGAACAGGCACCGCCGCCGGGCCCCGAACTCGCGAAGGTGATGTCGTTCGACGAGGGCCGGGACGAGCGCGACCGGCGGCGCCGGGGTGTGTCGTCGGTGGCGCCGTGGATCGTGTCGGCGGCCGCCGCAGCCGTCGTGGCCGTGGTGGCGATCGCCGTGGTCGATCGTGACGACGCCCCGAGCGACCCGATCGCCGCAGCAGTCGAGGCAGCCCGCTCCGACCGCGATTCGATCACCACCACGCTGGTGTCGGACGCATCCGGTGCGGCGGCCGAGGCGATCATCGACCAGGACGGTCACGGCTACGTGGTCGCCCGGGACCTCCCCACCCTCTCGGACGACCAGACCTATCAACTGTGGGGTGTCGTCGACGACCAGGTGATCTCGCTGGGCATCTTCGGGGCCAACCCCGAGATCGAGACCTTCACGGTCGAGAGCGAGGTCAGCGCACTGGCCATCACGATCGAACAGTTCCCGGGCGTCGTCAGCGACGGCAACCCCGTCGGTGCGTTCGTCGGGTCGTTCTGAACGCCGGGCGTAGCCTGGCCGGGTGATCGAGACGGTCTGTTCTCCCGAGGTCCGCGACGCGCTCGACGGCGGGCGACCGGTGGTGGCACTCGAATCGACGATCTTCTCGCATCTCGGGCTGCCGTCGCCGCACAACCGCGAGGCGCTCGACCGGTGCACTGCGGCCGTGCGGGCCGGCGGTGCCGTCGCTGCGGTCACGGCGGTGCTCGACGGCGTGGTGAGGGTCGGGCTCAGCGACGACGAGCACGAGCGCATTCTCGGCCCGGCTCGCAAGGCAGCCGAGCGTGACGTCGCCGTGGCCGTGGCCCAGGGCTGGGAGTTCGGCGCCACGACCGTGTCGGCGTCGGTGGCGATCGCGGCAGCCGCGGGCGTGTCGGTGTTCGCCACCGGCGGCATCGGGGGTGTCCACCGCGGCAGCGAGATCACGGGTGACGTGTCGGCCGACCTGGACGCGATCGCATCGCATCCGGTGGTCACCGTCTCCGCTGGCGCCAAGGCGTTCCTCGACCTGCCGCGCACGCTCGAGTACCTCGAGACCGTCGGCGTCCCCGTGCTCGGGTGGCGCCACGACCGGTTCCCGGCGTTCTACACGCGCGATTCCGGCTTCCCGGTGGCGCACCGGGTCGAGTCGGCGGCCGAGGTGGCGAGTGTGCTGGCAGCGCGCAGCCGGCCCGGGTCCGGCGTGCTGCTCACGGTGCCGATTCCCGGCCACGCCGAGCTCGCCGGGCTCGACGACGTGCTCGACGGTGCACTCGCCGACGCCGACCGGGCAGGGATCGTCGCAGCGGCGGTGACGCCGTTCGTCCTGGGCCGCATCGCCGAGGCCACCGAGGGCCGCAGCATCCCGGCCAACCTGGCCCTCGCCGAGCACAATGCCGCCGTCGCCGCCGAGGTGGCCGTCGCCGTGGCTGCGTCCTGATCTCGTCCCGACTTCGGGGCGATGAGCGAAACCCCCGGATGTGGTGGTCCGGCTCATCGCCGCAGCGGTTCGACCGGGCGTGAGTTGCCGGTCTCAGGCGAGGCGGCGGAGGCGGCGTTCGACGCGGTCGAGGAAGGCCCGCCGCTGCCGCGGTGTGCTCGTGTCCACGCCGTACAGCGCGATCCAGGACGTACGCGCCAGGGGGTGGCACATCGTGCGCAGGCTGCGGGTGACCGTGCGCTTGCCGGCCTCACCCTCGAGGCCGTTGACGAGCTTCGACGAACCGTGTGTGGTCACCGCGACCAAGCGGCGTACGTTGCGCAATCGGGGGTGGAGGCGATGCGCGCCGTCGGGCAGCTCCCAGGCCACCCCGTTCACCCAGACCCGATCGATCCAACCCTTCAGCATCGCCGGCTGACCCGACCACCAGGTGGGGTACACCAGCACGAGGGTGTCGCACCACTGCAGGTCGGCGACATGGCCCGCAAGGGAGGGATCGGCGCCGGGGCGGAGGTGGCGGGCGTGCTCGTCGACGGTGAAGGCCGGGTCGAAACCCACGGCGTACAGGTCGGTGAGGCGCACCTCGGCACCACCGGCCTCCAGCCCGGCGACCACCCGCGCTCGAGCCGCAGCCACGAGGGAGCCCTCCTGGGGATGGCAGGACACCACGAGCGCCCGGGTCATCCCAGGTCCGCCATCTCCCGCTCGACCCTGGCGGCGAACGCGTTGCGTTCGTCGGACGTCGACGTGTCGATGGCGTACAGCCCGAGCCAGCGGCAGCGTGTGCGCCAACTGCAGCTCATCCGCAGTGCGCGGGTGAGGATGCGGCGGCCGTTGTCGTTCACGAGCCGGACGTACGAGCGCGGTGATCCGTAGGTGGAGATCCCGACGATCCGGCGCACGTGTCCGAGCCCCGGCTGCACCTTGCCGGCGTCGTCGAACCCGAACGCCACGCCCGGGACGAGCACCCGCTCGAGCCAACCTTTCAGCACGGCGGGCAGCCCGCTCCACCAGGTGGGATACACGAAGATCAGCGCCTCCGCCCGGCGGACCACGTCGGCGTGGGCGGCGACCCGGGCGTCGAGGATCGGGGTGTCGCCGTGGTATGCGTGGCGCTCGGCCGTGGTCATCGCGGGGGCGAATCCGTCGGCGTACAGGTCGAGCACGACCACCTCGTGCCCGCCGGCACGCAGCCCCGTGACGGCTCGCCCTGCCAGGGCCCGGCAGTAGCTGTCGGCGGCGGGGTGGGCGACGACGACGGCGACGAGCATCGCCGTCACTCCGTCGTGTCGGAGGCCGAGCCGGCGTCGGATCCGGTCGCCGATTCGTTCGACGTCTCGGACGGTCGCGGCGCGGGCGCAGTCGGGGCGGAGCGCAGGCTGAGGATCTGGGTGGCGGCCACGAACAGCAGCAGTGCAGCGAACATCACGTTGGACACCTCGGGGCTCAGCCGGTCGGCGACCGTGCCGCCGATCACGGCACTGACCACGCCGAACATGCCGACCACGGCGGCGATCCGGATCTCGGCGTTGGCATGGCGACGGTTGCGGATGGTGCCCATGATCGACGTCGGGACGATCACGGCGACAGACGTGCCCTTGGCGACCACCGGCGCCTCGCCGAGCAGCACGATCATCGCCGGCACCATGATCACGCCGCCGCCGATGCCGAGGAGGCCGGCGAGGGTGCCGGTGAGGAAGCCGATCACCACCAGCAGCAGCGCCACCCATGCGGTGAGGTCGTCGCGGCCGGTGGCGTCGGTGCCGAGGAACAGCCGCGTCGCGGTGGCCAGCACGGCGGCCACGAAGATGATCGTCAGCAGCCGCTTGGGGATCACCCGCAGCAGCTGCGTCCCGACGATGGCGCCGACGATGGCCCCGACGGCGAGGAACAGGGCGACGGACCAGTCGACGTTGCCGTGGGCGAGATAGGTGAACAGGCTCGCCGTGGCGATCGGCAGGGTGGCGGCGAGGGAAGTGCCGTGGGCCAGCCGCCGGTCCATGCCCGCCAGGCTCACCAGGCCGGGCACGATGATCAGACCACCGCCGACGCCGAACAGGCCGCCGAGTGCGCCGGCGGCGACGCCGACGACCGCCGCCGTGGTCGTGCTGACGTGGCTGTCGGACTCGGGCACGGCGCCGACGTTACGCCGCGTTGCGGGTCCCTCCGCAGTTCCGTGCTCCGATCCGTGGCGTCCCGCCAGGACACGATGGGCGAGGGTCGGCACGGCACCGAGTCTCGCGGATGTCACGGGATACCGTGCGACGATGACCGAGCCGACCAACGAGCCGACGACCCCGTCCGAGTTCGCCACACCGTCCGAGCCCACGTTCGACACGGCGTCGATCCTGCCCGACGCTCCGCTCGACGAGCACGGCGTGCCGCTCGAGGTGCTCCACGACCGTGAGTACCGGGTACGCGCCTACCGTCAGCGGGACGACCTCCTGCTCATCCGGGGAGCGGTGCGTGATCAGAAGCCGCCAGGGCTCTACATCGCCGGCGACCCCGAGCCCCTCACGATCCACCACATGCAGCTCGACATCGAGGTGGCGTTTCCGACGCTCGAGATCGTGGAGGCGGCGGTGCGGTTCGAGTCCCACCCCAACGACACGTGCCCGAACATCGTCGACCACTACGGCGAGCTCGTCGGGTTGTCGATCGCCCGTGGGTTCACGCACCGTGTCCGCGAACTCTTCGGCGGGCCGCGTGGGTGCACCCACACCACCGCCCTGTTGCAGGCGATGGCGCCGGTTGCGATGCAGTGCATCTGGTCGATGCGGGCGTCGCAGGCACGGCGGGGCGTCGGTGCGGCGGGCGCGACGGAACCCACACCCGAGCAGCGCCGCACGATGTGGCAGATGAATCTCAACACGTGTCACGTGTGGGCCGAGGACGGTGAGCAGGTGGCGATGCTGGAAGCAGGGGGCGACTTCGAGCCGCCGCTGTTCGCCCGGGAACGGCTGGTGAAGCTCGGGCTGAAACCCGAGGACTGGCGCAGCCGGATCCAGTCCTGATCGTGCGATGCTGGTCGGCGTGATCGGAGGCAGCGGCGTCGTGACGGGTGAGCAGGCGCTCACGGGCCGTTGATGCGGCGATGGGTCGTCGGCGTCGCCGTCGGCGTGGCCGTGGCCGGTGCAGCGGCCGGTGTGGCCCGGTGGTCGCTGGCGGGCGACGAGGCTGTCGAACCGGCGTCGGCATCCACGGCATCGACCGTCGTTCCCGACACGTCTGCGGAGGTTCCCGCTCCGCCGCCGGTCACGGTCGACCCGTCCACGCTCGTGCAGCTCGACGACGTGTGGCTGCTCGACGGAGGTGACGGTTCCTACGACTGGGGAATCATCGTGATGGGGGGTGAGGGTGCCCGTCGCGACATCGACGTCACGGTCCGGTTGGAGGATGCCACCGGCAGTGTGGTGTTCACGGCGACCGACGCCGTGTCGATGCTGGCACCCCGGCAGCGTTCGGCGGTCGGTGGCACGGCCCGAGCGCTGCAGGCGCAACCCGTGCGGATCGAGGCCGACGTGTCGGTGGGCTACGCCGTGGGTGAGCCGCTCGACGGCGCCACGGGTGCGATCGGCGTGCGGGCGCTGGAACGTCGGGTCGATCCGCGGTCGAACGACGGCAGCGAGGTGGTCACGGGACGATTGCGGTCGACGTTCACCGAGCCGGTCGGCGACATCGTCCTGGCGGTGATCTGGCGGGCCCCGGTCGACGGTGACACGGTTCGTGCGGGTGACATCGTGGCGGTGGTGTTCCGGGATGTCGACCGGGTTCGGCCGGGCGTGGACGCCCGCTTCGAGATCCCGGTGACGGGACGCGACGTACCGTCCGGGCCACCCGACGAGGTGCTCGTGTCGATGTGAGTGGCGCCGGCCCGCGGGCGGGATGCCTGCCGGACAACCGAAGGTGGCGAACGCGTCCGGACCTGGCAGACTGTGCCGCCACATGGTGGTCATAGCTCAACAGGTAGAGCACCAGGTTGTGATCCTGGCGGTTGGGGGTTCAAGTCCCCTTGGCCACCCCAACGCAGCAATGCGACGGCCCTGAGCAGGGTGCGGAGCGCTCCCGCGCTCGGTACCCTCTCAGGCCGCTTGCTTCTCTAGCTCAACGGCAGAGCAGTGGACTCTTAATCCATTGGTTCTGGGTTCGAATCCCAGGGGAAGCACCACGGCACGTCCACGGCAGTCGCGTGGCTCTTCATCCATTGGTTCCGGGTTCGAATCCCAGGGGAAGCACCACGG
>JAWLEC010000117.1:0-9314 GCA_041686315.1 Ilumatobacteraceae bacterium
TCACCGGCACCGCCGCCGGCGAGGTGGTGTACGACGGCAAGTTCACGGTCACCCTCGGCGACGGGCGCGAGATCGTGGCCGAGCAGCTCCTCGTCGCCACCGGCCGGCGGATCGACCTCGCCGCGATCGGCGCCGACACGATCGGCGTCGACACCGCCGCCCGCGCACTGCCGGTCGACGAGCACATGCGGGTCACCGACGGTGTGTGGGCGGTCGGCGACGTCACCGGTCGCGGCGCATTCACGCACGTGGCGATGTACCAGTCGAAGATCGCCACCGCCGACATCCTCGGCGAGCCCCACACCCCGGCCGACTACGCAGCGCTTCCACGCGTCACCTTCACCGATCCGGAGGTGGGCTCGGTGGGCCTCACCGCGGCCGCTGCACGAGATGCAGGGATCGACGTCGCCATCGGGCGCGCCGAAGTACCCTCCACCGCTCGCGGCTGGCTGCACAAGGCCGGCAACGACGGCTTCATCCAGCTCGTGGCCGATCGGCAACGCGGCGTGCTCGTGGGCGCCACGTCGATGGGGCCGGCGGGAGGCGAGGTGCTGGGCATGCTCACCCTCGCCGTGCACGCCCGCACGCCGCTCGAGGAACTCCGATCGATGATCTACGCGTACCCGACGTTCCACCGTGGAGTGGAAGACGCGCTGCGCGATCTCGCATGATGCAACACATGCAACCCGACCACGTGATCGACGAGGGTGATCCGTTCCCCGACCTCACTCTCGTCGATCACGACGGGCAGCCGTGGCGGTTCAGCGATCATCGCGAGCGGTTCCTCGTGGTGGTCCTGCACCGCCACCTCGCTTGACTGCCCTGCCAGGAACACGTGGTCGCCGGGAACGATCGCGATGTATGCCAGTCTCCTGCGACGCGGGCGCCGGCTGCGGCCCGCCACCGAGGACACCCGCCAGCTCGGCGCCGACGCGATCGTCGACCCGGAGGGCCGATTACGGCGGGTCTGGCTTCCCCCGAGCCCCGATGCCCGACCCTCGATCGCCGACATCGGCACCGCCCTCGACGCCCTCCGCCATCCCTGACAAGCGACAGCGGGGTCAGACACCGCTGTCGCTTCTCAGGGGGCGGGCGGTTCGTCCCGACAGCGGAACGGGGCCAGGTAGCCGATGCTCGACACGATGAACGGCACCAGGTAGTTCACCCCGACCCGCACCCACGTCGCCGCCGTGGCATCGCCACCCGCGATCACCGAGCCCTGGTTCACGAGTGTCAGCACCGTGCCGACCACCAGTGCCACACGGACACAGGTGCGGAACGTGACACCGCGCAGTACCAGGCGACATCCCTCGATCGGGGTCGACCACGACGGCACGTCGGCGACCGACCCGGCAGCCGGCCGGACCGTCGGCCTGCTCACGGCTCGCTGGGCTCGTCGCCGCGGGCGAGCCGCTCGCCGAACTCCCGGAGGCGCTCGATCGAGTCGGCCGGGAGGTCGGGGCGTTCGGTGGCGATCGTCGCCTTGATCCGCTCGTAGGTGTCGGCCTCCATCCCGCACCGGCGGCATTCCTCGAGGTGTTCGTGGATGCGCGCCGTGCGGTCGGCGTCGTCGAGTTCGTCGTCGAGGTACTGCTGGAGCACCTGGCCGACCTGATGACAGCTCATCCCGCCGGGTGGCGTCCGCCCGAACAGTCTCATGATCCAGTGCTTCACGAGCTTCTCCTGGGTGCGAAGCCGGCTCGGTCGAGTCGGTCACGGATGCGGGAGCGCGCCCGGTGCAGGCGGCTCATGACGGTGCCGACCGGTACGTCGAGGACCTCGGCGGCCTCGGCATAGCTGAGCCCGTCGACGTCGACGAGCTCCACCACGCGCCGGAACGGCTCGTCGAGGGCCTGCAGTGACGAGAGGATCTCGCTGTCGATCTCGTCGTCGACGATGGCGTCGGTGCGTTCGTCGGAGGCCAGCGACGCCTGGCGATCGTTCTCGAAGTCGGGATCGCGCAGCAGCTCGGGACGGCGACGCCGGTTGCGGTTGATGTGGGTGTTGCGCAGGATCGTGAGCAGCCAGGCGCGTGGGTGCCGGCCGTCGAACCCGTCGATGCCACGGTACGCCCGCAGCAGGGTGTCCTGCACCAGATCCTCGGCCTCGGCGTGGTTCCGGGTGAGCGAGTGTGCCACGCGGAGCAGCACCTCGATCTCCGGCAGGACGTACCGCTCGAACGCCGTGTCACCGGCTGCCTCGTTGCGCACTGGGAGAGAACCCTACGCGACCTCCACGGCATTTCCGATGCGCCCATCAGTGGAGCGTCCGCATCCCCATCAGCCCGAGCAGCACCAGCCCCACGCCGACCGTGAGCGTGACGAGCGCACGCTCACGGCGCACGAGGACGGCCACCACCACCATCGCCACCAGCACGATCGCGACCTGTACGCCGGCTCCGCCGTCGGTGCGGGGCAGGAGGATCTCGCTGACGGCGGGCTCGGTCATCGTCGATCGTTCGGGTCCTGCGGCATCACTCGATGATGGCGCTGTCGGGCTGGAACGCCGACCAGGCGAACCAGAACGTGTCGACGTGCTCGACGGCCTCCAGTTGCGAGCCGGCGAGCGGACCGTCGACGGCCTGCCCGAGCAGGTTCCAGGTGGAACCGGTCTCGTCGTCGACGAATCCGTCGTCGGTCGCGGTGAACGTGAGCGTCTGCGCGTCGGCCACCGGGACGAACACGCCGGTGGCGCCGATGTCGTCGCCGCCGGCGACGTCGCTCGCGTCCAGCGCCGACGCCGTCCCGGGCTGCCAGAAGAAGACGAGGTCGGTGCCACCGACCTCGGCCGTGATCACCCGGTCCTCCTGCAGGTCGACCAGCGGTACGCCGAGGGCCTCGTCGCCCACCTCGACGCCGGCGATGCGGGTCATGGCGGTGTAGCGGCCGTCGACCTCGCCTTCGAACAGGAACGGGTCACTGTTCACGTCGTCGTAGCCCGGATACGGGTTGCGTCCGTACGACCGTTCGAACCCGGTCTCCTGGCTGAGCACCAGGCCGTCGGGGTTGGCGTCTCGCCACACGCCCCACGGCACGGTGGCGACCGGGAACTTGTCGATCTCGGTACCCGTCAGTTCTCCGACGATGCCCTCGCCGGTGAAGTGGCTCCACAGCGTCTCGGTCTGGCGGTCGTACATCACGAGCGCCGAGTTCCACAGCAATCCCGACGTCCCGAACTCCATCACCCGGTCGGCCACACGCCGGTCGTAGGCGACGGCGGAGTTGCACAGCGGACAGTAGGTGACGGCGACGGGCACGCCACCGACGGTGTCGTTCACGATCTCGTGCCACATCAGGATCTGCACGGGATAGGCCCGGACGTCGCCGTCGATGTCGAGGGCGAGCACCGGTTCGGTCTCTTCCAGGAAATCGACGTCGTCGACCGACAGGAACGCGGGATCGTCGATCGAGGGGATCCCGTCGGGGGGTGGACCACCGCTGCGGATCTCGTCGAGGTCGACGAGCGGTGCGGGCGCCCCGTCGATCGTGTCCCCGTCGTAGATCTCGAGACCGGACTGCACGATGTTCGGCGTCGACGGTTCGACGAGATCGGGACGAACGAGGTCACCGGAATCCGGCGAGGACGGTCCGGCATCGGACCCGCCGGCATCGGCCGACGACGACGCGACCGGCGGATCGGCGGCGTCGTCGTCGGTCGTCGACCCGCAGGCGGCCGCCACCACGGGGAACGCCACCAGCAACAGTACCCCCCATCCGGATCTCCGGCCGTTCGTGGCACCGGGCGTGATCGACGGGGGAAGGTTCGGGCGTTGGCGGGGCACGAATCGGGACATGACCGGGAAACCCGCCCCGGCTCCCGGATGTTCCCGGTGTCGACGTTCGAGACGACTCGGCACGGCAACGAAGCAACGGGAATGGCGTCGGGAGCCACCGGGTTTCCCGCCCATGCGATCACCACGACGCCGGCCGCTCCGGCATGCCATCGTTCTCGCCGCGGGCGCCCTCGCCCTCGCTGCATGCGGCGGAGGCGACGACGACGACGGAGACGGAGGCGGCGGGGTCGTTGCCGAGTCCGAGTCCGAGTCCGAGTCCGCCACCGCTGCCGACGACGCCACGAGCGACGGCACCGGCGAGGAGACCGAACAGTCCGGCGGCGACACGAGCGCCGAGTTGGCCACCGCACTGGCATCCGCATTCGCCGGATCGACGCCCCTCGAGGACGGCCTGGAGTTCGACGGTGCGTCGCTGGCGAGCGGCGACTCGGTGGTGTGGTTCTGGGCGCCGTGGTGCACGATCTGCCGGGCGGAAGCACCGGAGGTGGCCGAGGTCGCCGAGCGGTACGCCGCCGACATCCAGCTGATCGGCGTGCCGGGACGCGGGGAGATCGCCGCCATGCAGGAGTTCGTGGACGACACGGGGACGTCAAGCATCACCCACCTCGCCGATCTCGACGGCGCCGTGTGGAGCGCCTTCGGCGTGTACGGCCAGCCGGCGTTCGCCTTCATCGACGACAGCGGCGAGGTCGAGGTGTTCATCGGCGGGATGGGCGGCGACGCCCTCGCCGACCGCATCGACGAGCTGATCGCCACATGAACGGCCCCTACGCCTTCGCACTCGCCGCCGGCATGGCGGCCACGGTGAACCCGTGCGGGTTCGCCCTGCTGCCCGCGTACCTCTCGGCCTTCGTCGGCCTCGACCACAAGGATGGCCGGGCCGGCGCCGTCGGACGTGCGCTCACCGTGTCGCTCGCCCTCACCGCCGGTTTCGTGCTCGTGTTCGGAGCCTTCGGCATCATCATCAGCCCCCTGGCGGTCCGCATCGAGGAGTACCTGCCGTGGGCCACGGTCGTCATCGGGTTCGGGCTCGTCGGGCTCGGCGTGGCGCTGCTGCTCGGCCGGCAACTGATGATCAGCATCCCCAAGCTGCAGAAGGGTGGCCAGGACGGCACCCTGCCGTCGATGTTCCTGTTCGGCGTCTCCTACGCCGTCGCCTCCCTGTCGTGCACGATCGGGCCGTTTCTCGCCGTCACCACCAGCACGTTCCGCAGCGAGAGCTGGTTGACCGGCATCGGCGTGTTCGTCGCCTACGGCGTGGGCATGGGCGTGGTGATCGCCATCCTCACGGTGGCCGTGGCGCTCGCCAAGTCGGGCGTCGTCCAACGCTTCCGCAACCTGCTGCCGGTGATGAACCGGATCGCCGGCGGGCTGCTCCTCGTGGCCGGCGCCTACGTGGCCTACTACGGCTGGTACGAGATCCGGGTGCTCAACGGCGCCACCCGCGATCCCATCATCGACCGCGGCATCGAGCTGCAGACCTGGCTGCAGAACCTCGTCGTCCCCGACGATCCCGCGGCCTTCACGATCCGTGCCGTCGCCGTGCTGGCGTTGTTGGCCGGCGGCACGGCGATCTTCCGGCGCCTCCGCCGACGCGACGGGGGTGCGCCGGCCGTCGCCGTCGCCGGCGGGGACGGCAGCAGTGCCGATGCCGCCAGCACCGACGACTCCCGCACCGATGACCACAGCGCCGACGACCACAACGCCGACCACCAGCACGCCGACGAGCTGATCGAAGGGACCACACGAAGCTGAGATGTCCTCACACGAACACGAACCCCATCGAGGCCGAGGCCCCGCTCCGGGAATGACCCCCGGCCCCCGCCGCCGCGAGTCCCCGGCCACCTACACCCGACGCAGGCTGCTGGTGGCGGGCGCGGTGTCCGCCGTCCCGGTCGCCGCTCTCTGGTGGCGAGGCAGCGGCGGCACGGGCGCAGACGCCGGAACCTCCACCTCTGCCGCGCCCTCCACCTCGCTCCCCTCCCCCACCACCAGCGTCGCCGCGTCGCCGGCTGCACCCACCACCGAGCCGGCGAAGTTCGCAGCGATCTCGCGGGACCTCACCTTGGGCATGGTCGACGACGACGTCGCCCGACTCCAGGAGCGGCTCCACGAACTCCGGTTCGACCCGGGTCCCGTCGACGGATTCTTCGGGGAGTCGACGCTGCGCTCGGTGTGGGCCTTCGAGAAGCTGGTGCTCGGCACACCGCGGCCGGAGGCATCGGGTGCGATCACCCCCACGTCGTGGGACACGCTGCGCTCGCCGATGGCCGTTGCGCCGCGACGGTCGACCAACGCCCAGGCGAACCACACCGAGATCTACCTTCCCGAGCAGGTGATGGCCGTGTTCCACCGTGACGAACCGGTACTCGTCACCCACATCGCCTCGGGTGAACTCGACGGGAACGGCGAGCCCGCCGAGTGGTGCGAGACCGTGACGATCGACATCGACGAGCGGGGCAACCCGCTCGAGGAACCGGTGGAACGCGCCCTGTGCGGCCGCTCCAAGACACCGGGCGGCGTGTTCGAGTACTACCGACGCGTCGACGGCATCCGCAACGGCGCCCTCGGGTCGATGTGGAATCCCGTCTACTTCAACTACGGCATCGCCGTGCACGGTGCGATCAACGTGCCGGCCGCCCCTGCCTCACACGGTTGCGTCCGCATCCCGATGCACATCTCGGACTACTTCCCCGATCTCGCCGCCGACGGCGACCGCGTGCTGGTGTGGAACGGGGACCGGGCACCCGAGCAGGTGAGCGAACAGGACATGCTGCCCGTGTTCGACTATGCCGACCCCGACGCGACCACCACCACCACGAGCAGCACCACCACGAGCAGCACCACCACGAGCAGCACCACGACCACCACGACGGCTCCCAGCAGCACCACGACCACGGCGCCCACCACGGCTCCGGCGGCGACGACCACGGCTCCCCCGTCCGCCGCCACCACCACGACGACGACACCGCCCGAGGGCTGAGAGCCGGGGACCGAGTGACCGCGAGTCGCCGCCTCAGCGACCGTGCAGCGGCGTGGGGTCCTGGCCCCTGCTCACGATGAACGCCAGCACCACCAGCCCGATCGCGCCCACCCCGATGAGCGCCCACTGGATGGTGATCCACCGCTCGGCCCACACCGAATCGGAGCGAGCCGGGGTCTGCGTCGTGGTGGGCCGGCCCTTGGGAGGTGTGACGGCCCGCGACTTCTTCGATGCATTCGCCATGCATGGAGAACACGCCGTCCGGCACGCCGGATTCCCGCAATGTCGCTCGTCTCGAGACGCATTCCGCCGCGAACCCTCGGACGCCAGACCGCGCTGCTCAGCCAACCTGCTCGTCGGTCTCGTCGGGCTCGGGCGACCGGGCGAGGGCACGGCGCGCCGTTGCTCGTTGGCCGTCGTCCTCGTAGTGCACCTTCACCGACTGGAAACCCTTGAACTGCTGGGAGCTGACGGCGTCGTGGTAGGCGCGCCGGTCGGCATCGGTGCGGCGATCCCCGCCACGGCGATGAAGCGCAGACTGCGCAGGCGGGCCCGGATGGGACTCGGTCGGTGGTTGGCGGGGCACCGACCACGTGACGTTCATCGCGTTCTGGAGCGCCTGGGCGATGCCGATGGCGCCGTACAGCGCAACGAGGCCACCGACGATGATCGCGCCGATGCTGCCGCGGATGCCCTGCGGATCGGCGATCTGGTCACCGATCACCGGGAACTGGCTGAGGGTCGAGTCGAGGATCTGTTGCTGCAGCTCGGGACGCCCGTCGAGCACGAACCCGAGCACCGACGTGAGCAGCAGCAGGAGCGGGAACAGCGACAGGAAGCCGTAGTAGGTGATCAGCGCGGCGAGGTACGGCCCCTGGTCCTCGCCGAACTTGTAGATCACCCCGATCGGGAACCCGACGATCGGGTGGCGGCGTTGGAAGTTGTCGAGCCGCTCCGTCAATGACACTCCGCACCACCTCCTCCCACGTCAGCCACCCCCGCAGTGTGCCCAACGAACCACGGGCTCCGACACGCCGGCCGCCACGACGCGTTCTGTGCCTGGCCGCAGTCCGAGCGCCGACGCAGCTCGTCGAGGTCGTCGTGCAGCATGACCGTGCCGTCGACCTTCACGAACGAGAACGGCGGCGGGTCGTCGTCAGCCACGAGCGACGCCCGACCCACAGAACTATGTATGTAGACTACGTATGTGCCCAACAAGACGATCAGCCTCCCGGACGACGTCGTGCCGATCATCGACGGTCTCGACGTCCCGTTCTCCACCTGGGTCGCCAACCAACTTCGGCATCATGCTGCCACGCACTCCTCGTTGGGCTTCGCACAGCAGCTGCTGATCGACGCCGAACTCGCGAACGCCGACCCTCCCACCGCGGCGGAGTCGTCGGCAGCGCTGGAGCGGATGGAGCGTTCCGCGCCGTGGTAGCAAGGGGCACGGTCTACTGGATCGATCTCGACAACCGCCGGCCATGTGTCGTGGTGTCCTCCGACGACGTGCTCGGTGTGGACGTCTGGCAGACCCACGTCGTGCCGATCACGTCGAACCTGGGTCGCGCGGGCATCGCCGGGAACGTGCTGCTTCCCGCCGCGGCAAGCGGACTGCCGAAGGACTCCGTCGCCGTTCCACTCGGCCTCGAGCTGATCGACCGATCACTCCTCGGCGAACGGGCCGGCAGGCTGCCCGACGTACTGATCGACGACATCGACGACGGTCTTCGAGCCGTTCTCGGCATCTGACCGAGCCCGACCTGCGTGCCGGCGGGCCGGCTCCTCGGCGGAGCGGTCGGCGAACGCGTAGTCTCCGTGCGGTGGCCGGAACCGACGTCGATACCGACCCGGACGCTGCAGCCCGCGGACGCGCGTCATTGATCGACCGGCCGCTCGACGTCGACGAACGCGAGCGGTTGTTCGCACTGCGGGCGGCGTCGTCGGAGCAGGCTGCGCTCTACGCCGCCGTCCTCACCGTGCTCGCCGAGGCGAAAGAGGCCTACCACCTCCAGATGCGCACCGGCGAGATCCGCCGCCGGCTCGAAGCGAGCCCGATCTCCGACGGCTTCGACGACTTCAGCGACCGTGCCCTGCGTCCGGCGCTCGACCAGCTCCGGGAGTGGAAGTGCGTCGACTGGGTGCAGGACCCGTCGTTCCGGGCGGCGTCGGTCGAGGAATACCTGAAGCGCCACGAACTCTGGGAACTCACTCCGACCGGCGAGGCGACGCTGCGCTCGATCCGCCTCGTGCTCAGCGCCACCGAGGAACCCGGCTCGCTCCAGCGTGCGATGTTCCGCCAGATCCGCGACGCCCTCGACGACCTCGGCGACGCCATCGCCGTCGGCGACGCCACACGGGTGTACCTGCGCCTGCGCGACCTCGACCTCGCCATCGGCGAACTCGCCGCCAACGCCCGCGAGTTCTACGCCACGATCAACCGCATCGCTCGCGAGGATCGGCTCGAGGACCACGTCTTCCTGCTGTACAAGGACCAGCTCATTGCCTACCTGCAGGACTTCCACGACGACCTCGTGC
>JAWLEC010000117.1:9324-9650 GCA_041686315.1 Ilumatobacteraceae bacterium
ACCTCGACGATCACCACCGCACCGAGCTGATCCGCCTCGCCGACGACGGCGACGACTCGACCGGACTGTTCGGAACCGGGACGGGCTGGGCGACCCGCTGGGACGGGATGCTCGACTGGTTCGTCGCCGGGCGCGTCGCCCGCTCCGAGGCCGACTCGCTGATCGGCGCGACCACCGTCGCCATCCGTGAACTCCTCACCCTGCTGCGCCGCCTGACCGAACAGGCGACCCGGCCGGTCAACCGGGCATCGGAACTCCACGCCACCGCAGCGTGGTTCGCCCGCTGCGAGACCGACGACGATGCGCACGAACTCTTCGACGCGGCG
>JAWLEC010000118.1:0-9624 GCA_041686315.1 Ilumatobacteraceae bacterium
ATCGCATAGGCGGTCTCCTCCTCGTCGGCCGTCGACAGCGGAGCCATCGCGGCGACGGCCGACGCACCACAGATCGAGTAGCCGGTCGCCACCAGCAGGCCCAGCCCGTCGGACAGACCCATCGCCCTGGCCAGCAACTGCACCCCGAAGAACGTGAGCAGCAGCACGGCCACCACGCCGAGCGCACCCTCGATGCCGAGTGCGCGCACCTCGTCGAACGACAGGCGCAGGCCGAGCAGGACGACCCCGGCACGCAACAACTGTTTGCCGGCGAACGTCACCCCGGGGGCGAAACGGGCCGTGACCGCACCGGTGTTGGCCGCCACGGCGCCGAGCACCACGCCGGCGACGAGCGCCGACACCCCGAACGCCTCGGCCGCCAGGTAGGCGACCGCCACGGCCACCACCACCAGGACCAGGCCAGGGAACTGCCCCCGGTGGACGAGGCGGGGGACCTGCGCCGGGCGGAACGATTGCACGACGGCCGATTGTGGCAGCCGCAGGGTGCGACCGGACACCTCACCGCCGGTACGAGTTCGACGATGAGGCGGTCGGGCGCCGTGAGAGCGCTCGGGACGGCCGCTACCGTTCGCCCCGACATGAGCCAGAACGACGAGCCGACGAGCATCGACGACGGGACGACGCAGCAGCGCGAGAGCGACGGTGCGACGGTGCTCGGCGCCACCACCCTGGACGATCGGGCCACGGCCGAGACGTTCGAGCGCGTGTTCTTCGAACTGCGCAAGGTGATCGTCGGTCAGAACCGGCTGCTCGAACGGCTGCTCGTCGGCGTGCTCTGCCGCGGGCACTGCCTGCTCGAGTCGGTGCCCGGCCTCGCCAAGACGCTCGCCGCCGAGACGCTGGCCGACGTGGTCGGCGGATCGTTCGCACGCATCCAGTTCACGCCCGACCTGTTGCCGAGCGACATCGTGGGCACGCGCATCTACCGTGGCAGCAGCGAGCGGTTCGACGTCGAGTTCGGACCGGTGTTCGTGAACTTCCTCCTGACGGACGAGATCAACCGGGCGCCCGCCAAGGTGCAGTCGGCGCTGCTCGAGGTGATGGCCGAGCAGCAGGTCACCATCGGTGGCGTCACGCACGCCGTGCCCAATCCGTTCTTCGTCGTCGCCACCCAGAACCCCATCGAATCCGAGGGCGTCTACCAGCTCCCCGACGCCCAACGCGACCGCTTCATGATGAAGATCGTGCTCGACCATCCCACCGCCGACGAGGAGCTCACGATCCTCGACCGGATGAGCGTGCGGGCCCCGATCCCCGAGCAGGTGATGACGCTCGACCAGCTGGTGGAACTGCAACAGCGCGCCGACACCGTCTTCGTCGATCGATCCGTGTCGCAGTACGCCGTCGATCTCGTGCAGTGCACACGCCACCCCGACCGGTTCGGTCTCGGCGACCTCGCGACGGTGATCGGCCTGGGCGCCAGCCCGCGGGCGTCGCTCAACCTCGTCCGGGGGGCTCGGGCACTGGCGATGTTGCGGGGGAGGTCGTACACCACTCCGCAGGACGTGTTCGACCTCGCCCCGGAGGTGCTCCGCCACCGGTTGCTGCTCACCTACGACGCCCTCGCACGCGACATCACCACCGACCACGTCGTCCAGCGCATCCTCGCCACCGTGCCCGCGACATGGGTCTCGCCGAAGCCGAACGACGGGGCGCAGCCGGGCGCCCCCACCGGCTGAGGGGCGGTTCGACGTGGCCATGCACCCCACGAGCGTGTCGCCGGAGGCCGCTGCGCGCGCCGGCGACGCTGCGTGGCGGCGTACCGGGACCGTCACGGCGTGGGCGTCGGGACCGCCCACCGAGAGCGTCGCCGAGTTGCTGCGCACGCTGGAGCTGACCATCAACGGCCGGCTCGACGGTGTCCTGCACGGAAACCACCAGGGAATCACGCCGGGTCACGGCTCCGAACCCGGCGAGTCGCGTCTCTACCAACCCGGTGACGACGTCCGGCGGATCGACTGGAACGTGACGGCGCGCACCCTGGAGACGCACGTGCGCGAACAGATCGCCGACCGCGACCTCACGGCATGGCTCGTCGTCGACGCATCGGCGGCGATGCGGTTCGGCACGGTCGCCGACGACAAGGCCCAGACGGCCACCGCGGCTGCGGCCTGCGTGGGCTTCCTCACGGCGCGCAACCAGAACCGCCTCGGCGCCGTGCTGGTGGCCGGTCCGTCGATCCACGTGATCCCGCCGAGAGCCGGGGCCAACCAGGTCCGGGCGATCCTGTCGACGCTCGCCGACCCGCCGGACTCGGAGGGGCGGGGTCGTGCCGATCTCGCCGGAGCGCTCGACCGCGTGGGTGCACTCGCCAAGCGCCGCGGCTTCGTGGCGGTGATCTCGGATTTCGCCGGCGATGCCTGGCAGGCTGCGCTGGCACGCCTCGGGATGCGCCACGACCTGTTGGCGGTCACGGTGTACGACCCTCGTGAGTTCGACGTGCCGCCGATCGGACTGGTGGAGTTGGTGGACCCGGCCACAGGACGCGTCCGCGAGGTGCGGGTCACGCCGAAGGTGCAGGAGCAGTACGCCGCGGCGGCTGACGACCGACGCCGCCACCGCAGCGATGCACTCGGGCGTGCAGGGGCGGACACGATCGACCTGGCAACTGACGGCGACTGGTTGAGCGCCATCGTGCAGCACACGCAACGCAAACGCGTGCAGGCCGTGCGGGGCGAGGGGATCCGACGGTGACCACCGACTTCCTGGCACCCGGCCGGCTGTGGCTGCTGCTCGTGGTGGCCGGACTCGCCGCGCTGTACGTGGTGGTGCTGCGCTGGCGCCGCGGGGCGACGGTGCGGTTCACCCAGGTCGACCTGCTCGACAGCGTGGCCCCGAGCCGGCCGCGTTGGAGGCGACATGTCGTCGCCGCGCTCCAGCTGCTGGGACTCGCCCTCGCGGTGGTGGCCGTGGCCCGCCCTGTCGACCGCACCACGGAACGCACACGGAGCGAGGGGCGGATCCTGGTGCTCTTCGACGTGTCGCTGTCGATGATGGCCGAGGACGTGGACCCCGACCGCTTCACCGCGGCGCAGGAGGCGGCCCGTGACTTCGTGGACGAGGTGGAGCGGGGCGTGGAGGTCGGATTGGTGTCGTTCTCCGGCGCCGTCACGGTCGAGGTCGACCCGACCCTCGACCGGCCGCGGATGCAGCGTGGCATCGACCAGCTCGAACTGGCCGAGTCGACGGCCATCGGCGAGGCGCTGGCCGCAGGAAGTCGACTGCTCGTGAACTCGGCCGAGCCGCCGCCCGACACCGGGCAGGATGCCGAGGCCGACGACCGGGCGCCGGGTGTGATGGTGCTGCTGAGCGACGGCGAGACCACCGTCGGACGGCTCACCTCCGACGGCGCCCAGGAGGCGGCGGAGGCCGGCATCCCCGTGTTCACGATCGCCTTCGGCACCGACGACGGCGTGATCGTCGACCCGGTGAGCGGCGACGTCGTGCCGGTTCCCGTGCGGCCGGCCGATCTCGAGCTGGTGGCCGAGACCACCGGAGGCCAGGCCTTCGAGGCCCGCACCGGCGACGAGCTCGCCGACGCCTACGACCAGATCGCCGGTTCGCTCGGCGACACCCTGGGCGAGGAGATCGAGATCGTGTCCGAACTCACCTGGCGATGGGCCCTCGCCGCGTTCGCGTTCCTCGGTCTCGCCTGGGCGCTGAGCCTGTGGTGGCTCCGCGGCATGGTCTGATCCCCCGACGCCGGCGTTCGTCAGGGGTCAGACCCCGCACGAACTGCAGTGCGAGGGAGACCCAGCGGAGATGGTTCGTGCGGGGTCTGACCCCTGGCGAACCTCGATGTCAGAGCAGGTTCTTGAGTTGCTCGACGGTGGCGACGGGGTCGCTGCCCACGGCGTTGACGGAGAGGTGCGTGACGCCGGCCTCCTTGTAGGCGGCGAGGCGTTCCTTCACGTAGCCGGCGGGTCCGACGAGGTTGGTGCGCTCGAGCATCTCCGCCGGAACCGCGGCCGCTGCCTCGTCCTTCCTGCCCGACAGGTAGAGGTCCTGGATCTCGTGCGCCTCGTCGACGTAGCCGTACTTCTGGCAGATGGTGTTGTAGAAGTTCTTGTCGCGAGCGCCCATACCGCCCACGTACAGCGCCACGTTGGGCCGCGAGTAGTCGAGGATGCGGCTCTGTTTCTCGCCGACGAGGTCGTCGCCGATCGCCACCATGCCGCCGGCGGAGATCTGCAACGGGCCGAGGTCGGCGTCGCGCTCGGCCTGACCGGCCTTCAGGTCGTCGCCCCACACCGTGTGGAACTTCTCCGGATCGAAGAAGATCGGCAGCCAGCCGTCGGCGTACCTGGCGGTGTTCTTCACCGACTGGCCCATCAGGCTCGCCCAGAAGATGGGGATGTCCTCGCGCACCGGATGGTTGATCAGCTTGAGCGGCTTGCCGAGCCCGGTGCCCTCGCCCTCGGGCAGCGGGATCTTGGTGGTGGGGCCGTCGTAGACCACCTTCTCGCGACGCCACGTCATGCGGCACACGTTGATGTAGTCGCGGATGCGCGGCATCGGCTTCTCGTAGGGCACGCCGTGGAACCCCTCGATCACCTGCGGGCCGGAGGCGCCGAGGCCGAGGATGAACCGACCACCCGACACGAAGTCGAGGCCGGCGGCCGTCTGCGCCATGCACGTCGCGGTCCGCGAGAACACGTTGAGGATGCCGGCACCGATCTCGATGGTCGACGTCTTGGCGGCGAGGTAGCCCATCTGCGACACCGCGTCGAAACTGTAGGCCTCGGGCACCCACACCACGTCGAGGCCGGCCTGCTCGAGCTGGACCACCTTCTCCACGTCCGCGTGGAAGTCGCCCGAGTAGTTGATCATCATCGACAGCTTCATCGCGGCGACGATAGGTGCCCGTCGATCACGGTGGTCAATCGGACGGTCGCCGGCAGGCCCGGATTCAGCCGTTGAGGTTGCCGCTGCGGAAGCCCTCGAGGTCGAGGGTGACGTAGCGGTATCCGGCGTCGCGCACGGCGGCGACCACGTCGAGGCGGCGGGCGATCACATGGCCGAGTTCCTCGAGGTCGACCTCGATCCGGGCGGTGTCGTCGTAGTGACGGACACGCACCTGCCGGAACCCGAGCCGGTGCAGCGCCGCTTCGGCCCGGTCGACCCGGGTGAGGATTCCGACCGACACCTCGGTGCCGTACGGGATCCGGCTGGCCAGGCAGGCCGCCGCCGGCTTGTCCCAGGTACGCAGGCCCAGCCGGCGTGATGCGGCACGCACGTCGTCCTTGGTGAAGCCGGCGGTGACGAGCGGGAACTCGGCACCGGCCTCGCCGGCGGCCTGCTGCCCCGGACGGTGGTCACCCAGGTCGTCGACGTTCACGCCGAGCACCACCGTGGCGTCTTCGGCGCGGGCGATCGGCGCCACCACGTCCATCAATTCGGCCTTGCAGTGGAAGCACCGGTCGGTGTCGTTGAGGCGGTACGCGGCCCGCTCCATCTCCGCCGTCGCCACCGGGGTCCAGCGCAGGCCCCACTCACCGGCGAGGGTGCGGCAGTCGGCCTCCTCGTCGCCCGCCAACGACGGCGACACGGCCGTGACGGCGTGCACCCGATCGGCCCCGAGCGCACGGTGCGCCGCTGCCGCCAGGAACGCGGAGTCGGCGCCACCGCTGAAGGCGACGATCACGCGGTCGAGGCGGTGCAGTTCGGCGTCGAGCCTGGCGATCTTGGCGAGCAGCTCGTGTGGCGCGTCGAGGTCGGCGTGCACGGTCACGCCTGCAGTATGCCCGACACGTGGACCGGGGCCCCGGACGAGCACTCCCGGTACCCGCAGGCCACAGTCGGATTCTCCCCGCACGCCGCGACGCGCGAGACTCGGCCGGCGATGGGCATGCCGGACTGGTGGGGCGAGCGGCGCTACGGGCTCTTCGTGCACGCCAACCTCGCCACCGTGCCGGCGTGGGCGCCGATCGGCCAGTACGCCGACTGGTACCGCTGCCACCTCGGCGAGGACGTCGACGACGTCCTGCTGCACCCCCGCCCGATGGTGGAGGTGCTCGCCCACCACCGTGACCGGTGGGGTCACATCGAGCGCTACGACGATTTCCTCCCGCTGCTCACCTTCGACCGGTTCGACCCCGAGGAGTGGGCTCGCCTCGCCGTCGATGCCGGCATGGGCTACACGGTGTTCGTCAGCAAGCATCACGACGGATGGTGTTGGTGGGACGCCCCCGGCACCGATCGCACGGTGCTCGACGGGGGCCCGCACCGCAACGTGATGGCGGAGTACGCAGCCGCCTGCGAGCGCAGCGACCTCGTCTTCGGCACCTACTACTCGCTGCTCGACTGGGGCGACGAGCGATACCGCTCGGGCGGATACGTCGACGATGTCCTGCATCCGCACGTGCGTGATCTCGTGGAACGGTACGGCTCGAGCGTGCTGTGGGGTGACGGGCACTGGGGACGCGGACCCGATCACTGGCGCAGCCGCGAGCTGCTGGAGCGGATGTGGTCGATCGAACCCGATCTGGTGGTGAACGACCGATGGTGGGTGGCGGCCGACGACGTCCCACCGGGCAACCCGCCGATCGTGCGCACGTTCGAGTACGCGCCACCCGACGACATCACCGAGGGCCCCTGGGAGCTGTGCCGGGGCATCGGTGCCAGCTTCTGCCACAACAGAGCCGAGCGGGCCGAGCACCACATGGCGGGAGCGGAGATCGTGTCGCTGCTCACCGAGGTGCTCGCCAAGGGCGGCAACCTGCTGCTCGACGTGGGCCCGGCGGCCGACGGCACGATCCCCGACCTGCAGGCACAGCCGCTGCGCGACGCCGGCGACTGGATCCGGCGCCACCGTGACCTCGTCGACCGGTCGGCGCCGTGGACCGAGTGGGGTGACGACGACGTGCGCTACCTGCGCATCGACGGTGTCCTCCACGCCGTCGACCTCGGTGGCCGCGGCCGTTTCGCGGCACTGCCCGCCGATCGGTGCCGCGTCGACGCCGTGACGGCCGTCGAGAACGGCGTGGCCGTCGAAGATCCGGTCCGATTCGCCCAGCACGACGACGGGCTCCACCTCGACCTCGCTCGATCCGCAGCCGGCCGGTTCGGCCGCCACGACCGCGGCATCGACGTGGCGGTGTACCGCATCGAGGCATCGGAACGTGAGCGGCCGGTGGAGCTGTTCGAACCGACCCACCGCCCGGCCATCCCGCTCGCACCGCTGCTGACCGACACCGGCGCCGGCTCGATCGTGCAGCTGGGCGACGGAACCTACCTCGGCCCGGTGACGGTGCCCGCCGGTGTGGTCCTGCGCGGGCTGGGCGCGGGTCGGACCGTCATCGATGCCGGCGGCCCCACAGCCGTCACTCTGGCCCGCGGGGCACATCTCGAACACCTCCGCGTCACCGGTGGCCCCGAACGCGAGGCCTGGCTCCCGATGCCTCTCGTGGAGGTGACGGACGACGACGCCGTCGTGCTCGGTTGCCGGGTGGACGGCAACGTCGTCGTCCGCGCCGACGGTGCCGTCGTGCGGGCGACCACGGCTGCGGGCGTGGTCGCCGACGGAGCCGACCGGCTCACCGTGTCACGGAGCCAGTTCCGGGGGATGCGGTGGGACGTCGGCGTGGACCTGCGCGGTGGGAGTGACCATGTCGTGGAGTCGTGCGAGATCCGCGACCACCTGTGCGCGGTCCGGGTGTCGGACGCCACCGGTGTCGAGATCCGGGGCAACGACATCGCCGGACGGTGGTGGGGCGTGCATCTCGAACGGACCGAGCGGGCGCACGTGCACGCCAACTTCGTCAACCGCACCATGCGCGCCGTCGACGTCGAGGGGGGCACCCAGGCGCTGATCGACGGCAACGCCGTGTGCGACGGCGACAGCGGCTGCATCGTGCAGTGGGGAGCATCGGGGTGCCAGGTGAGCGGCAACCGGTGGGAACGCTGCCGCATCGGTCTCCTCGCCTGGGACGCGACGGCGCTGCACGAGCAGGACAACGAAGCGATCGACCTCCACGAACCGTGACATCACGATCGGGGACGGTCAGACCCCGATCGTGATCAGCCGGCTTGGCTGCGGCGTTTGGCGTCGCGGGCGCGGGTGCTGGGGTCGAGGTCGACCTTGCGGAGCCGGATGGTGGCCGGCGTGACCTCGACGCACTCGTCCTCGGTGATGAACTCGAGTGCACCCTCCAGCGAGAGCTGCCGGTGCGGAGTGAGCTTCACGGTCTCGTCGGCCGAGGAGGCCCGCACGTTGGTGAGCTTCTTCTCCTTGCAGATGTTGACGTCCATGTCGCCGGCGCGCGAGTTCTCGCCCACGATCATGCCGCAGTACACCTCGGTCGACGGCCCCACCATCATGGTGGCCCGGTCCTGCAGGTTGACCATGGCGTAGGTGGTGGCGGGCCCGGTGCGGTCGGCGACCAGCACGCCCGACTGGCGGGTGCGGATCTCGCCGGCCCACGGCTCGTAGCCCTCGAACGTGTGGCTGATG
Organism: Ilumatobacteraceae bacterium; assembly: GCA_041686315.1. GTDB lineage: Bacteria > Actinomycetota > Acidimicrobiia > Acidimicrobiales > Ilumatobacteraceae > Sva-07. The sequence goes on from JAWLEC010000118.1 coordinate 8,474, forward strand.
ACGCCGGTGCCGCGTGTCTCGGTGAGGAACTCCGTGCGGAACCCGATGAGGCCGCGCGCCGGGACGAGGTAGTCGAGGCGGACCCAACCGGAGCCGCCCATGTTCTGCATGCGGCCCTTGCGGGTGGCGAGCAGCTGGGTGACGGCACCGAGATGCTCGTCGGGGACGTCGATGGTGACCCGCTCCACCGGTTCGTGCACCTTGCCGTCGATCTCCCTGGTGAGCACCACCGGCTTGCCGACGGTGAGCTCGAACCCCTCGCGCCGCATCTGTTCGACGAGGATCGCCAACTGCAGCTCGCCGCGGGCCTGCACCTCCCAGGCGTCGGGACGCTCGGTCGGGTTGACGCGGATGCTCACGTTGCCGACGAGCTCGGCGTCGAGCCGGTTCTTCACCAGACGGGCGGTGAGCTTCTTGCCGTTGCGCCCGGCCAGCGGTGAGGTGTTGATGCCCACCGTCATCGACAGAGCCGGCTCGTCGACCGAGATCACCGGCAGTGGACGGGGGTCGTCGGGGTCGGCGAGCGTCTCACCGATGTAGATGTCCTCGATGCCGGCGACCGCCACCAGATCGCCCTGGCGTGCGTGGTCGACCGGCACCCGGGTGAGGTGCTCGGTGAGGAACAGCTCGGCGATCTTCGCCCGTGCCACGGTGCCGTCGCGCTTGCACCAGGCGACGGACTGGCCCTTGCGGATCTCGCCTTCGATCACCCGCAGCAGTGCGAGGCGGCCGAGGTAGGGCGACGCGTCGAGGTTGGTGACCCACGCCTGCAACGGTGCGCCGTCGTGGTAGGTGGGCGACGGGATGTGGTCGAGCAGGGTCTCCACGAGAGGTCGCAGATCGGCGCCCTCGACGGTGCCGGCGATGACGGCGTGCGCGGCGTCGAGGTCGTCGGTGGCCCAGCCGTCACGGCCCGAGCAGTAGAGGATGGGGAATTCGACGTGATGGTCCTGCGCATCGAGGTCGAAGAACAGTTCGTAGACCTCGTCGATCACCTCGGCGGTGCGGGCGTCGGGTCGGTCGACCTTGTTGACCACGAGGATGACGGGGAGATCACGCGCCAGCGCCTTGCGGAGCACGAAACGGGTCTGGGGCAGCGGACCCTCGGCGGCGTCGACCAGCAGCACGATGCCGTCGACCATGGTGAGGGC
>JAWLEC010000119.1:0-9528 GCA_041686315.1 Ilumatobacteraceae bacterium
CCGAGGGCACCAGGTGCACCTCGCCCGCCCAACCGTCGAGCGCCACGATCGCAGCGGTGACGATCGCCGCGTCGTCGGTTCGCAGGTGCAGGATGCCGCCGCGGTCGACCCGGGACCTCAGATCCAGTGCATCAGCGCGGAGGTCGTCGTGTGACAGCCGGTGTCCGGCCGACTCGACGGCCGAACCGACCGGGAGTGATGGCGTCATGCTCCGTCGGCAGCGTCGGCAGTCGGTGCAAACTGCTCGTAGATCGCGACGAACTCACCGAACGTCGTCGGGTAGACGGGTTCGGTCATCATCGAGAACGGGTCGTAGCCGAGCGTCTCTTCGAGCCGCGTCACCAACACGGCGAAGCCGAGACTGTCGAGTTCGGTCTCCAGCAGCACCAGGTCGTCGGTGATCTCGGGCACGTCGAGTTCGTCTTCCTCGAACAGCTCGCTCAGTTGGTCGTTGATCGTGTCGCGGATACCCATGATTCGGTCCTTCCAGCGTGCGACGCTATCTCGACCGGGTCGACTTCTCCGGGACTACCGGAGCCGGAAGATCGCCACCTCGCCGTTGTCGAATGCAAGGTCTGCGAGGTCGAACAATGCCGGCGCGACCTCATCGGCGCGGCGAACAGCGACGAACCAGTCGGCGCCGTAGTCCACAGTCAAGCGCTCGAGCACGCCCGGGGTCGGGTCGTTCACGGCGGCCTGGGACAGCTCGTAGCGTTCCGGCCAGGGCGATGGCTGGTACGCAAAGGGGCGGTCGCCCTCACCGTGCATCGCTTGCGCCTCGCCGGTGTAGGCCCACCCCTCGAGGACGATGCGCCGTCCCGAGAGACCGCTCACGAAGTAGCCACGGGCGTCGCAGAACACCGGTTCGTTGCTCGGGGGCCGGCAGTGCAGGTTGGTGGCAACGACATCGTCGACATCGGAGTTGTCACGCAACCAGCGAGCAGCCTGCTGCTCGCCGGCGGAGACGAACGAGGGTGACGAGGCATCGACCTCGTTGAGGCCCGGGTGCACGAATCGGACGATCCGGTCGGCAATCGCCGACGCTGCGGGGGTGAGGGCGATTCCGACGACCAAAGCCACGGCGACCGCTCCACCGACGGCAGGCATGATGTCACGGGCCCGCAGCGCCCGCCACGCTCCGGCTGTGGCGACGGCGACCACGAACACGACGAGCAACGCGACCGTTACGACCACGAGCATGCCCGCCTCTGGGATCGCCAGCGCGCCATTGGAGGCCCCCAACGCCAGCGAGCCTGTGATCGCCCCGAGCCCGAGCGCGGCGACCACGACCGGAGCCACTCGTCGAACCGGTTCCAACGAGGCCGCGTCGGCGAAGAGCCACGCTGCCATCACGGCACCGGCGGGTACAGCTGTGTGGACGAAGTAGGCCTGGCTGTATCCGACATGATCGAGCACGAAGAACGCCCCCCAACCGGCGCCGACGACACCAGCCAGCATCCACGCCGCCGGATCGCGTCGGGTTCCGGATCGCGCGAGCAGTGCGAATCCCACCAACCGAACAGCGTGGAAGCCGATCAACACGATCACGGCGGCGACCGCGGCAACGATGGCACGCGCACTGTCGATCGAGTCGAGCAGCAACCCCTCGTTCGTCCCGCGCAGGCTCGAGTCACGAATGATCTCGGAGTACACGCGATTGCCGCGCAGCGACCCGAACAGCGTGAGGCGCGAACCCGACGAGTTCTGACCGCCCAACGACGACGCGAGCAGGACGACCAGTCCGGCTACGGCGATGGCCAGCGTCGCCCCAGGCCACCGCCGGCGAGTCACCGCGACCGCCAGCATGCCGACGCACAGACCAGCGAGCAGCAGCGGCACCACGGTCGGCTTGGCCCCGAGACCTGCCCAGGCGACTACGAGGAAGGCAGCCAGGTGCCACCGGCCGTGTCGCCCCCGCACGAGGTCGACCGCCAACCCGAGCGCCACGATCATGAACACGTTGGCGATCACCTGCGACGGACTCAGGAAGACGAATGGTGACGCTGCGACGTCGCCCAGACGGTTCGGCCAGATGAAGCCGCCCGCGAGCGCCCCGCCAATCAACCATGCGGCGAGGGGGCCGGCAACGAGCGAACCCGAGACGCGCCGCGCCACGACCGCCATCGAGCCCAGCGTCAGGGCCGCGAGCGGCACGAACCAGAGACGGAAGAGCACCACCTCGGGATCGATGACAGCCGACTGGGCACCAACGGCGACGTGGGCGTGGGAATTGAAGTGGTAGCCGAGAGCTTCCCCGACGACCTGCGGCACCTGCGCCGGCCCCGGTCGCATCAGTTCCTGCACCATCGCCAGGTGCCACCAGAGATCGAGATAGACCGTGCTGTCCGCTGGCGGCAGTGCGTTGGGGCGGAATCCACCGACATCGATCGCCATGAACAACAGACCAGCGACGATCGCGAGCGCCGCGTGCCACCAGACCGGCAGCGTCTCGGTGTGTCGTCGCCACCAACGTCGACGAATCGGGCTCGCCGCGACCCCCACCATCACGATCGGCAACCACCACAGCGTCACGAGCGCGTCGAGACCGACGAGGCGCAGTCCGTGCCAGGCGACCTGCTGCATCACGAGTCCGGCAGCGGCGCCGACGATCACGTTCTCGGCGAAAGAGGCTCGGTCAACGGTCGAGCGCACCACGATCATCCCGGGCAGCACGATCGTCAGGACCCAGTACACCGAATAGCGACCGATCTCGCCCAGGGCGACCTCGTTGCGCAACAACGACACGACCGCGAGGACGGCCACCAACAACCAGGGCAGTGCGGTGAGCAGGTCACGGCGCCACGCGATCTCCACGGTTGCGTGGTTCGTCGGCTTCTCGGCGACCGCAGAGTCCGCGGCCGGGCCGGCGCCACGGTCGCTCGCCGGCGCCGACACGTCACTCATCGCAGAGCGAACCCTACCGCGGTGCGGCTGGACCCGGGGCCGCCCTGATATCGTCGGCCTCCGCCCGGTCGCACTCACCGCCTGGGGGGGAGACACGATGATTCGCTTCAACCGCCCGGGACTCGAAGGGTCCGAACTCGACTACATCGCGGAGGCCGTCAAAGGCGGACACACGTCGTCTTCCGGCCCGTTCTCCCGGCGCACCGCCGATCTGCTCCGAGCCCGGCTCGGCGTCGAAGACGTCCTGCTGACGACGTCGTGTACCGATGCGCTCGAGATGACGTCGCTCCTGCTCGACGTCGGTCCGGGCGACACGGTGATCGTGCCGTCGTTCACGTTCACGACGACAGCCCTGGCGGACGCTCGCCAGGGGGCGACCCTCCGCTTCGCCGACATCGAACCCACGACGCTCGGCATCGATCCGAGCCATGTCAAGGACCTGCTCGACGATTCGGTCCGAGCGGTGGTCGCCGTGCACTACGCAGGAGTGGGCTGCGATCTCGACGGGTTGACCGAGGTGCTGTCAGATCGGTCCGACATCAGCCTCGTCGAGGACAACGCGCACGGGCTCTTCGGTACGCATCGAGGACAGCTGCTCGGCACGTTCGGACGCTTCGCCACACTCAGCTTCCACGAGACCAAGAACTTCATCTGTGGTGAAGGTGGGGCACTGCTGCTGAACGACGAAGCCGACATCGAACGCGCCCACGTGCTGTACGACAAGGGAACCAACCGGCGGGCGTTCATGCTCGGAGAAGTCGACAAGTACTCCTGGAAGGACACCGGATCCTCGTTCGGGATGAGTGACATCCTCGCTGCGTTCCTGCTCGCGCAGCTTGAGCGTTCCGAAGACATCCTGCGACGACGTGCGGCGGTCTCGGATCGATATCGGGCTGGGCTCGAACCACACACCGAGCGGCTGGGAATCGGGCTACCGGTCGTTCCCGCTCACTCCGAGTCGGCGCACCACATGTTCTACGTGCTGATGCCGTCACGGCAACAGCGTGACGCGATGCTGGAGGGCCTGCGCACGCTCGGGGTGCAGGCCACCTTCCACTACGTCCCGCTGCACTCCTCGACCGCGGGTCGGGCGTATTCCGACCAGGACGCGTTCTGCCCGGTCACCGACGACATCAGTGGCCGGTTGCTCAGGCTCCCGTACTACACCAGCCTGGGGGAAGCCGAGCAGCAGTTCGTGATCGACGCGTTCCTCGAGGTCGCCGCCGCGCACTGCGAGTGAGCAAGCACCGGACCGAGCCGAGTCGACAGGCCGGCCCGCGCGATCCCCTGCTGGTCGGCTCCGCACTGTTGACCGGGGCAGTCGGCGCGATCACCCTCATCGCGAGCGAGCGGTATCTCGGGCTCGACGCATTCGCCCCGCTCGCTCAGCTCTGGACGATCTGGGCGGTGCTTGCGGCCGGGCTGACCTTCTCGTTCCAGCAATGGGCTGCGGTCCACCCGGTCACGCGCCGTGACCTCCTGCCGGGGGGCACCGCACCGCGGATCACAATGACGCTGACGGCTGCTTCGATCGCCCTGCTGCTCACGACGACGTTGCTCCGCGAACAGCTGTTCCACTCGTCATCTTGGGTCTGGCCCGTCGTTGCGGCGCTGCTTCCGATCGGGACTGCGCTCAACGGCGTCCGCCGTGGAGAACTCGCGCGGCTGCATCGCCGACGGGGACTCGCCGCGGCGATTGCCGGTGAGAACCTCATCCGTCTCGCAACGACTCTCACGTTGATCTCCGTCGGTGCAGGACCAGATTGGTTTGCTCTCGCCCTTCTCGCAGGATTTCTCGTGGTCATCGGCCGGCCGTCTCACCCCTCCGGCAGGAAGCAGCACGAACAAGGGCTTGCCACACTGGGCGCTGCAGCAACGGCAGGATTCCTCGCGCACGCCTTCATGTTCGGGTCGCCCGTGCTGCTGGCTGTCGCAGGCGGCGACGCCGCAGACGTGTCCGCCCTGTTCCTCGTGCTCACCGGCGTTCGAATACCTTTCGTCGTCCTCCAGGCGATCGTTCCTCAACTCGCCGTCGGCCTCGCTGGCGCCGCCGACCAGCCCGCTGCCATTGCGACCACCCGTCGTTGGATCGTTGCCGTCGCCACCGGAGGTGGGCTCCTCGCAGCACTGGCGGGCCACCAGCTCGGCGATCTGGTGATCGGCTCCGTCTTCGGGATCCGAGGCGAGGTCGACCCGGTGACCTATGCGTTTCTCTCGGCGGCATCGGTGCTCGCCGCGTGTGCGCTGGTGGCGACCGTCGTGCTCGTCGTCGAGGGACGGTCCCGCCGAATCACGGTGGCATGGGGGCTTGCCGCAGTCACTGCTCCGATCATCACCCTCACGGGTGCAGTTGCCGAGACCCAGGTGCTCGCACTCTGGCTGCTCTGCACGCAGGCAGTGGTGACGGTCGTGGCGCTCGGCGTTGCCGGCCGGCGCACCACGGAGCCGACTTGACGCGCTCTGTCGATCACCTCGGCTAGTGTCGCACCCTCGTAATCAGGAGGCTGAACTTGAACTACATCTCGGAGAACGCCCGCATCGCAGAAGGTGTTTCCATCGGTCGCTTCTGCATCGTCGAGGACGGAGCCAGCATCGGCCCAGGAACAATTCTCGGGGACTATGCCGTCGTGTACGCGAACGCATCGATTGGAAGCAACTGCTACATCGGCACGTACACCAAGATCGGAGCGGACGTGCAGATGGGCGACGAGGTCAGCATCACGGCCTACGGAGAGATCCGGGACGGTTGCACGGTCGGCGATCGCACGACGTTCGGCTCGCGTTGCACGCTGTCGGCCGGAACCACCGTCGGAGACGACGTGATCATCAAATACGGCTTCGTCGCGACCGACACGCCACGGATGGGCGAGAAGGAGAAGAGCGTCTGCACGTTGAAGAGCGGGAGTCAGTACGGCGCCAACGTTGCGATCATGCCGGGTGTGGTCGTCGGTGAGCGCGCGGTGATCGGCGCCTGCTCGCAGGTCCGTCACGACGTGGGCGACGACGAGGTCTGGTTCGGGAGCCCGGCCGAGAAGTTCAAATAGCCGACCGCGACATGACATCTGCGTTCGCGGTGGAGCCGCGCCCGTTCGAGTCCGAGTTCTGGTCGAGATCCATCTGCCGGCTGGCACTCACACCCGGCGTATCGGCGACGCAGCTCGCCGCCGAACTCGAGCAACTGCTGGAATCATCGGACATCGACGTCATCGAAGCGAATCTCGACCTCTCCGACATCGTGCTCGCGAACGTGCTCGCCGATCACGGCTTTCGGCTGGTCGACTCTCGGATCACCTTCGTGTCCCGGGTCGTGGAGGGCGACTCGGACTTCGCATATCCGAGCGACCATCCCGACGTCGAGATCCGAATGTTCGAACCCGGCGACCTCGAGCGTGTTCTCGAATTGACCCACCAACATCTGACCGACAACGACTCATTCGTCTCGCGTTACAAGGACGAATCGGTGTTCGGCTCCGGCTCGGCGCGCCGGTGGTTCGGCGCGTGGATGAACGACATGGTGCGCAGCGACCACGGCCACACCGCCGTCGCCGAGGTCGATGGCTACGTGAAGGGGTTCTTCACATACGAGAACCGCGGCCCGTTCGTCGAGGAAGAACCGCTCTACAAGGGCGTCCTGGTAGCAGTCGATCCCGCGTTCCGTGGCACGAAGTTGCACCTCATCCTGCAGTCGTACCTCTTCAACCAGTTCCCCGAGCGTGCATTCTGGATCGAGAACGCAACCCAACTCTCGAACTACGCCGTAATCAAGAACCACGTGCGATCGAACCGACGACTCAGGAACTGCGAACTGACGTACCTTCGGGCAACGCCCTTCGCACGCTGAACCTCGGTGGTCGACGGACCTCGGCGATGATCGTGCCGATGTACTGGCCGAGAACGCCGATGCCGAACAGGATCGATCCACCGAAGAAGATGACGGCAACGAACGTCGACAGCCAGCCTTGTGGCCCGGACTGCCCGAAGAGCGCTCGGAGCAGCAGATAGACGCCGAACACGAGCGACAGCACCGCAACCGAGAAGCCGAAACGGGAGAGCAGCTGCAACGGCAACGTCGAGCCGTACCGGAGGTGGTTCAGCGCCATGCGGACCCCGTCGGAAATGGTGAAGCCGGACGAACCGTGGGCGCGCTCGTCGTGGCGAACCTCCACGTTGTGGACGTTGCCCGCCAACTGCACGAGCAGCGGCCCGATCAGAGGATTCTGGGTCCGGGCGCTGATGATCGCGTTCACTGCAGGTCGACGGATGGCCCGGAAACCCGAGTGGCGAAACCCCTTCGGTGTACCCCATGCGATTCGATCGATGGCTCCGTAGATCCAGCTGCCCACGTTCCGGACGACCGATCGATCCTGTGGCCACGACCCGACGACGCCGTCCCAATCGGGATGGTCGTCGAGTGCGCCCAGCAGCTTCGTGATCTCCTCGGGCGGGTGCTCGAGGTCGTCATCGATCGTCACCACGATCTCGCCCCGCGCCTGGGTGAGGCCACACATCGTCGCCATCGGCTGGCCATGGTTCGAGAGCAGGTCGAACGATCGGATACGTGGATCGCTCACCGAGAGTTCGGACATGACCTGCCAGCTCTCATCCGGCGACGCGTCGTTCACGAGCACGATCTCGACCGAGCGACTGCCCAGCGTCGCGAGTGTTCGCCGGGTGAGTTCGGGGAGCGACTTCGCGCCGCGGTAGACGGGGACCACGACAGACACGTCGATGCAATCGACAGAAGGATCCATACGTCCCCGACCGTACCGTTTCGTTCGCGACCGTCCCTGTCTCCCGGCTCGCCTACCGGGCCGCCGGGAGACCGAGGTCCTCGGTGCGGTAGCGTTCCCGCCGACCCCTCGCCATGGCCAATTCGACCCTGACCTCACAGCTCGACGACTTCATCGGCCGCCTCGACAGACATCGAATCGCGCACCGCGTATCCGATGACGTCGGTCTGGACCCCTCGGAAGCACGACGCCAACTCGATGTCTACCTCAACGAGACGCACGTGGGCCTCGACCTGCTCGAGCACTATCTGGATGAGCCGTGTCGAATCTTGGAGGTCGGTGCGGGCATCGGCGCCTTCTCTGCGTTTCTCGCCGAGCTCGGCCACGACGTGACCGCGATCGAACCTGCGGGGCCAGGTTTCGAGGTCATGCACTCGACGCGACGCGCCCTCGACGAGCAACTCGCCGGAACGCGGCGCACGGTCCTCGAGGTCGGGGTCGAAGAGTTGCCCGCCGATCTTCGACCGTTCGATCTCGTCTTCTCCGTCCACGTACTCGAGCACGTACGGGACGTGGACCGTGCCATCACCGCCATGGACACACACCTCGCCCCATCCGGGCGTTCGGTGCATGTCTGCCCGAACTACGCGTTCCCGTTCGACCCCCACTTCGGGGTGCCACTCCTCCCGGTCGCCCCCGCTGTCACCGCGTCGCTGCTGCCTGACTCGATCAGCCGATCCGGCCTGTGGGAGTCACTCAACTTCATCACCGCCCGTCAAGTGCGACGAAGCGCGGCTCGCCACGGCCTACGATCTGTCTTTCGATCCGGCGTCATGATCGACATGGTCGAGCGGCTCGAAGCCGACCCCCTCTTCCGTGAACGACACAACCGACTGGTGAGATTGACGGACCTGATCGTCAATCGCTTGCGGCTACGTTGGCTCCTTCAGCGGTGGCCTGCATCGCTGGCGTCACCCATGATCTTCGAGCTGCGAAGGGACACCGCATGCTGACCACTCGCCGTGAAGGCGCCTGCGTTCTCGTCACCGGCGGTGCCGGGTACATCGGTTCGCACACGCTGCGCGCGTTGCGTGAAGCCGGCAGGGACGTCGTCGTGCTCGACTCGCTGGAGTTGGGGCGCGCCGACGCGGTCATCGATGCGCCGCTCGTCGTCGGTGAGATCACCGACCGCGACCTCGTCACGGCGACGTGCAGGGAACATGGCGTGACCCAGGTGGTGCACTTCGCCGCCTACAAGTCGGTCGGCGAGTCGATGGAGCAGCCGGCGAAGTACTGGCGCAACAACGTCGCCGGCACGGTGGAACTGCTCGAAGCCTGCCTCGCCGCCGACGTCCGCGAGGTGGTGTTCTCGTCGTCGTGCTCGGTCTACGGCACGCCCGACGTCGTGCCGGTCGTCGAGTCGGAATCGATCAAGCCCGAGAGCGTCTACGCCGAGACCAAGGCGATGATCGAACGGGTCCTCGCGTGGTACGAGGTCACCCACGGCCTTCGTTCGGTGAGCCTGCGCTACTTCAACGCCGCCGGCGCGAGCTTCGACGCCCGCATCGGCGAGGACTGGACCTACAGCATCAACCTGATCCCACTCGCCATGAAGGCGCTGCTGCTCGGCGACCGGCGACTCCAGGTGTTCGGCGACGACTACGACACCCCCGACGGAACCTGCATCCGCGACTACATCCATGTCGACGACCTCGCCGGCGCCCACCTCGCAGCCCTCGACCTCCTCGGATCGAACGGGGCGAGCATCGCGGTGAACGTGGGCACCGGCGTCGGGTCGTCGGTTCTGGAGGTCATCCAGGCGACCGAACGGGTGTCGGGTCAGCCGGTCCCCTACGACATCGTCGGTCGCCGAGCCGGCGACCCGGTCGCCACC
>JAWLEC010000120.1:0-9414 GCA_041686315.1 Ilumatobacteraceae bacterium
ACCTGATCGTCGGCCCCGACGGGCTGCGCGCCGTGATCGACTGGGAACTCGCCCACCTCGGCGACCCGATGGAGGACCTCGGTTGGTTGTGCGTCAAGGCGTGGCGCTTCGGCGCCGAACCACCCGTGGCCGGCCTGGGTGACCACGACACCCTCTTCGAGGCGTACGAGGCCGCCGGCGGCCCGCCCGTGGACGCGGCGGTCGTGCACTGGTGGGAGGTGCTGGGCACCTGGAAGTGGGCGGTGATGTGCATCCTGCAGGCCAACGTGCACCTGGGCGGCGCCTCGCGCAGCCACGAGCTGGCGGCCATCGGACGCCGGGTCTGCGAGAACGAGTACGACCTGTTGGCCCTGCTCGAAGGAAGGTGGTGAACGATGGCGATGCCCCACGACGCACCCGATGCCGGGCAACTGCTCGAGGCCGTGCGTGAATGGCTCGACGGCGAGGTGATCCCCGCCACCGAGGGTCGGCTGCGATTCCACGCCCGGGTGGCGTCGAACGTGCTGGCGATGGTGGAACGCGAGATCGAGCTGGGCGCCGCTCAGGCCGAGACGCACCGGGCCCGGCTCGACCGGCTCGGCGTGGCCGACGACGCCGAACTGGCAGCGGCGATCCGTGCCGGTGGATTCGCCGACCGGGGTGAGGAGCTCCGGTCGCTGCTGCGCGAGGCCGTCGTCGACAAGCTCGAGGTGGCCAACCCCCGCTACCTCGACTGAGCGGTACGCCGCGAGAGTGTCACCGGCTGGCCGGCGGCGAGCTGGCCGCAGGCGGCGTCGATGTCGGTGCCACGGTTGCGGCGTACGGTGGCGTTCGCCCCGAACCGCTCGAGGAGGTCACGGAACCGTTCGACCCGCTCGGGCGGTGATCCCACCGTGGGGTAGCCGGGCGTGGGGTTCAGCGGGATCAGGTTGACGTGCGCGGCGGGGGAGAGGCGCGCGCAGAGGGCCGCCAGTTCGCGGGCGTCGCTGTCGCGGTCGTTGACGCCGTCGATCATCGCCCACTCGAAGCTGATCCGCCGGTTGCGCACGGTGAGGTAGTCGGTGCACGTATCGACGAGATCGTCGATCGGATAGCGCCGGTTGATCGGAACGAGCTCGTCGCGCAGTTCGTCGTTGGCGGCGTGGAGCGACACGGCCAGGTTCACCGGCAGCGGCCGGTCCCGCAGCGAGCGGATGCCCGGGATCACTCCCACCGTGGAGATCGTGATGTGCCGGGCCGACATGCCCATGTCGGCGTGGAAACGCTCGGTCGCCGACCAGACGGCGTCGAGGTTCGCCATCGGTTCGCCCATTCCCATGAACACCAGGTTGCTGACGCGGCGATCGAGCGACCGGGCCCGCCGGCCCGCGCGCACGACCTGTTCGACGATCTCGCCGACGGTGAGGTGCCGCGTGAAACCGGCCTGGCCGGTGGCACAGAATCCGCAGCCCATCGCACATCCGGCCTGGCTGCTCACGCACACCGTGGCCCGGTCGCGATACAGCATCAGCACGGTCTCGACGCGGCTGCCGCCGTCGAGTTCCCACAGGAACTTCACGGTGTCGCCTCCGTCGCTCACCGACTCGGTGACGAGATCGAGAGCGGTGGGCAGCTCCGCCTCGAGTCGGGCGCGCAGCGACTTCGGCAGGTTGGTGATGTCGGACGGATCGGCGAGCTGGTCGTAGAGGCCCTCCCACAGCTGGTCGAGCCGGTACCTCGGCTCACCGTGCAGATGGAGTCCGAACTCGTCGCGATCCAGGTCGTAGCGCGTCGGAGCGGAGGTCATGGCAGGGCCCGGGCCAGCGATTCGTAGTCGTCGATCCGCCCTCGCACCACGTCGAGGCTGGCCGTCCAGAACGCCTCGTCGGTGACGTCGATCCCGAACGCGGCCCCCAGCTCCTCGGCCGTGTCCATGCCGGCACGCGACAGGAGGTCGTCGTAGCGGGCACGGAAGCGATCGGGATCCTCGCGGTAGCGGGCGAACAGCCCGAGACCGAACAGCAGCCCGTACGTGTACGGCCAGTTGTAGAAGTGCGAGCCGTAGTAGTGGGGCTTGAGGAGCCACATCCACGGATGCGCCGTGGAGAGATCGAGGCCGTCGCCGTAGGCCTCCGCCTGGGCGGCGGTCATCAGCTCGCAGAGCTCGCCGGCGCCGAGCGGGCGCCGCTGCCGGCGTTCGAACACCTCCGACTCGAACAGGAACCGCGAGTGGATGTCGACGATCACCTGGTTGGTGCCGGCGAGGTCGACGTCGAGTTGGACGAGCCGGTCGATGCCCTCGGAGCGGGCGAGGCCCTCCTCGACCACGAGCGTCTCGCAGAAGATGCTGGCGGTCTCGGCGAGCGCCATCGGGAGCTGCCGCTGCAGTGCCGTCCGGGTCGCCAAGGCCGTGTTGTGGTAGGCGTGACCGAGTTCGTGGGCCGTGGTCTGTGTGGAATCGGCCGAACCGGCCCAGTTGAGCAGGACCAGCGACCGGTCGCCCGTGAAGCGGGCGCAGAACGCTCCGCCCACCTTCCCGGAGCGCGGCTCGGCGTCGATCCACCGCTCGTCGAGGGCACGATCGAGCAGTCCGGCGAGGGCGGGGCTGTAGCCGCCGAACGCCTCCCGCACCACCTGCACGCCGTGCTCCCACGACACCTCTGCGGCCGCGTGGGGCAGGGGTGCGACGAGGTCCCACCACGGCAGGCCGCTCCCGGCCGGGTGGCCGTGCAGACCGGCCTTGGTGGTCATCCAGCGCCGCAGATCGGGCAACGAAGCCACCACTGCGGACTGCATCGCGTCGAACGTGGCACGGCTGACGCTGTTGGCGAACAGCGAGGCGTCCACCGGTGACGTCCAGTGCCGTCGCCGGTTGAGCACGATCGCCTCACCCTTGATGGCGTTCATCGCCGCGGCCACGGGCAGCTCGATCGTCGGCCAGGCGCGGAGTTCGGCCTCGTGGGCGGCGCGCCGCACCACCGGGTCGCCGTGGTTCGCCATGCCCCGGACGGCGGTGATCGGCAGGTCGCGGGCGCCGTCGGGCAGTTCGACGGTGGCCACCAGCTGGGAGGTGAGGTCGGCCTGCATCCGGCCCCAGGCCGTCGAACCGGTCGTGGCCAGTTCGGCGGCCAGGTGTTCCTCGGGCTCGGTCATCTGGTGGACCGCCCGCGCTGCCAGCCGGTGCAGCGGTCCGCGGTGCTCGGCCACGGCGTCGCTGCCCTCGGCGAGGCTGTCGACGCCGAGCGCCGCCACCCAGTCGGCGAGCCGTGCCGTGAGCGGGCGCAACGTGGCGTCGGCTTCGCGGGTGCGGGCGAGGAGCGCCTGGGCGGTCTCGTTGCGGGTGTCGGTGGCGACGGTCGCGTACACGTAGGTACGCAGGAGTGCGGCGTCGTCGCTCACCCGGTTGAACTCGTCGATCGCCCGATCGGCAGCCGTGCCGTCGACGTGGGTGGCGGCACGGGGCGGGAGGGAGCGGATCCCGAGCTCGTCGAACAGGGCGACCAGACGGACCAGATCGGCAGCACTGCGCTCCATGGCGTCGGTGAACGACCGCGCCTCGAATCCGGCGTGCACGTCGTCGACGCTCCAGCGGGGCAGTTCGACGGCGGTCACGTCACGGCCCCGGAGCGGGGAGCGTCGTCGTCTGCCGGTACCTCGGCCACGAAAGCTGCGTTGGTGCAGTGCACCTCGAAACCGAGCGACCGGTAGAGCCGAACGGCCGGTTCGTTGTCGGCGTCGACGTACAGCATGCCGGTGCGGATCCCGCGATCGGCGAGGTGGTCGAGGCCGGCCAGTGTGAGCTGGCGCCCCAGGCCGAGGCCGTGGAAGTCGGGGTCGACGGCGATCACGTAGATCTCCCCGAGTGGCCCGCCGGCGGGGTCGGCCGGATCGGGCTCGTGGACCTTGGTCCAGCAGAACGCGGCCATGCGACCGTCACGCTCGTGGATCCGGAACCCCTCGGGGTCGAACCACGGCTCCTGCTGGCGTTGACGGAACGTGTCGACCGTCCAGCCGCCCTGCTCGCCGTGGCCGGCGAACGCCCGGTTGTTGACGTCGAGCCAGGCCTCGTCGTCGGCGCCGGGGACGAACGCCCGGGTCTCGACGGTGACCGGCAAGCCGGTCGGCAGCGGTCGCCGCATCTGATGGAGCAGGCGACCCTGCTCCATCCCGGCATCCTGGGCCAGCTGCTCGTGCGCCGAAGTGGGTTCGAACACCCACCAGTTCACGTCGCCTCCGCCGTCAGCAGCGACGACGTCGGTGGCCGCCTCGATCAGCTCGGGCCCGATCGTGGCCATCTCGTAGCGGTGGTGCGGGTTGATCACCAGCTCGAAGGCGTAGGCGTCGTTGCCCCGCGAGATCTGCGCATACGCCACGGGATGGTGGTGACCGGGTTCCCAGGCGAGGAAACCGGCGAAGCCGTCGAGGCCGCCGTTGACGAGGTCGAGGTAGAGGTGGTCGGACAGCGGCCGCCGGCCGTCGGCCCGCGCGGCGGCCTCGAGCAGCTCGTTGACGCCGGCGATGTCGTCGACGCCCATCTGTCGTTTGATCTCGAGGCGCCGCATGGTGGCGAGGGTATCCCCATTAGGGTCCACCCCCGATGGGCCGACCACGCACCCCCAAGGGCCGTGCCCGCGAGGCGGCCGCTCGGCTCGCACAGGAGTACCCCGAAGCCCTCTGCGAACTCGAGCACTCCACCCCGTTCGAACTGCTGGTCGCCACGATCCTGTCCGCACAGTGCACCGACGCCCGGGTCAACATGGTCACGCCGGTGCTGTTCGCCCGCTATCCCACGCCCGACGACCTCATGCACGCCGAGCAGACCGAACTCGAAGAGATCGTGCGCAGTACCGGGTTCTTCGCCTCCAAGGCCCGCAACCTGATCGCGATGGCGAGCCGCCTGGTCGAGCAGTACGACGGCGAGGTGCCGACCGACCTCGACGACCTGGTCACGCTGCCCGGAGTCGGGCGCAAGACCGGCAACGTCGTACGCAGCGTGGCGTTCCGCCTTCCGGGCCTGCCCGTCGACACCCACGTCGGCCGGCTGGCACGCCGTCTTCGCATCACCGAGGAGGAGGATCCGGTGAAGGTGGAACTCGAACTCAACTCGTACCTTCCGGCGGCGCAACGGGGCGATTTCAGCCTGCGGATGATCCTGCACGGCCGGCGTGTGTGTTTCGCCCGGAAACCCGAGTGCGAGCGGTGCGTGCTGGAGGACTTCTGCCCCTCCAGCCGGCTCCGTGCCCACTGATCAGCGAAACTCCGCCAACTCGTCGAGTTCGCGTCGACGCGCGCTCCGACTGTTGAGGACGCAACAGCGTCCGTGTAGGGTCGGTGCGCAACCAGGTTCCCGCCACCTGGTTTGTTGCGACGGCCGGGATCCGCCTCCTGGCCTCGCACCGTGCGACGGCCCCTCCACCAGGGGCCGTCGCCGCGTTTTCGGGTCAGTCGGCGGTGCGCATCGCTCGCACGAGGTTCCGCTCGGCGGTGCGCAGCGAGCGTTCCGCCTCGTGGATCGCCGTGACGAGGTCCTCACGTTCGGTGCCGATCCACGGCTCGGCGAGATCGGCGACGCGACGGCGGTACTGCGCCACGTTGTCGGCAATGGTGCCGAGTTCGGCAGCCGTCGACGCGGATGATGACGCGGATGATGCGGCCATCGGCGAAACGCTAGCGGGAGGCGGGCCGATGGTCCCTCTACACTGCCCCCGGTGATCCCCGTCCGTCCCGATCTCCGTACGCTCGAGGGGTACCACTCCGCCCAGGTCGACGTGGCGGTGCGGTTGAACACCAACGAGTCGCCGCTGCCACCGCCCGTCGCCTTCCGCGACGCGGTCGCCGCGGAGGTGTCCCGGGTGCCGTGGCACCGGTACCCCGACCGGGCGGCCACCGAGTTGCGCGAGGCGCTGGCCGACCTCCACCGGGTCGATCCGGCCCAGATCTTCGTCGCCAACGGGTCCAACGAGGTGCTGCAGACCGTGCTGCTCGCCTACGCCGGGCCCGGTCGGACCGTCGCCACGTTCGAGCCGACCTACCAGATGCACGCCCAGATCGCACGGGTCACCGGTGCCACGGTGGTCGAAGGCGAGCGGGCCGGCGACTTCACCCTCGATGCGGCAGAGGTCGAACGGGTGATGCACGACCACGCCCCGCACGTGGTGTTCCTCACGTCGCCCAACAACCCGACGGGAATGATCGAGCCCCGCGAGCGCGTGGAGCAGCTCCTCGACCTGGCACCGGGCCTGGTGGTGGTCGACGAGGCCTATGCCCAGTTCGCCGACTGGACCGCACTCGATCTCGTCGACGAGACCCGTCCGCTCGTGGTGACGCGGACGTTCTCCAAGACCTGGTCGATGGCGGGAGCACGGCTCGGGTACCTCGTCGGGCCCCGCTGGCTGGTGTCCGAGCTCGACAAGGTGGTGCTCCCGTACCATCTCGACGCCGTGAAGCAGATCGCCGGCCGCCTCGCCCTGCGCTTCTCCGGCGACATGGACCGACGCGTCCGCCAGATCGTCGACGAGCGCACGCGCATCGTCGACCGCCTGTCGGAGCAGCCGATCGACGTGTTCCCGAGCGGCGCCAACTTCGTGCTGTTCCGTGTGGGGCCCGGTGAAGGCCCGACGGTGTGGCAGGGGCTGGTCGACCGTGGGGTGTTGATCCGCGACTGCTCGAGCTGGCCCCGGCTGGCCGACTGCCTGCGGGTCACCGTGGGCACGCCGGAGGAGAACACGGCCTTCCTCGAGGCACTCACCGACGTGGTCCACACAGCCGTCGCATCGACGTCGTCCCTCTCGCCATCCCACCCGCCGTCCCCCAGGGCCTCAGGAGCCAGCACATGACCCGTACCGCCACCCGCCGCCGCGACACCAAGGAGACCTCGATCGAGGTGTCGATCGACCTCGACGGCACGGGCGTCACCGACGTGTCGACCGGGATCCCCTTCTACGACCACATGCTCGACCAGCTCGGACGCCACGGCGGATTCGATCTGGTGGTGCACGCCACCGGTGACCTGCACATCGACACCCATCACACGGTGGAGGACGTCGCCATCGCCGTCGGCGAGGCGTTCGGCGAGGCGCTCGGCGACAAGGCCGGTGTGCGCCGTTTCGCCAGTGGCCGGTATCCGCTGGACGAGGCGCTCGTCGACGTGGCGCTCGATCTCTCGGGGCGTCCCTGGGTGGAATGGCACGTGCCGATGCCCGAGGTGCTCCCGCTCGGGAACCCGGCGTTCGACCCGCAGCTGGCCGAGCACGCCGTGGCGTCGTTCGCCACCGCCGCCGCCATCACACTGCACGTCGAGCTGGTGCGCGGCCGCAACGTGCACCACATCATCGAGGCCACCTTCAAGGGGCTGGCGCGGGCGCTGCGTGACGCCGTGCGTGTGGAGGACCGCAGCGGCGTGCCGTCGACGAAGGGCGTGTTGTGACCGACGACGTCCCGGGGCGACCCGCTCCGTTGATCGCCGTCGTCGACTACGGCATCGGGAATCTCCACTCGGCCCAGAAGGCGCTCGAGCGCAGTGGCGCCGACGCCCGCCTCACCGCCGACCCCGGCCTGATCGCCGACGCCGCCGGAGTGGTGTTGCCCGGCGTGGGGGCCTTCGGAGCCTGCATGGACGCACTGCGAACGGTGGGGCTCGAGCAGCCGGCACACGACGCCGTGGCGTCGGGTCGCCCGTTCCTGGGTATCTGCGTGGGCATGCAGATGCTGTTCACCAAGTCGGAGGAGGACGACGACGCCCACGGCCTCGACGTGATCCCCGGCACGGTCGCCTGGATCCCGCCCGGCCCCAAGATCCCCCAGATGCAGTGGAACCGGCTCGACGTCCGGATGCCCGACGACCCGATGCTGCGCGGCCTCGGCGACGACGCCTATCTCTACTTCGTGCATTCGCTGCACGGCGTGCCCGACGACCCCGGAGTGGTGGCCGCCACGGTGGAGTACGGCACGACGCTGAACGCGGCCTTCCGGCTCGGCAACGTGTTCGCCGTGCAGTTCCACCCCGAGAAGTCCAGCCGGCCGGGTCTGCAGCTGCTGGCGAACTTCGTCGACGTGGCCCGGCGAGCCGGAGGAACGTCGTGATCGAGCTGTACCCCGCCATCGACCTGCTGGGTGGGCGTGTGGTGCGGCTCCGCCAGGGCGACTACGCAGACTCCACGGTGTACGGCGACGACCCGGTGGCGGTGGCCCGCTCGTTCGTGGACGACGGCGCCGTCTGGATCCACGTGGTCGATCTCGACGCCGCCCGCTCGGGCGACGCGGTCAACCGGCCGGTGGTGGCCGCCATCACCGCTGCGGTCGCCGGACGGGCGTCGGTACAGACCGGCGGTGGGGTCCGCACTCGCAGCGACGCCGAGCAGCTCGCCGAGGCGGGCGTCCGTCGCGTCGTGATGGGGTCCGCCGCCGTGAGCAACCCGGAGCTGGTCGACGTGATGTCCGATGTGGTGCCGGTCGCCGTGGGCCTCGACCATCGCGACGGCGAGGTCTCGGTCCACGGCTGGACGGAGGGCAGCGGCCTCCAGCTCGACCATGCGCTGCACCTGTTCCCCGCGGCGGAGGTCTTCGTCGTCACCGACATCGGGCGCGACGGGATGCTCGTCGGCCCCGACGTCGACGGGCTCACACGGGCGGCCGAGCAGGCGACGGCGCCGGTGATCGCCAGTGGCGGCGTGTCGAGCCTCGACGACGTGCGGGCGCTCGCCTCGATCCCGAACCTCGGTGGCGTGATCACCGGCAAGGCCGTGTACGAGGGCCGGTTCACGGTGACCGAGGCGCTGGAGGTGCTCCGATGAGGTGCGGACGATGAGGGTCGCACGCGTCGTCCCGTGCCTCGACGTCACCGCCGGACGGGTGGTGAAGGGCACCAACTTCGTCGACCTGCGCGATGCCGGCGATCCGGTGGAACTGGCCGCCCGCTACGACCTCGAGGGAGCCGACGAGTTGGTGTTCCTCGACATCACGGCGTCGAGCGACAACCGCGACACCACGGTCGACATGGTGCGGCGCGTCGCCGACGAGGTGTACATCCCGTTCACGGTGGGAGGCGGCATCCGCACCCTCGAGGACGCCCGACGGATGTTGCGCGCCGGCGCCGACAAGGTGAGCGTGAACACCGCCGCCGTCGAGCGGCCCGAGCTGATCAGCGAGATCGCCGCCGAGTTCGGCGTGCAGTGCGTGGTGTGCGCCATCGACGCCAAGCGCACCCCGGCCGGCTCGGGTTGGGAGGTGTACCTCCACGGGGGGCGCACACCGACGGGCATCGACGCCGTGGAGTGGGCACGTGAGGCGGTGGCGCGCGGCGCCGGGGAGATCCTGCTCACCTCGATGGACCGCGATGGAACTCGCGCGGGGTTCGATCTCGAACTCACCCGAGCCGTCTGCGACGCGGTGACCGTGCCGGTGGTCGCCAGTGGTGGTGTGGGCACGATCGCCCATCTCGTGGAAGGCGTCGCCCAG
>JAWLEC010000121.1:0-9300 GCA_041686315.1 Ilumatobacteraceae bacterium
GACGAGGAGAGACTCGCCGGGCTAGTCCGCTGACAACGAACCGAGGACCGCGACGTGGGACGTGACCACGCCGTCGGTGCGGTGGCGGTAGCGCTTGACCACCATCTCCAGGTCCTTGTGCCCGAGCAGGTCGGCGACCTCGCGAAGGGGAACGTCGGCATCGACCATCAGTGACGCGACCGTGTGGCGGATCTCGTACAGCGACAGCGCCGGCACACCGGCGTGCGCGCAGATCTTCTTGAAGTCGCGACGCGCATGGGACGGGTCGATCGGTGTGCCGACCTCCGACGTGAACACGAGATCAGCCCAGCGAGCGTCGGCCGTCCACTGATCCCCGCCAGAGGGCGGACCCCCGCTTGGTGTTTGCGATGTCGGCGCAGGGTTGCGAGCAGCACGTCGGTCATCTCGACGTCGCGACGGTTCCCCGTCTTCGTCGGCCCGATGCTCAGCGGACGCCCACCGTCCGCTCGTTTGATCGCACGGTCGATGGTGATCGCCCGGTTCTCGATGTCGACCTGCGCCCATCGCAGCGCATCGATTTCGCCCGGCCGCGCCCCGACACTGAGCAGGGTGACGAAGTAGGCGTTCGGGGTCGCCGTGGTGAACGCGTCGCTGCCGGTTGCGGTCAGCGCACGCATCACCGCCCCGTACTGGTCACGGGTGAACGAGCGCTTCGCTCGTGACGTGCTGTAGACCGACGGTGCGTCCGGGTTGGTTGCCGACCGGTCCTTCGGCAGCTTTGCGAGACGGGCCGGGTTCCACGTGAGGTACCGACGGGCGACGGCCCATTCGAGCATCTCGCCCAGCATCTGCTTGTAGTCCCGGCACGTCGCCTTCGCCTGGGGCTTGCCGCCCTTTCCGCCGGACTCGGCCTCCGAGCGCAGCCACGCCTCGACCTGGGCGACGGTCAACTGATCGAGCTGCCGCCCGCCGATTCGGCCGGCGGGGATGATGTGCCGTTCGACTCGTGGGCGCAGCCGGAGGATCGTCCCCTCCTCCTTCGTTCCCTCGTTCTGCTCGAGGTGCCTCAGCCACTCGTTCGCGAGGTCGGCCACCGTGATCGACTTCTTGCGGAACCCCCTCCGTCGACCACCCCACTCTACGGTCTCGAATGGCTCCCAAGATGGCTCCCAAAGTGGCCGAAAACGACCGAACCCCTGGCCCGGGCCGCTCTCGCAAGTCCGTGACCAGGGGTTTCGTGGTCGGGGTGAGAGGATTTGAACCTCCGGCCTCCACGTCCCGAACGTGGCGCGCTAACCAAGCTGCGCTACACCCCGTAGCGGCTCGCCATGCTATCCGGCGGTGACCGGATCTTCCTCGGAGGCGGCACCGGCGATTTCCTCGGCGGCAGCCCGCTCCTCGGGCGTCCCGCCGGCGGTGTCGGCGACCGGCACCATCGTGTCGACCGGCGGCGCGTCCGCTGCCAGACCCTCGGTGTACGTGCCGCCGCCGGTGATGGCGTCGGCGGCGCGGCGCAGGCGGAGCGAGTCGAGCGGCTTGACCAACCAGCCCTCGGCGGCGCTGCGGCGGGCGAGGTGGAGGTCGGCGCGGCGGTCGAGCAGCATCAGCACACGCACGTGCGGCAGCGCGCCCGCCGACTCGTCGAGACGCAGCGCCATGGTGACGGCCATGCCGCCCATCGAGCCGATCTGCAGGTCGAAGATCGCCAGGTCGGGCAGTTGCCGTTCGACCTGGTCGGCGACCACGCGGCCGTCACGGCAGACGGTGAAGTGGACGTCGTCGCCGCCGAGCGCAGAGGTGACCTCGTCGACGATCCAGTCGGCATCGGTGGCAAGCAGGATGTGCACGGGCCAGACGCTACCCCGCCACCGGTTCGTGTCCGAAGAGATGCCCGGCGATCGTCCAGAGGCCGTCGATGTCGTGGACGTCCTGATCGAGCAGTGGCAGCACGGCGAGCCGGTCCGCACCGGCGATCTCCTCGAGCGGGGCGATCACCTCCTGTTCGCGTTCGCGCAGGACACGCAGGTCGGCGACGTTCGACCAGAGCTGGGCGAGCGCCGTGTCTCCGGCCTGCTCTGCTGCGACAGCGGCCGTGACCGCCGCGGCCGACGACCCCGAGCCGAACGCCGGGTGTGCACGATTGACCACGGCCGCAGTGACTCCGACGCCCTGCTCCACGAGCTGGTCGGCGAACCACACCGCTTCGGTGATGGTGTCGTGGCGCGGTGACGCCACGACCACGAACGACGTCTCCGGCGACCGGATGAGCGCCACCACGTCGTCGGCGCGTTCTCGGAACCCGGTCTCCATGCCGGCGAACGCCTGGAAGAACGCCACCGAGTCGGACAGCACCTCCGACCCCACCACCTTGCCGATCGCCCGCAGGATGGGCTGGCTGGCCGTGCCGATCACCTTCAACCCTCCACGTGTGGGCAGCATCAGCAGCTTGAACAGCCGGTGGTCGAGGAAGCGCGACAGCACCCCCGGCGCCTCGAGGAAGTCGAGGGCGTTCCGGCTCGGCGGCGTGTCGACGATCACGAGGTCGAACCGGTCGTCGCCGTGGAGAGCGTGCAGCGTCTCCGCGGCCATGTACTCCTGCGTGCCGCTGAGCGCCCCGGCGATGTTGCGGTAGAAGGGGTTCTCGAGGATGCGTTCCACCTGCAGCTCGTCGTCGGCATAGCGCCGGACGAGGCCGTCGAAGGTGGCGGCCGTGTCGAGCATCATCGCCCACAGCTCGCCCGGCACGTCGGCGAGCTCGATCGGTTCCGGTTCCGCCGCCAGCCCGCCGGTGAGGCCGAGGGCATCGGCGAGTCGACGGGCCGGATCGATCGTGACCACCACCGCTCGGCGGCCGCGACGAGCAGCCTCCAGACCGAGCACCGCCGCAGTCGTCGTCTTGCCCACCCCGCCCGACCCGCAGCAGACGATGACGCGGGACGCATCGATGACGTCACCGGTGCGAGTGTCGACGGCGTCGTCGCGGACGTTGATGCCGGTGTCCGGTCCGTCTGTCACGACGGCTCCGTCGTCAGCTCGGACGCCATGGCGTCGATGTCGTCGGCGGTCAGCCCGGCCACCGGTCGGGCCGTCAGCCGCACCTGCGGCAACGGCAGCTCGGCGGCCAGCCGGGCCAGTTCCTGCTGTTCCATCTCGCGACGCGACCGGCGGAACGCCGCTGCCTCCTCCAGGATCCGGGCATCGTCGGCGTCGAGGTCGGCGACGACGTCGCCCGCAGCGTCGGCGTCGGGCAGGGGTGACAGGGTGTCGACCCCGTTCACCACGAGGGGCCCGAGCTGCACGCCGACCAGGTCCTCCAGCGCGAACGCCGTCTCGATCACCTCGTTGACGGGTGTGGTCTCGGGCAGCGCCACCAGCACCACCTGGCAGCGATCACCATCGTGCAACAGTTCGAGCACCTCGTCGGCCTGGGCGCGCACGGGTCCGGCCCTCACGGCGTCGGCGAGTCCGGCCGCCGACGTGAGGAACGTGACGGCGTGGCCGGCCGCCGGGCCGTCGACCACCACCAGGTCCCACTCACTCGACCGTTCGAGCTGCTTGATCTTGCCGAGTACCACCACGTCGTCGATCCCCGGTGCGGCGGTGCCCACCATGTCGATCACCCCGGTCCGGTTGAGCCGCTTGGCGATACGGGCGAACCCGTGGTCACGCAGGTATTCGTCGAGCGCGTCGGGGGCCGAGATCGGCATCACCGTCACATCGGGCACATCGGCCAGGAGGTCGGCGAGGGTGGGTTTGCCGTCGAGCTCCACCACGAGCACCCGTTGACCCGCACCGGATGCCGCACGGGCGATGACAGCCGTTACCGTGGTCTTCCCCACACCCCCCTTGCCCGCCACCACGACGACTCGGGCGGCGGTCAACGACTGCAGCGGATACTCGCTCTCCGGAGGCACCTTTGCGCAGACTAGCGACCGGCCTGCTCACCTTCCTGCTCTGCCTGCTCGCCGGGCTCGGCCTCGTGGCCCCGGCCGTCCAGGCCCAGGACGGAGATTCGGGCTCCGATCCGACCCGTGACGTCGCCGGTGACGAGGCAGCGGTGGGTCGCATCGACGTGCTCCAGGTCAGCGGCTTCATCGACCCGATCCTGGTCGAGGAGATCCGCGACGCCATCCGGCGCGCCGACGCCGACGGCTCCCAGGCACTGATCCTGCAGGTGAACAGCGACGGCACCATCGTCGACGACGACGTGGTCGGCGACCTCCTCGTCGACGTGGCGACGGCACCGATTCCGGTGGCCATCTGGATCGGCCCCTCGGGGGCGCGCTTCTACGGCACGGCCGCCCAGCTGCTCTCGGTGGCCGACGTCACCGGCATGTCACCCGGATCCCGGGTCGGCTACATCGGCGTTCCTCTCGACCCACCGGGCCTGCCCGACGGCGTCGACGTCGACTTCGGCATCGCCGAAGAACGGTTGCGCAACGGCTCGGTCGGTCTGTCCGACGCCCGCTCGCTCGACGTGTTCAAGCAGCGCATCGACGACGAGGGCATTCCCACCATCACCAACATGGTGCAGGCGATGGACGGCTACGAGGAGGGCGGCGTCACGCTCGTCACCACCGAACTGGTGGTGCTCGACGACGGATCCACCCGATTCGACACGGTGTCGGTGGTGCGCTTCTCGAAGCTGTCGATCGTGGACCAGCTCTTCCACACCGTGGCGAGCCCACCGGTGGCCTACCTGCTGCTGCTCATCGGCCTGGCACTGCTGGTGTTCGAGTTCTTCACCGCCGGCGTCGGCATCGCAGGCGGTGTCGGCGCCGTGTGCACCGTGCTCGCCTTCACCGGGCTGGCCGTGCTGCCCACACGCACGTGGGCGGTCGTGCTGATCGCGTTCGCCATGCTGGCGTTCGCCGTCGACGTCCAGGTGGGGATACCCAGATTCTGGACCGGGGTGGGCATCGTGTTCACCATCATCGGCAGCTGGTTCCTGTTCGAACCCGTTCCCGGTTCGTCGATGCGGCCGTCGTGGCTGGCGTTGATCGCCGGCATCGGCGGGATCATGCTCACCTTCATCGTCGGCATGCCGTCGATGGTGCGGACCCGGTTCGCCACGCCCACCATCGGCCGCGAGTGGATGATCGGCGAAGAGGGTGTCGCCGTCGAAGCGGTCGACCCGGAAGGCACCGTGGAGGTCCGCACGGCTCGCTGGCGGGCCCGTACCAACCGCGCCACACCCGTCGCCGCCGGCGAACCCTTCCGGGTCGCCGCCATCGACGGTGTCACTCTCGAGATCGAGCCCCTCGAAGGAGCGGCACGCGACTACAGGGAGATGCGCGGCACACGCCGACAGGCGGGTGACGACGAGGCCTCCCACGCAGCCGCCGACGGGGCGCCGGCCGACGCCGCCAGCGACGCCTGAGCACCGCCGCGTCACACCGTCGGCAACCGGGGGCCGGCGATGCGAAGATCACCGCGACGGCGGGTGATCCCGCGGGCGTCGAGTTCGGCCACGAGCGGCAGCGCGAACTTGCGGCTGGCGCCGGTGGCATCACGGAACTCGGCGACCGTGAACCCGTCGGGCCGGGCTGCGAGCAACCTCGCCGCCACGTCCCCCGCTGCGTCGATCGCCTCGTGATGGAAGTGCACGCCGTCCCGCTCCACCACGTGACCGCGCCGCACGAGCTCACGCAGCTCGCCCCTTTCCACACCGTCGACCGCAGGGGGCCGGAACAGGTCGACGCGCAGCGAGTCGAGCAGCGGATGGTCCTCGAAGGGATCGACGGCGTCGGCGGGCCGAACCCGGCCCGCATCCACCGTCACCGACTCCAACCGGTCGAGCAGCGCCCGGTCGCGCTCGTCGAAACCGGCGAGGTCTGCGCCGGCCGGCCCCGCCGCCTCGACGCGCTCCTCGATGGCGGCGACGGCGTCCTCGACGGCGTCGGGCGTGGTGACCCAGTGGCCGACGGTCGGCTCCACCACCACCCCGGTGAGGCGTTCCAGGTCGTCGACGGTGACCCAACCGCGCTCACGTACCACCCGGTCGATCGAGCGGTCGGGAGCTGCCTGTGACGCCCGCCGTACCGGCGCGATGTCGAGGATCTCGCCACCGCCGACCGTCTCGTCGCGACCCGACTCACGCAACACGAACCGGTCACCGGGCAGCAGCGGCAGCGCGACGGGCAGGAACATCCGTACGGCACCGTCGGCGCCCGGCGGCAGCGTGTCGGTGCCCAGCACACGCAACCGCACCGGGTACTCGCCGGCACCGACGTAGGCGACGAACGCACCTCGTCGCGACACGTCGTGGTCGAGCGACGACAGCACGCTCAGCGACGCATCGACGCGGTCGGTCGTCAACCAGCGATCCGGCTCGACGACGGCGTGCCCCCTGCCGATCCGGTCGTGCTCCACTCCCGCCAGGTTGAGTGCGACGCGGTTGCCGGGCCCGATGCGATCGACCGTCCGGCCGGCGGTCTGGATCGAACGGATGCGCGCCGGCAGGGCGCCGGGCTCGAGCACGACCTGCTGGTCCTGGATCAGCGGTCCGCCCACCAGCGTCCCGGTGACGACGGTGCCGCTGCCCTTGGCGGCGAAGACCCGGTCGAGCCACATCCGCGGCCGGCTGCGATCGCCGGCCGCACCTGTTGCAGCGATCAGCGTGTCGAGTCCGGTGCGCAACGCATCCAGTCCGGCGCCGGTGGTGGACGACACCGGCAACACCGGTGCCGCGTCGAGGAACGTGCCGCTCACGTGGTCGGCCACGTCGAGCGCCGCCAACTCGAGCAGCTCGTCGTCGACGAGGTCGGCCTTGGTGAGCACCACCAGACCGGAGGAGACACCGAGCAGCTCGAGGATCCGCAAGTGCTCCTCCGACTGCGGCTTCCAGCCCTCGGTGGCGGCCACCACGAACACACATGCCGTCACACCCCCGACGCCGGCCAACATGTTGCGCAGGAACCGCACGTGCCCCGGCACGTCGACGAAGCTCAGCTCGGCCCCCGACGGCAGCACGGTGTGGGCGAAGCCGAGATCGATCGTGAGCCCGCGGCGCTTCTCCTCCTCGAACCGGTCGGGGTCGGTGCCCGTGAGCGCCAGCACCAGCGACGACTTGCCGTGGTCGACGTGGCCGGCCGTGGCGACGACGGTCATGGCACCATCACGACGTGACAGTGAGCGAACGCAAGGCAGAGACCACTGCGGCGTCGTCGGCCGGCACGACCGAGCGGAGGTCGAGCAGGGTGCGGTCGTCGCGGGAACGTGCGATCACGGGCGGTTCGTGGCGCCGGAGGGCGGCGAGATGGTCGCCGGCCACCACCACACCCCACGACGGCATGGTCACCCCCGGCGCCGAGCCCGCACCCGGTAGCGCCTCCATCGGTTCGGCGGAGACCGCCGGCCCGGCGCCGCGGTCGGAAGAACCGTGCGCATCGCCGTCCGGGCCGGTGTCGCGGGTGACGGCGTCGACGACGGCGTCGGCGCGCCGGTGCAGCTCCTCCACGGGTGCCGCCACCATCGCCCAGAAGGGGACGTCGGTCGAGGCACGCCGATCGAGATAGGCCATGGCGGTGCGCTGCAACGCGCCCAACACCAGCCCGCCGGGGCGCAACGCCCGCGCCAGCGGATGGCGCAGGCACTGCTCGACCAGGTCGGTGCGACCGGCGATGATGCCGGCCTGCGGTCCGCCGAGCAGCTTGTCGCCGCTGAACGTGACGAGTGCCGCACCGGCGTTGATCGACTGCACGGCAGCCGGTTCACCGGCCAGCCACGCGGGTGGAGCGCCGGGCAGCCACGGACAGGTGGCGTCGATCAGACCGCTGCCGATGTCGGCCACCACGGGCACACCGAGCGTGGCCAGTTCGGCCACGGAGGTGTCCTCGACGAAGCCCTCCACCCGGTAGTTGCTGGGGTGCACCTTCAGCACCATGGCCGCGTCGACGTCCGGACGCTCGACCGCCCGGCGATAGTCGGCGAGCCGTGTCCGGTTGGTGGTGCCCACGTCGACGAGCCGGGCGCCGGACTGCTCCATCACGTCGGGGACGCGGAACGATCCCCCGATCTCGACGCTCTCACCCCGACTGACGGGCACGTCGCGACCGGCGCCCAGGGCGGCGAGCACGAGCAGTACGGCCGCCGCGTTGTTGTTCACCACCATCGCCGCCTCGGCGCCGCAGAGACGTGCGAACAGTTCACCGACCGCGCGCTGGCGCGAGCCGCGCCCACCGGTGCGGAGGTCGAACTCCACCGTCTGGGCGGCGGCGGGCTGGTGGTGTTCGAACGGTGCCCGGCCGAGGTTGGTGTGCAACAGCACACCGGTGGCGTTCACGACCGGCGTGAGCAGGGTGCGACGGAAGGCCTCGGCCCGTGCGGGCGCCGATGCCGGGTCGCCGGCGTCGATCGAGGCTCGGGCGATGTCGACACAGATCGGGTGCGGCAGGCCCGACGACGCCAGCGAGCGCGCCAGACGGTCCACCGACGGCGGGCGGTCGATCGTGTCCGTCATCGATGGCAGCCTACGACGGCACAGGGCCGCGGCGCCGCCGAGGGGCAGGCGACGGGCCGCGGCGGAGACAGGTCGTCAGCGCGGCGTGTCGGTCTCGTGGGAGGACGTGGCGGCGTCGTCTCCCGATGACGATGCGGCGGCGGCGCCCGAATCGAGCTTGTCGACCTGGTCCTTGGCCACCCGAGCACCCTTGTGCACCTTGTCGGCGTGGGCACCCGCCTTGTCGTCGGCCACGCTGGCGGCCTTGTCGATGCCCTGCTTCACCTGTCGCTTGTTGCCGGAGATCGCCTGCTTGGCCTTGTCGAACAGTCCCATGGTGCGTCCTTTCGATGATCGCGAGTGGAACCACCGTAACCCACGACGACGACCCGGCCACCCGGACCAGGCGTCGCACCAGATCACTCGACGGCGGCCCGGCGGTATCCTGACGGCGTCGTGACACAACGGATGGCGAACCGATGAGTTGGTGGCGAGCCGTCGTCACGTACCCCCCGACCTGGGCGGCCGCCATCATCGTGGCCGCTGTCACCTGGGGTCTGCTCACCTGGCTCGACCCGCCCGGTGCGCTCGCCGCCGTCCTCGTGGTGCTCGCCGTCGGCGCCGTCATCGCGTGGCCGCTCACCATGACCACCACGGGCAAGCTGTCGGAACTGCAGTTCGCGACCCCACGAGTCACCGAGGTCGATCCCGCCGAGCTGGCCGCACTCGCCGCAGAACTGGCGGCACTCGACGACACACAACCGACCGAACAGCTCGCCGCACTGCAGCAGAAACGCCAGAGCCTGA
This sequence comes from Ilumatobacteraceae bacterium, assembly GCA_041686315.1. Lineage (GTDB taxonomy): Bacteria > Actinomycetota > Acidimicrobiia > Acidimicrobiales > Ilumatobacteraceae > Sva-07. The sequence goes on from JAWLEC010000121.1 coordinate 9,209, forward strand.
TCAACGTGCTCGAACGCCGGTTGGACGCCGGCGAGCTCACCTACTCGCGTTATCTGGCGACCGCACAGCAGGTGTACGCGTCGGCGCTCGAC
>JAWLEC010000122.1:0-9290 GCA_041686315.1 Ilumatobacteraceae bacterium
CGGTCGGCGTCGACGAGGCCGTTGCAGCAGAAGTTGGCGTCGTTGGGCTCGTCACCGAAGTGGCCGCCGTACGCCCAGAAGTCGTGGCCGTCGGCAGAGGTCAGCGGCAGGCCCTGGTCCACCCCGTCCCACACGAATCCGCCGGCGAGCCGGGGCTCGGCGGCGACGGCGTCGTCGTAGTCGGCGGCACCGCCGTTGGAGTTGCCCATCGCGTGCGAGTACTCGCACATCACGATCGGGCGCTCGTCGCTGCGCTGCGCCATCTCCCGCAGATCGCCCACCGACGGGTACATGGGCCCGAGCACGTCGACCAGCGGGTCGTGCTCCGCGGGGTGATAGGCGAGCGGTCGTGAGTCGTCGAGGGCGCGGATCGCCTCTGCCATCGACCGGTGGTTCTCGCCCCAGCCCGACTCGTTGCCCAGCGACCACACGATCACGCACGGATGGTTGCGGTCCCGCGCCACCATGCGGGCGCCCCGCTCCACGAAGTGCTCGGCGAAGTCGGGGTCGTCGGTGGGGCTCGGCGCGAGCTGGGTGGCAGCGCGTTCCGACACGAGGTCGCGCACCAGACCGTGGCACTCGACGTTGGCCTCGTCCACCACGTACAGACCAGCTCGATCGCACAGGTCGTAGAGCCGCTCGTCGTGGGGGTAGTGCGCCGTGCGGATGGCGTTGAAGTTGTGGGCCTTGAGCAGCCGGACGTCCTCGGCGAGCAGCGCCTCGTCGACGACGCGGCCACCGTCGGGGTAGTGGTCGTGCCGGTTGACGCCGCGGAGCGTGACGGGCACCCCGTTCACGAGCAGCCGGCCACCCGCCACGGCGACCGTGCGGATCCCGGTGGTGACGGTGACCTCGTCGAGCACGTCGATGCCCCCGATCCCACCGCCGCCGACCTGCGCCGATCCCGCCATCAGACGCACCACGACCTCGGTGAGTTCCGGGGTCTCCGCCGTCCACGTGCGGGCGCCGGGGATGCCGAGCTCGACGGTGCCGTGGACCGCGCCGGGGCGACCGGGTTCGACGGGGACGTCGAGGTCCACCGAGGCCGTGTGCCCCTCGATGTCGACGGTGGCGTGGAGGAGTGCGGCGCCCGCTCCGTCGGCCGGTCCGTCGCCCGGTCGATCGACGATCCGGCCGTCGGCGGCAGCCACCCGCACACGGATGCGGGCCGTGCCGCGATCGTCGATCGAGAGCGTGGTGACGGCGACGTCGGCGAGATGGGTGGCGGAGCGCCGGTGGATCGTCACCGACCGGTGGATCCCGGCCATCCACCACATGTCCTGGTCCTCGATCCAGCTGCCGGCCCCCCAGCGGTGCACCCGCAGCGCGATCGTGGCCGGGTGTCCGGGTCGGACGAGATCGGTGACGTCGAACTCGGCCGGGAGCCGGCTGTCGGTGGAGAAGCCCGCGTACCGCCCGTCGACGTACACCTCCACGGCCGACTCGGCGGCACCGATGCGGAGCACGATCCGATCACCCGACCAGGGAGCCGGCACGTCGACGGCACGGACGTGGTCGCCGCCCTCGTCAGGCATCGTCACCTCGGGGAACGCACGCACGTCGAACGGGTAGCGCACGTTGGTGTAGATCGGGATGCCGAACCCCTGCACCGACCACGACGCGGGCAGCTCCAGCCGGCCGAAGTCGGCACGACGGTGGTCCGGGTGCTCCCAGCCGTCGTCGGGGGCCGTGCCGGTCCAGTGGCGGAACTGCCAGTCGCCGTCGAGCACGAGTGCGTCGGTGGGCACACCCAGCGAGTGCAGCGGACGTCGTCCCTCGGCCACCACTCGGGGGTCACGGTGCCTGGCCGGGAGCGACATCGTCTCAGTTGAGCACACGGCACTCCCACGGCGTCGAGCGTGATCCCGGGTGGCCCGGCTCACCGCACGGCGATGTTGCATCCGGTGTCTGACACCGGATGCAACACGTTGCCGCCGGGATGGATCACGATCGGGGTCTGACAGTGATGTCAGCGGGCGTGGAGGGTGAACAGCACCGCCGACTCGGGGTGGAGCACCGGCGGCTGGATCCCGTGGACCGCCAACTGCCTCCCGGTCAGCTCCACCCCGTCGGCGAGCCATCCGGGCTGCCGGTACGCCATGCCCCAGTGCTCGCCGGGGAGCGCCAGGTGGGCCACGCGGTAGCGCCGGTCGGGATCGAGGCCGGGCAGTCGCAACGGCGGCGCCGTGAGGCTGGGTGCCGTGGCGAGCTGGGCGAACGACACGACGCCCTGCGACCGATCTCGGGCGTACACGCCGTGCGAGAGCCACGGCGGCTCGGAGTCGAAACGCACCACGTCACCGCTGTGGAGCAGCGGTCGGAACTGCTTGTGGGCGGCGATCGCCGCGGCGAGCTCCGCCTGTTCCTCGGGTCCGAGGCGGGTGACGTCCCACTCCACACCGAGGTGCCCGAACACGGCCGTCGCGGCACGAAAGGCGAGCCGGTGGGTCCGGCCCGTGGTGTGCGCACGGGTTGGCCCGATGTGTGCGCCCGTCAGCTCGGGTGGCACGAACATCGACACCCCCCGCTGGATCCTCTGGCGCTCGAGGGCGTCGTTGCAGTCGCTGGTCCACACCCGCTCGGTACGCCGGAGGATCTCATGATCGACGCGCCCGCCGCCGGAGGCGCACGACTCGAACTCCACACCGCGATGGCGTCGGCGCAGCTCGTCGAGCAACCGGTACAGCGCCAGCGTCTGAGCGTGGGAGCCCGCGGCGTCGTCGACGCCCGAGCCCTGCACGTGCTCACGGTTCATGTCCCACTTCACGAACGAGATGTCGTGGTCGGCGAGCAGCGTGTCGATCTGGCCGAGCACGTGCTCGAAGGCTCCCGTCACCGCCAGGTCGAGCACCAGCTGGTTCCGGCCGAGCGGAGCGTCGTAGCCGTCGGTGGTGAGCACCCAGTCGGGATGCGCGCGGTACAGGTCACTGTCGGGGTTCACCATCTCGGGTTCGACCCAGATCCCGAACTGCATGCCGAGACCGGTGACGTGTCGGATCAACGGGGCGAGCCCGTCCGGGTACACGTCCGGCGACACCGTCCAGTCACCCAGGCCCGAGCGGTCGTTGCGACGCGAGCCGAACCAGCCGTCGTCGAGCACGAACCGCTCGATCCCCACCTCGGCTGCCACGTCGGCGAGCTCGCGCAGCCGGTCGTGGTCGTGACGGAAGTACACCGCCTCCCACGTGTTGAGCAGCACGGGACGCGGCGTCGTCGGGTGCTGCGGTCGTGACCGCAACCTGCGGTGGAAACCCCACGTGGCCGGGGTGAGACCCTCGTCGGAGTGCACCGCGAGAAGCAGCGGTGTGCGATACGAGTCGCCGGGCTCGAGCACGATCTCGCCGGGATGGAGCAGCTCGCCGGCCTGGAGGTAGCGGCGACCGTCGGGCAGCCGTTCGGCGATCATCGCGTGGTTGCCGCTCCACGCGAGGTGCACCCCCCACACCTCGCCGTGCCACTCCCCGAAGCCGCGCCGACCGGCGAACCACACCGGCGGCGTCTCGTGCGACGTCCTCCCGCGCCGGTTCTCGGCCGAGCGCGCGCCGCGCTCCCACGATTCACGCACCGGCTGGAACTCGCGCGCCCATCGGCCGTCGAACGTCAACAGCTCGTCGGCGTGCTGAGGAAGGGGCAGCGTGAGAGTGAGGCCGTCGAGCACGTAGCGGCGGTCGGCATGGACGTTCGTCAGTCCAGCCGACACCGAGAGCACGTCGCCGACGGAGATCTCGACGGACAGGGCCAGCGCCGCCCGGTGATCGACGGCCTCGACCACGAGCGTGCCACCCTCCAGCCGGTGGCCGGCCGGCACGAACCTCGGCGACCACGACCGTCCGCCGCCCCGCCGCCCCAGCAGGCCCGGCCGACCCGGGAAACCGGCGGCGTATTCGGGCACGACGGCGACCGGAGCCACGTCGTCCATGCCGCCGGGCACCACCGGACGGTCCAGCACCGACCCGAGAGCCGACAGATCGGCGGCGTCGCCCAACCCCGCACCCCAGTACACGATCGTCGGGACGCCGGCGCCGACGTCCACGACCACGTCGCACTGCTCTCCGCTCAACCGCACCAGCGTCTCCACCGGATCAGTCCACCACGCCGACGTCGGGCCGACCATGATGGTGGCCGCACCGCCGCATCCGCCCGACCCACTTCGTCGTCCTGCCGTCAAGGAGCATCCCCATGGCCACCGTCACGTTCGAGCGCGCGACCCGCACGTACCCGGGCAGCGACTCGCCCGCGGTCGACGACCTCGACCTGGAGATCGGCGACGGAGAGTTCCTCGTGCTGGTGGGTCCGTCGGGCTGCGGCAAGTCCACCACCCTGCGGATGCTCGCCGGGCTCGAGCCCGTCAACCGCGGCAGGGTGTGCATCGGGGACCGCGACGTCACCCTCGTGCCTCCCAAGGACCGCGACATCGCCATGGTGTTCCAGACGTATGCGCTCTACCCGCACATGACGGTGGCGGAGAACATCGGCTTCCATCTCAAGATCACCAAGATGTCGAAGAAGGAGCGGGCCGAACGCATCCGTGAAGCGGCACGCATCCTCGATCTCGAGCTCCTACTCGACCGCAAGCCGTCGAAGTTGTCGGGTGGCCAGCGCCAGCGTGTGGCGATGGGCCGGGCGATCGTGCGCGAACCACAGGTCTTCCTGATGGACGAACCGCTGTCGAACCTCGACGCCAAGCTGCGCGTGCAGACCCGTACCCAGATCGCCGCACTCCAGCGGGAACTGGGCGTGACGACGGTGTACGTCACCCACGACCAGATCGAGGCGATGACGATGGGCGACCGCGTCGCCGTGATGAACGAGGGCGTGCTGCAGCAGTGCGCCTCACCGCGCGAGCTGTTCACGCGTCCGGTGAACGAGTTCGTCGCCGGCTTCATCGGCTCGCCGTCGATGAACCTGCTCGCCGGTCACGCCGGCGACACGTGGGCGGGGCACGGTTCGCTCACGATCCCGCTCACACCGGAGCAGCGCGCCGCCCTGACCGGCGACGAGGTCACGATCGGCGTCCGTCCCAACGACGTCACGATCTCCGACCGCGACGACCGTGACGCGGCGAGTGCGTTGGGACCGGGGCTCGACGTCACCGTGCAGTTCGTGGAGGAACTGGGATCGGAGGCGTTCCTGTACTGCGTCGCCGACGGCACGGGCGAGAACGTGGTGGCGCGCACCGACGGCCTGAGCCCCCATCGCAGCGGAGACCGGATCAGCCTCGTGCCCAAGCCCACCGGACTCCACCTGTTCGACGGCGCCACCGGCGACCGGCTCCCCGACTGACCCCGGAGAACGCAACGCGTGATCAGTGTGCGGCGACCGGCCGCGAACTGATCACGCGTTCGATTCGGGTACCGGTTCGGGTACCGGTTCGGGGAAGGGATGGCGTCGCATCCAGGCCAGCACCACGGCACCCACCACCACCGCGGCCAGCGCCACCCACTGGTTCAAGCGCAGCCCGGCGATCTCGTCGGCAGGATCGATCCGGAGACCCTCCACCCAGAAACGACCGACGCCGTAACCCATCAGGTACATCACCATCAGCTGACCGGGGGCCGGCCGGAAGCGCCGGTCGATCCACAGCAGCAGCACGACCAGGCCGAGGCTCCACAGCGACTCGTAGAGGAACGTCGGGTGGAACGTCGTGCCCACCTCGTAGCCGGCCACCAGGTGGTCGGCATCGATCTCGAGCGCCCAGGGCAGATCGGTGGGGCGGCCGTACAGCTCCTGGTTGAAGTAGTTGCCCCAGCGGCCGATCGCCTGCGCCAAGGGGATCGCCGGTGCCGCGCACGTGGCGGCGACGGCGAGCGGGATCCCCCGCTGCCGCGCGAAGTAGAGCCCCACCGGGATGCCCAGCAGCAGGCCGCCCGGAATGCCGAGGCCGCCCTCCCAGATCGCCGGGATGCTGCCCCAGTCGTTGCGGAACCGGTCGTAGTCGGTGACCACGTGATACAGCCGGGCGCCGATCACGCCGGCCAGCACGGCCCACACGGCGATCGCACTGGCATCGTCGCGGGTGCCGACCTCTCGTTGCTCCAGGCGCCGCCCGAACATCCAGACGGCGGCGACCACGCCGAGCGCGATCATCAGGCCGTACAGGTTGAGGCTCAGCGGCCCGATGTCGATCGAGTTGAACGACGGGCTGGGAATGGTGGCGATCATGCGGTGGCGATCGGTGCAGCGGTCCGGCGTGGATCCGGGTCAGGAACCCGTGACACGGGCCACGAATTCCCCGGCCAGGCGGTCGATGTCGTCGCGGTCGTAGTCCTGGGTGGCCACGTGATAGCTGCGCTCGAGCCACACGTGCTCGACGGCGCCGCCGTGGCTGGCGGCCAGGTGCTCGCTGTTGGCCGGCTCGACCACGTGGTCCTGTCGCGACGTGATCAGCAGCAGTGGCATCTGCAGCTCACCGAAGCGGTCCGTCATCGGGGCCAGCCCGTCGAGGACGAGCGACATCAGTGGCTTCAGCGGCGTGCCGTCGTAGGCGATCTCCTCCACGTCGGGGTCGGCGATGTCGGATCCGATTCCCGGCATGATCTCGTGGCCTTCGGCCAGCATCTCGCGGATCATGTCCTGCACCTCGTCGGGCTGCGGCATCGTTGCGGGGTTGACGCAGACGATGCCGGCCACCTCGGGATGGTGGAGCGCGGTCCACAGGGTGAGCGACCCGCCCATGCTGAGCCCCATCACCACGATCCGATCGACACGCCCGGCGAGACGCTGGTAGGCCGCTTCGACCTCGCCGGTCCAGTCGGGCCACGACGTGGTCGACATGTCCTCGATCGAGGTGCCGTGGCCCGGCAGCCGTGGCAGCTCGACGTGATGGCCGAGCGCGGCCATGGCCTCGGCCAGGCTGCGCATCGACGACGGGTTGCCCGTGAAGCCGTGCAGCACGAGGACACCGACCCCCGTGGTGCCCTCGGACGACATGGGCTCGGCTCCGGGGAGGATCTGGTGTGCGGACATCCCCTCGTTCTAGTCGGTCGACGCCCGGCGGGCACACCGATGTGCACAGCGATGCGGACTGCGACGAGCACTCCGACGAGCATGTCGACGGCGGTCACCCGCCCGACGCGCGCTCAGCCGTAGGGGTCGTCGGGGCCGCCCGGTTCGTCCCACCAGCCGGCCGGCACCGGACGTGTCCCCCAGTCGGGATCGGGATGGATGCAGTCGACCGGACAGGCGGGCAGGCACTGGTCGCAGCCACTGCACAACTCGGGGACGATGATGACGTCGGCGCCGTGGTTGAAGATGGCACCGAAGTCGGGTGGGCAGTGCCGCAGGCACGCATCGCAGTTGATGCAGTCCGACATGTCGATGCGCAGCGGCGCGTTCTTCCACTTCTCGTTGCGCGTCCGAGTGGCGATGCGTTCCTCGCGACTCCTCGGCATGGCACGCGAGCGTAGTGACCCGGGCCACGGCGGGGACGAGCCGCACCGCCGACCGGTGGCGCCTTGACCCGCGGGTCAAGTTCGGGCTGGACTGTCGACGTGAGTTCCCCGGTGATCGACGAGCGACAGCACACCGAGCACGGTCTCGTTCGCAAGCAGCAGCTGCTCGACGCCGCCGCCGAGCTGTTCGCCGACCGCGGATACGCGGCCACCCGGATCGCCGACATCTGCCGCTCGGCCGGGGTGGCCAAGGGCCTGTTCTACTGGTACTTCCCCACCAAGGGAGCCCTGTTCGCCGAACTCGTGCGAACCATGCGCCTGGCACTGCGCCGGGCCCAGCGCCAGGCGATGGATCCCGAGAGCGACGCCGTCACGCGGATCGCCGACGGCGCCGAGGCGAGCGTGCGCTTCATGGCCGAGCACGCCGCCTACTTCGCACTGCTCGACGTGGAGCGGACGAGCCCCGACGTGGCCGAGGTGCTCGACGAGGGCGCCGGCGTCTACCTCGCCGACGTGCGCCGGCTCGTGGAGGAGGGCCAGCATGCCGGTGACATCGCCGATGCGCCGAGCGATCTCGTGGCGGTCGGCGTACTCGGGGCAGTGTCGTCGTTTTCCAACTCGTACCGCAACGGGCGCCTGGGAGCCGGGCTCACCGTCGACGAACTGGCCGTTTTCGTGCGCCAGTGGGTCGTCGGGGCCCTCCGCTGACTTCGCCCCCGTGGGCTCGGCCTCCGCAAGCTCCCCTCCGAGGCCCGCTGCTGGTGGCGATCAGGACAGTGCGGCAGCCAGGTCGGGGTGGCGGGAGGTCATGACGGCCACGAACGCGTCCACGAGATCGGGCTGGAACTGCGTGCCCGATCCGGACATCACGAACCGCACCGCCTCGGCCAGGTTCCATTCGCGCTTGTAGATCCGTCGGCTGGCGAGCGAGTCGTACACGTCCGCGATCGCCACGATGCGACCCGACAGCGGGATCGACCCGCCGCTGAGCCCGTTCGGGTAGCCGGTGCCGTCCCACCACTCGTGATGCGACCACGCGACTTCCGCCGCCATCGAGAACAACTCCGTCGACACACCCGACAGCAGGCGACGGCCGAGCACGGTGTGCTGCTTCACCTCGTCGAACTCGTCCATCGTGAGCGGCCCCGGCTTCAACAGCACGGCGTCGGCCACGGCGACCTTGCCGATGTCGTGCAGGCGAGCAGCGAGGCGGAGCCGCTCGCACCACTCGGGCAGCTGCCCGATGGCGTGGCCGATCTCCGCGGCCAGGTCGCCGACGGCCTCGGTGTGACGCCTCGTGTTGCCACCGCGGAACTCCGCCAGCGAGGCGAGGCGTTCGAACGCCTCCAGGTGGTAGGCGTCGACGTCGGTGTGCTCGGCCGCGTACCCGGCAACCAGGCCCGAGGTCTGCAGCCGGGTGATCTCGGCCAGGTGACGGGCCGTCTCGTTGTGGTGAGCGGCCTGGACCGTCCGCATCCGCAGATCGGCGATGTCGGTGGCGATCTCGCGGTGCAGGGCGAAGTGGCGCTCACGGTGCTCGAGCGCCTCGGCATGGCGCCCTGCCCGCTTGTGCGCCGTGGCGAGCAGGTCGTGGATCTCGAGTTCGAGATCACGGTGACCCGTGCGGTCGGCCAGGTCGAGCGCTGCGGCGAGTGTCGACACGGCCCGGTCGAGATCGCCGAACCGCAGCGCCACCCGACCCTCTGCGAGCATCACGCCGAGTTGCTCGGACGGCGCCAGTTCCCCGCCCGAAGCCAGCCGGGCGGTCCAGTGCGCCCGGGCCTCGTCGAAACACGCTGCGGCGGCCTCGCCGTCACCGAGACCGGCATGCGCCTCGGCGACGTCGGCCAGGAGGCTGCCGACGAGGTGATCGGCGTGCTCGCCGGCGAGCCCGACGGC
>JAWLEC010000123.1:0-9261 GCA_041686315.1 Ilumatobacteraceae bacterium
ACGGCAACCGGTGCCGACGTAGGAGCGGTTTCGCCCGCTCGGACGTCGGCATCGTGGCGTCCGGCCGTAGCGTCGGAACGGTGATCTGTGTCGACCTCGACGGCGTGGGCATGGCCCAACCCGACAAGGTGCTGTTCGAGGACGTCTCCGTCACCGTCGCCACCGGCGACCGGGTCGCCGTGGTGGGCGTGAACGGTTCGGGCAAGACGACGTTGCTGCGGATCCTCACCGGCGCTCTGTCTCCGGACGAGGGCGCGGTCCGGTTCGGTCGGGGGGTGAGGATCGCCTCGCTCGAGCAGGATCCGGTGCTGCCGCCGGGCACCGTGAGGGAGTTCCTCGGCGACGCCTGGGAGGTGGCGGCGATCGCCACCCGGCTCGGTGTGCAGCCGCTGTTCGACCGGCGGACCGACGAACTCTCCGGCGGGCAGGCCAAGCGCGTCGCGCTGTCGAAGGTGCTCGCCGACGACGAGCACGGCGACCACGACATGGTGGTGCTCGACGAGCCGACCAACCACCTCGACCTCGAGGCGATCGAGTGGCTCGAGGCGCGGCTGGTGTCGATGAAGTCGGCGCTCGTGCTCGTCACCCACGACCGACATGCGCTCGACCGGCTCACCTCGGCGGTCGGGCCGAGCAGGGTGGTGGAGCTCGACGGCGGACGCTCGTTCGTGCACCAGGCGGCGTCCGGCAGCAGCGCCTACGCCACGTACCTCGACGCTCGGGCGGAGAGGATCGAGCGCGAGGCCAAGGAGGAGTCGACGCGCAAGATCCTCGCCCGCAAGGAACTGGCGTGGCTGCGCCGTGGCGCACCGGCCCGGTCCACCAAGCCCAAGGCCCGGCTGCGCGCGGCGGGCGAGATCGTGTCGGGCGGTCCGGCACCCGCCGGTGTGCGCGGTGACGATCTGGTGCTGGGGGTGGGCACGGCCCGTCTCGGTAACCAGGTCGTGGAGCTGGAGGGGGTGGCGCAGCGCTTAGACGTCGGGTCCGACGGAGAGCTGACGGTGTTCGAGGACGTCGACCTGCTGATCGAGCCGGGTGCCCGTCTCGCCGTCGTGGGCCCCAACGGGTCGGGCAAGTCGACGCTGCTCGACATCATCGCCGGGCGTGCCGAACCGGCGGGCGGAGAGGTGCGCCGTGGTCGCACCGTCGTGGTCGGGTTCGCCGACCAGCACTCGTCCGATCTCGATCCCGACGTCGTGGTGCGCGAACTGGTGGCCGGGCCGCACCGCGACCCCGATCATCGTGACCGGGCGTTGCTCGAGCGGTTCTGGTTCGACACCACTGCGCAGTACGCGCCGGTCCGGATGCTGTCGGGCGGGGAGCGGCGCCGGCTCCAGCTGGTGATGGTGCTGGCCACCGAACCCAACCTGCTGATCCTCGACGAGCCGACGAACGATCTCGACCTCGACACGCTGCGAGCCCTCGAGTCGTTCCTCGACGACTGGCCCGGTGCGCTCGTGGTGGCCAGCCACGACCGGGCGTTCCTCGACCGCGTCGCCGATCACGTGCTGGCCATCGACCCCGGTGGGTCCGTGCGACGCGTGCCCGGTGGCGTCACCGGTTGGCTCGCCGAACGAGCGGCGGGTTCGCCCGGTGGCCGCTCGACCACAGTGCGGTCGACAGCGCAGCCGACAGCTCGGTCGACGACTCCGGCGTCCCCGTCGTCGGCCTCCTCGACACCGTCGGCCGCGTCGGGCGGGCAGACCGGCGGGCGTCAGGCCGCCAAGCCGTCGGGGCCGAGCCCGTACACGCTGGGTCGCCGGCTGCGCGAGACCGAGCAGGCCATGGTGAAGGCGCAGCAACGGGTCGACACGCTGCAGGGACGGCTGGCGGACGCTGCGGGTACGACCGGTCACGAACGCCTCGCCGAACTGGGCGCCGACCTGGCTGCGGCGCAGGCCGAACTCGACACCCTCGAGGCCCGCTGGCTGGAGCTCGCCGAACTCCAGCAGGGCTGAACCATCCCGAGCGATGAGCGATGGGCCAGACCCCGTGGCCGCTGGCTCATCGATGCAGGGCTGAACCACTTGTGCGATGAGCGTCGGGCCAGACCCCGTGGCCGCTGGCTCATCGGTGCGCAATGCCTCGGTCAGGGGAACTCCACGGACCTGCGACACCCGGTCCGTAGAGTGGGACGGCCATGAGTGACGAGGAGCTGTTCGGCGAGTCGATTCCCCACCCCGCCGACACGGTGACAGCCGCCGACGAGGCAGCGGCACGGGCCCACGACGATGCAGGGACGTCGTCATCCGGCCCGTCACCGTTCGCCGAGGGCCTCAATCCCGACCAGCTCGACGCGGTCGTGCACCCCTCGGGGCCGCTGCTGGTTATCGCCGGCGCCGGTTCCGGCAAGACACGGGTGCTCACCCACCGCATCGCCCAGCTCATCCACGACGGCGTGCACCCGTCGAAGATCCTCGCCATCACGTTCACCAACAAGGCCGCCGCCGAGATGCGCGAGCGTGTCGGCGCGCTGGTCGGCCCGGTGGTGAAGACGATGTGGGTGTCCACGTTCCACTCGGCCTGCGTGCGGATCCTGCGCGCCAACGCCGACGTGCTCGGCTACCCGCGGCAGTTCTCGATCTACGACGCCGCCGACACCAACCGGCTCACCGGCTACGTCATCCGTGACCTCGGCCTCGATTCCAAGCGCTTCACGCCCCGGGGAGTGCACGGCATCATCAGCCTCTGGAAGAACGAGCTCCTCGATCCCGAGGAGGCGCAGCGGCGGGCCCAGAACATCTTCGACCGCAAGCACGCCGACGTGTATGCCGAGTACCAGGCCCGTCTGCTGAAGGCCGGGGCGATGGACTTCGACGACCTGCTCACCAACACCGTGAAGCTGTTCCGCGAGCACGGCGACGTGCTCGAGCACTACCGGCAACGGTTCGAGCACATCCTCGTCGACGAGTACCAGGACACCAACCGCGCCCAGAACGAACTCGTGCTGATGCTCGCCGACGGCCACCGCAACGTGTGCGTGGTCGGCGACACCGACCAGTGTCTCCCTCCCGGCACACTCGTCGACACCCCGTCAGGTCAGCGCCCGATCGAGGACGTGTCGATCGGTGACACGGTGCTCGGTGCCGGTGGAGGCCCGGTGCTGCAGCCCGGAGCGGTCGAACATGTCCACGAGGGTCACTACGAGGGCCACCTCGTGCAGATTCGCGTGGGCGATCGCTTCATCGCAGCGACGCCACACCATCTCGTCCCCGCCCGTCTGCTCCCACGTCCCGATTCGTGGCTCGTGTACCTGATGTACCGGGCCGATCGCGGTTGGCGTGTCGGTCGTACGGTGGGTGCCCGCGCGCCGGGCAGCGGCAGGATCCAGCACGGTCTCGTCGTCCGCACCAACCAGGAACACGGCGACGCCGCCTGGATCCTGAAGGTGTGCGCATCGGTTGCCGAGGCGGCCTACTTCGAGTCGTACTTCGCCGCGGAGTACGGCCTCCCCACCAGCTGCTTCCACGATGCCGGGCGGTCGCTGGCGATGGACGATCGGTGGCTGCAGCAACTCTTCCGCTCGATCGACACCGAGACACGGGCCAAACTGCTCATGGAGGACCGGCTGCTGCATCGAGAGTTGCCGCACCATCGTCCGCAGAACGGTGCGCGGCGTTCGTCGATCAACCTCACCATGTTCTCCGACCGGCGTACCTCGGTCGGCTACCACCGCGTGCAATGGTCGTCGAACCGTACCGACGTGATCGACCGGCTCGCGCGAGGTGGCGTCACCGTCCGGTCAGGCAAGCATCGGTCGTCGCGATACGAGACGAGTTGGAAGGACTACCGCCGAGCCCTCGCCGACGCGAAGCGCATCGCCGCAGCCGGAGGCCTCGACGTCCGGCGACGGTTGGCACACGACGGCACGATCTACGACCTCATGCCCCTCGCCCACGTCCATCCGGGCATGGAGGTGCTGGTCCGCGACGGCGACGAGTGGGCTCCGGCGCAGGTCGACGCGGTCGAGTTCGTTCCCTACACCGGGCCCGTGTACGACCTCGAGGTCGACGTGGCCCACACGTACGGGGCCAACGGCGTGCTGGTCCACAACAGTGTCTACAAGTTTCGCGGCGCCGATTTCCGCAACATCCTCGAGTTCGAGGAGGCGTTCCCCGACGTCACCACCGTGGTGCTCGACCAGAACTACCGCAGCACCCAGACGATCCTCGACGCCGCCAACGCGGTCATCGACCACAACCGGGAACGCAAGCCGAAGTCGCTCTGGACCGACAGTGGCCAGGGCGACCGCATCGTGCGGTACCACGCGGAGGAGGAGGGCGACGAGGCCACGTGGGTGGCGTCCACCGCTCGCCAGCTGCAGCGCGACGACGGCCTGAACTTCCGTGAGATGGGGGTGCTCTACCGCACCAATGCGCAGAGCCGGGTGATCGAGGAGGCGTTCATGCGCCTCGGGGTGCCCTACAAGGTGGTGGGCGGTACCCGCTTCTACGACCGGCGCGAGGTGAAAGACGCCATGGCGTACCTGCGGGCCGTGGTCAACCCGGCCGACGAGGTGAGCGTGAAGCGGGTGCTCAACGTGCCCAAGCGCGGCGTCGGCGACACCAGCGTCGCCAAGCTCGACGCGTTCGCGGCGTCCGAGGGCATCGCCTTCGTCGATGCGTTGCGTCGGGCCGACGAGGCCGGCGTGAGCGGCCCCGCGGTGCGCGGGATCGCGTCGTTCGTCGACCTGCTCGACCGGCTCGGCACGATCGCCCTCGATCCCGACCAGGGCCCGGGCGACGTGCTGCAGGCGGCGCTCGACGGGTCGGGCTATCTCGGTGAACTCGAGGCCGAGGACTCGATCGAGGCGCACACCCGGCTCGAGAACCTCGGCGAACTCGTCGGATCGGCACGCGAGTTCACGGTGATGGACGAGTTCCTCGAGCAGGTGGCGCTCGTCGCCGACACCGACGAACTCCCCGAAGGTGAGACCGAGGACCAGGTGGTGCTGATGACGCTGCACTCGGCCAAGGGCCTCGAGTTCCCCGTCGTGTTCCTCGTGGGCGTGGAAGAGGGCATCTTCCCGCACATCCGGGCGCTCACCGAGCCCGCCGAGATGGAGGAGGAGCGGCGTCTCGCCTACGTGGGCATCACCCGGGCGATGCAGCGGCTGTACATGTCGCACGCATGGAGCCGCCAGCTGTACGGGTCCACCCAGTACAACCCGCCCTCGAGGTTCTTCGACGAGATCCCGGCTGAACTCGTCGAGTCGACGGGCAACGTGACCGGGCGGTCGAGCTACGGCCGCCAGAGCTACCGCGCCCGGCACGACGGTGAGCCGCCGGCCTATCGCCGTGGTGATCGCAGCGCCCCGGCGCGCGGATCGGCCGGAGGCCGCGACATCAATGCCGATCTCCACGAGGAGCGATCTCGCGACGAGGCACATCGCGAACGGGTGGTCGAGTCGGCCATGCGGTCGGGAGCCCAGAACGCACCGCAGCCGGCCAACAGCCAGGAACTCGGGCTGAAGGTGGGCGACGACGTGGAACACCCTGCGTTCGGCGAGGGCGTGATCATCGACATCTCCGGCGCGGGCGAGAAGGCCGAGGCCACGATCAACTTCGCCGGCGTGGGGACCAAGCACCTGTCGTTGGCCTGGGCGCCGCTCAAGCGCGTCTGACGGGTCGGGGTACCGAACCGACACCACGTCGCTACCATCCGTGGCGCCATGGACACCGCCGTCACCACCGCTGCTGCACTCGTCGCCGGGGTCGTCGGCTCGGCCGACACCACCGACAACACCGCCGGCACGATCACGTTCGTGATCACCATCTTGGTGGTGGTGTCGCTCGGTGGCCTGCTGGCGTTGCGGGCGCGGCGCAATCGCTGACGATCGTCACCGGATCTGCGGTCCCGTCGCGACGGGATGGGAAGCATGCGCCGGACCTGCAAGAATCTCCGCCGTGAAGGCAGCACTACTTGTGGAGAGTCTGACGGGCAACACCTGGGAGGCGGCCGAACGCGTCGCCGACCTGCTGCAGCAGGAACGCTGGACCATCACGGGCCTGTCCAAGGTGCGCCGGCCCGACCACGCCTCGATCCAGCAGGCCGACCTCGTGCTGGTCGGCACCTGGGTCCACGGGGCGTTCGTGTTCGGTCAGGCGCCGTGGGCGGCGTCGAACATCGCCAACCTGCCGGCCATGCGCGGCAAACGGGCGGCGGGGTTCTGCACGTTCGCCCTCGATCCGGGCACGGCTCTCGACAAGCTCGACCAGGCACTCGGCGACACCGGCGCCTACGTGATCGGTGGCCTGGCGATGAACCGCGGCAAACTCCCGCAGCACACCGAGATCTTCGCCGAGCGCCTCGTCGACGCCCTCGCCGTCTCCTGACCCGTCCCGCTCACCGCTCGCAGGGCGTGGTCGGTCCGAGCCGGGCGTCGGTCCGAGCCGGGGTCAGCTCTCCGTTCCGCTCACACCGCGCAGGTCGATGATCAGCGTGCGCTGGTTCTCGACCACCGGATTCACGCCGGCGTCGGGAGGGGAGAGGTCGGACACGTCGATCGTGGTGCCGTCGCAGTCGACGAAGGTGCGGGTGCCGATCACCTGCTCGACCGCACAGTCGGGACGTCCCACGGGATGGGCGTAGTAGATCCGCCAGTTGCGGGTGGGATCGTCGCCCTGGTGGTCGAGCACGATCGTCCGTTCGCCGCTCGTGGTGTTGAGCCCGGGGAACAGGATCGGTCCGTCCTCCTCCACGATCCGGGCGGCGTTCTGGACGCTGCCGACCGTGAAGGTCGTGGGTGCCAGCCGTTCGGTGGTCTCGGCGCCGCCACGCGAGATGTAGGCGGCGACACCCCAGGTGAACAGCCCGATCGCGACGAGGACGCCGATGCCGCCCAGCACCGGCACCACCGCCCGGCGCAACGGCGACTGCAGCTTCACCGGCGGCGTGGTGCGGCGCACCCTGTTGTCGGACGTCTCGGTCACCCCCACAGTGTGCCCCGGACCGTCCCTCGTTGCGCCGCGCACCACACCGCCCGACGGACCGGCCGGTAGAGGGCGCCGACGTTTCGGCGCGGCGGCCGGGGTTCCCCTATGGTTCCGTGTTCGTGAAGCGCACGTACCGCATCGTGGTGGCCAAGCCCGGTCTCGACGGCCACGACCGTGGCGCCAAGACCATCACCCGTGCACTCCGCGACCACGGTTTCGAGGTGATCTACACAGGCCTCCACCAGACGCCCGAGCAGATCGCCGAGACCGTGCTCCAGGAGGATGCCGACGGCGTCGGTCTGTCCCTGCTGTCGGGTGCCCACCTGACGTTGTTCCCCCGGGTGATGGAAGAACTCCGCGCCCGTGACCTCGGCGACGTGTTGATCTTCGGTGGAGGCGTCATCCCCGACGCCGACGCCCGGGCGCTGCGAGAGCAGGGCGTCGCCGAGATCTTCGGGCCGGGTTCGTCGCTGAAGGCGATCGGCGTCTGGCTCGAGGAGACGCTCGACGGACGCGAGGCCGACTGATGCACTGCGCACGTTCCACCCGACACCACCCAGAAAGCGAGTGACCCCGACGTGGATCTCTTCGAGTACCAGGGCAAGCAGTACTTCGCCCGCTTCGACATCCCGGTGAGCCCGGGCGGCCCGGCCGACACCGTCGACGAGGCCGTGACCGAGGCCAACCAGGCCGGATACCCCGTCGTGGTCAAGGCGCAGGTCCAAGTCGGTGGCCGCGGCAAGGCCGGCGGCATCAAGCTCGCCGACAACGAGGCCGAGGTGCGCGAACACGCCGGCAACATCCTCGGCATGGACATCAAGGGTCATGTGGTCCGTCGGCTGTGGGTCGAGAAGGCGAGCGACATCGACGAGGAGTACTACGCCAGCTTCACGCTCGATCGGGCCGAGAAGAAGCACCTCCTGATGCTGTCGGCCGAAGGCGGTGTCGAGATCGAGGCGGTCGCCGAGTCGAACCCCGACGCCATCGTGAAGTTGCACATCGACCCGGTCGACGGGCTCGACGCAGCCACGGCTCGCCAGGCCTGTGTCGACGCCCGACTGCCCGAGCGCGCACTCGACGGTGCGGCGGAGATCCTCGTGAAGCTGTACCGCTGCTTCACCGAGGGTGACTGCGACCTGGCCGAGATCAACCCACTGATCCTGAAACCGACCGGCGAGGTGCATGCGCTCGACGCCAAGGTCACCCTCGACGGCAACGCCGAGTTCCGTCATCCCGAATGGGAGGCCTTCAAGGGGCTCACCGAGATGGACGACCGCGAGAAGATGGCGGCCGAGAAGGACCTGCAGTACATCGGTCTCGACGGCTCGGTGGGCATCATCGCCAACGGCGCCGGGCTGGCCATGTCCACCCTCGACGTCGTCAACCAGGTCGGCGGCTCGGCGGCGAACTTCCTCGACATCGGTGGCGGCGCCAACGCCGACGTGATGGCGGGCGCACTGGAAGTGATCAACTTCGACGAGAACGTCCGGTCGATCCTCATCAACATCTTCGGCGGCATCACCCGCGGCGAGGAGGTGGCCAAGGGCATCGTCGAGGCGCTCGGCCGGGTGGACCTGCGGGCCCCGATCGTGATCCGGCTCGACGGCACCAACGCCGAGGAGGGCCGCCAGATCCTGCTCGACGCCGGCATCTCCGCCGACAAGCTCCAGTCCGAACCCACCATGCTCGACGCTGCCCGTGCAGCTGTCGCCCTCGCGAAGTAAGGAACTCGTCATGGCCATCTTCGTCAACGAGAACACCAAGGTCATCGTCCAGGGCCTCACCGGCGGTCAGGGCAAGTACCACGGCCTGCGCAACCGTGACTACGGCACGCAGATCGTGGGCGGCGTCACGCCCGGCAAGGGCGGCCAGGACGTCGACGGTATCCCGATCTTCGACTCGGTCGCCGAGGCGGTCGAGGCCACCGGTGCGGATGCATCCTTTGTCGCTGTGCCGCCGAAGTTCGCCTCCGACGCGATCCTCGAAGCTGCTGCCGCCGGCATCGGGTTCGTCGTGTGCATCACCGAGGGCATCCCTGCCCAGGACGAGGCCAAGACCTACAACCTGCTCCTGCGCAACCACCCCGGAACCCGGCTGCTCGGGCCCAACTGCCCGGGCATCATCAGCCCCGGCAAGTGCAACATCGGCATCACGGCCGGCGAGATCGCTCAGGAGCCGTCGGTCGACGGGCCCAACGTGGGCATCGTGAGCCGCTCGGGCACGCTGACCTACCAGGCGCTGTACGAGTTGAAGCAGAAGGGCATCGGCGTGTCGACGTGCGTCGGCATCGGTGGCGACCCCGTGCCGGGCACGAGCTTCATCGACT
>JAWLEC010000124.1:0-8986 GCA_041686315.1 Ilumatobacteraceae bacterium
GGCATCGGTCACCGACGCCTCGATGTCCACGGACCCGGCCGGCGTGGCGTCGCCGGAACCCCTCCGAGCCAGGGCGGCGGCGATCAGCTCGCGAAACAGCGGGTGCGGACGGTCGGGCCGGCTCTTGAACTCGGGATGCGCCTGAGTCCCCACCCAGAACGGATGGCCGGGAAGCTCGACGAACTCCACGAGACGGTTGTCGGGCGACGTGCCCGAACACCAGAGTCCCGCGCCCTCGAGCTGGCCGCGGTACTGCTCGTTGAACTCGTAGCGGTGGCGGTGACGCTCGCTCACCACCGGCTCGCCGTAGGCCGCGTGCACCTGCGAGCCGGGAGCGAGCACGGCGTAGTAGGCGCCGAGTCGCATCGTGCCGCCCTTGTCCTCGATCCCGCGCTGTTCGAGCATCAGGTCGATCACCGGGTGCTGGGTGGTGGGATCGAACTCCGTGGAGTTGGCGTCGGTGAGCCCGACCACGTCACGCGCGAACTCGACCACCATCGCCTGCAGGCCCAGACACAGGCCGAGGCACGGGACGCCCTCCTCGCGGGCGTAGCGGGCTGCGGCGATCTTGCCCTCCACGCCGCGGTAGCCGAACCCGCCCGGGATGACGATGCCGTCGAGGCCGTCGAGCTGCCCTGCAGCCAGGAGACCTTCCACGCTCTCGGACTGGATCCACTCGATCTGCACGTCGGCGCCGTGATGGAAACCGGCGTGCTTCAGGCTCTCCACCACCGACAGGTAGGCGTCGGGCAGCTCGATGTACTTGCCGATCAACCCGATCCGCACCGGCGTGGTGGCGGCTTCCACCTTGGCCACGAACTGCTCCCAGTACGACAGGTCGGGGGCACCCTCGAGACGCAGCACGTCGCACACCACGTCGTCGAGGCCCTCGTCGTGGAGGATCAGCGGCAGCTCGTAGATGTTCTTGGCGTCCGCGGCGTTCACGACGGCACGCTCGTCGACGTCGCACATGTTGGAGATCTTGCGCTTGAGGTCCTCCGACAGGGGCTCCTCGCTGCGACACACGATGATGTCGGGTTGGATGCCGCGGCTGCGCAGCTCGGTCACCGAGTGCTGCGTGGGCTTGGTCTTCTGCTCCCCCGACGGCCCGATGAACGGCACGAGGGTGACGTGGACGTAGCAGACGTTGTCGCGTCCGACCATGTTGCGGAACTGGCGGATCGCCTCGAGGAAGGGGAGGATCTCGATGTCACCGACGGTGCCGCCGACCTCGGTGATCACGACGTCGACGTCGTTGCGTGCCACCCGCTCGACACGCCGCTTGATCTCGTCGGTGATGTGCGGGATCACCTGCACGGTCTTGCCGAGGTAGTCGCCTCGCCGTTCGGCGGCGAGCACGGCCTGGTAGATCGAGCCGGTGGTGGCGTTGGAGTTCCGCGACAGGCTCTCGTCGATGAATCGCTCGTAGTGGCCGAGGTCGAGATCGGTCTCGCCGCCGTCGTCGGTGACGAACACCTCGCCGTGCTCGAACGGGTTCATGGTGCCCGGATCGATGTTGATGTAGGGGTCGAGTTTCTGCAACGTCACCCGGTGGCCGCGGAGCTTCAGCAGGCGCCCGAGGGACGAGGCGGTGAGGCCCTTGCCGAGCGAGCTCGCAACACCCCCGGTCACGAAAATGTGCTTGGCCACTGACATTCCTCCGTCTCGGGTTCGACATCATCCGACGGCTCGACGGATGACACCACGACGGGATCTCACCATACCCCGACCGAGACGCGCCGAACGCGAATCAGGCCGGAATCAGCGACGGCCGCCGAGCAGTTCGGTGGCGTGCTCACGTGCCGATGCGGTCTCGGAACCGGACAGCATGCGGGCGATCTCCGTCACCCGGTCGTGTCCCGTGACGGCGGCGGCGCTCGCCGTGGTCCGGCCGTCCTCGACGGCCTTCGACACCGAGATCTGCACATCCGCTGCCGCAGCCACCTGCGCCAGGTGCGTCACCACGAGCACCTGGTGGGATCGCCCGAGATCACCGAGCATGTCGCCGATGGCCTGCGCCGCCACTCCGCCGATACCGGCATCGACCTCGTCGAACACGAGGGTCCGGGCGGCGTCGCCCGTCGTCTGCGCCGACAGCACGAGGCGCAGCGCCAGCATCGCCCGTGCCAGTTCACCGCCCGACGCCACCCGGTTGAGCGGCAGCAACCCCGAACCCGGGTTGGCGGCCAGGAGGAATCGCACCCGGTCGCCGGGATGGTCGTCGGCGTGCTCGCCGACCTCCACGGCGAGTGACGCATGGGGCATCGCGAGACCGCGGAGCACCGCTTCCACGGCGGCCGCCAGCTCGGGCGCCGCCGTCCGCCGCGCCCGACCCACCGCTTCGGCCGCGACCCGCTCCCGTTCCAGCCATCGTCGGCGCTCGTCGTCGATCTCGACGGCTCGCTCGTCGTAGCGTTCGAGTTCCCGCAACCGGTCCTCCGCCCGGGCGTGGAAGTCCAGCACCGACCGGAGGTCGTCGCCGTACTTGCGCCGCAGCGTCACCAGCACCTGGCGACGTTCGCGCACCTCCGCCAGGCGTGCAGGCGACTCGTCGATCGACTCGGCGGCGTCGCGCAGGTCGGCGAGCACGTCGTCGAGTTCGGCGAGGACGGCGTGCAGCCGGTCCACGGCGCCGGCGAACGGCGCGCGGCCGTCGAGGGCGGCGAGTGCGGCGCCGAGACGGTCACGGGCTCCGTCGTCGTCGGAGACGGCCTCCACCGCAGCCGCTGCAGCCTCACGGTGGGCGGTCGCGTCGGCGAGCAACGTCTCCTCCGCATCGAGCCGCTCGTCCTCCTGCTCGTCGTGGATGCCGGCGTCGTCGAGTTCGCTCACCTGGAACCGCAACAGGTCGATCTCGCGGGCGCGGGCGCGCTCGTCGCCCCCGAGCGCCGCCAGTTCGGCGTCGAGTTCGGTGAGCCGGGCCCGGGCGGCGCGCAGCGGTCCCAGGTCGATCCGGCCGAAGGCATCGAGCGCGGCACGTTGCGTGGCCGCCGACAACAACGTCTGGTGAGCGTGCTGCCCGTGCAGGTCGACGAGTTCCCCGGCCGCCTCGGCCAGAGATGCCACCGTCGTGGGGCGGCCGTCGACGTAGGCGCGCGATCGGCCGTCGGCGGGGACCACCCGGGTGAGCACGGTCTCGGAACCGTCGGGCCCGGCGAGACGCCCGTCGATCCTGGCCTCTGCGGCACCGTGGCGGACCACGGCGGGGTCGGCGCGGCCGCCCACCAGCAGCTCGATCGCCTCCACCAGCATCGTCTTGCCGGCTCCGGTCTCACCCGTCAGCGCGGTCAGGCCGGGTCCGAGCACCAGGTCGAGTCGTTCGATCACCCCCAGGTGTTCGATGTGCAGCTCGCTCAGCACGGTGACGTCACCCGCAGGTTCACCGGTCGGCGAGGCCGAACTTGGCCTTCAGGATCTGGTGGTACCGGTAGGCGCCGAACCGCACGAAGTTCGCCGTGGCGGTCGACGGCTCGCACCGCACCACGTCACCGTCGTCGAGGCCGGCGACCGGCATCCCGTCGACGGCCAGCTCGGCCGCGCGGTGCCCGGACACCTCGATCTCGACGACTTCGGACGGGTCGAGCACCAGCGACCGGTCGAACAGCATGTGCGGCGACACGGGAGTGAGCAACATGGCGCGGTGCCGTGGCGAGACGATCGGTCCACGGGCCGACAGGGAGTAGGCCGTCGACCCGGTCGGTGTGGCCACGATCAGGCCGTCGGCGGCGTAGTGGGTGAAGGGGGCGCCGTCGATGCGCGCCAGCAGCCGCACGGTGTGCCCGGGATGGGCCTTCTCCACCACCGCCTCGTTGAGGGCGCGGCCCGCATGTTCGCCGTTGATCGACACGTCGAGCATCATCCGCCGGTCGAGGTGCCACTCGCCGTCGGCGGCCCCCCGCAGGAACCGGTCGAGCGAGTCGGCGAGCAGCTCGGGCTCGACCTCGGTGAGGTAGCCGAGCGAACCGAGATTCACCCCCAGCAACGGCACCGCCGCTCCGTCGAGGAGGCCGACGCTGCGCAGCATCGTGCCGTCGCCACCGAGACTGAGTACGAGGTCGGCGCCGGCGAGCAACTCGTGGCTGACCGTCACATCGGGTTCGTCGTGGAGATCGAGAGCACCCGCGTCGTCGGGAAGGAGCCACGACGTCACGCCTCGTTGCGCACACCAGTCGGTGGCTTCGAGTGCGAGGCGGCGGGCGTCGGCTCGTTCGTGGTGGGCGACGATCGCGATCGAGGTCATCGGTGTGCTCCCTCCTCGTCCGGGGAGACGGCGTGCACGAGGAACTCCCGGTTGCCGTCGGCTCCGGTGACCGGGGAGTCGGTCCATCCTGCCACGGTGCAGCCGGCAGCGGTGAGGGCCTCGTCGACCTCGTGGCGGACGCGGCGATGGATGTCGGGGTCGGTGATGATGCCACGGCCGCGGTCGACCTCCCGGCGACCCGCCTCGAACTGCGGCTTCACGAGCAACACCATCGGTGCGCGAGGTTGGCACATCGAGACCAGCACCGGGATGACGAGCCGCAGCGAGATGAACGACAGGTCACCCACCACCAGGTCGACGGGACCGCCGATCGTGTCGAGATCCGCATGGCGGACGTTGGTGCGTTCGAGATTGACCACCCGGGGGTCTGCCCGGAGCCGCTCGTGGAGCTGGCCGTGGCCGACGTCGAGCGCCACCACCTGCCGCGCCCCGCGCTGCAGCAGGCAGTCGGTGAAGCCACCGGTGGAGGCGCCGGCGTCGAGCGCGCGCACGCCGGTGACGTCGAGGCCGAACTCGTCGAGTGCGTGGTCGAGCTTCTCGGCTCCCCGGCCGACGAACTTCGCGGATGGACCCGAGACGACGATCGCGTCACCGGGGGCGACCTGCCGAGCCGGCTTGGTGGCGACGGAACCGTTCACGAGGACACGATCGGCGGCGATGAGTGACTGTGCCTCGGTGCGGCTGCTCACGAGGTCGCGCCGGAGCAGTTCGGCGTCGAGCCGTCGGCGCGCGGCCACGGAGTCGCTCAGTCGGACCCGGCCGCCTGCTTCTTCGCCGGGGCCTTCTTCGTTGCGGCCTTCTTCGTTGCGGCCTTCTTCGTTGCGGCCTTCTTCGTTGCGGCCTTCTTCTTCGCCGGAGCCTTCTTCGCGGCGGCCTGCTTCTTCGTGGCGGCCTGCTTCTTCGCCGGAGCCTTCTTCTTGGCTGCGGCCTGCTTCTTGGCCGGAGCCTTCTTCGCGGGAGCCTTCTGCGCAGGTTGGCCGCCCTGGACCCGCTCGTTGAGCCGCTCCGACAGCTCCTCGAAGCGGTCCTCGAGCTCGTCGAAGCGCTCCGACATCCACTCGATCTGCTTCGCCACTTCGCGCTGCACCGAGTCGGCCAGGCGATCGGTGGTCTCGCGGCCACGTGCGAGCAGGTCCTGCACGGCCTGCTCGGCGTCGGCCCGGCGGACCTCGCCGGCCTTCACGAGCGAGGACACGATGGACTCGGCCTGCTTGCGGGAGATGTTGCTGAACTCGACGCCTGCGTCGAGCAGCCGTTGCAGTGCGTTCTGTGCCATGGGGCGGAACACTACTGCGCGGGTCGGCCGGCCGCGTCGAGCTGCCGGCCCACGTCGGCGAGATCGTCTGCATCGATCACGTACGGCACGTCGACGTGATCGCCGTGAGCGGTGACGCCGCTGCGCACCAGGGCGAACCCGCAGCCGAGTTCGTCGGCGAAGCGGCCGTCGGTGTCGGGGCGATCGCCCACCATCAACGTCGTGGCCGGATCGAACGGGGCGTGGGACGACAGCATCTCGGCGATCAGGGCCGCCATCGGGGGATGCGGCTTGCCGCACACCACGGGCTCGGCGTCGGCGGCCGTGGCCACGGCCGCCAGGATCGACCCGCCACCGGGAAGGAGCCCGTCGGGTGTCGGGTAGGTCGGGTCCGAGTTGGTGCCCACGAGGCGCGCGCCGCGACGCACCGCCGCGGCGGCGACGGTCAGCCGGCGGTAGTCGAATCGGCGATCGAGGCCGACCACCACGGCGTCGAATCCGGCCGGCTCGGGTTCGTCGGCAGCGGGGACGGCGACGGCACCTCGACGTTCGACCGCTTCGACGATCCCGTCACCGCCGACGACGAGCACCCGCTCACCGTCTTCCACCAGCGAGGCGGCCGCCATCGCCGAGCTGACGACATCACCGGTGGCCGACACCCCGATGGAGGCCAGGCTGTCGACGTTTCGACGTTCCGTGGCCGCCGAGTTGTTGGTCACGAACACCACGCGTCGTCCGCCGGCGCGTAGGGCGGCGACGGCCTCGACCGATCCCGCGATGGGTCGGTGGGCCAACCAGATCACGCCGTCGAGGTCGCACAGCACGGTGGTGATGCGGTCGGGGTCGAACGGGGCCATGGCCGCGATCGTTGCAGGGGACGGGCGTGCGGGTGGCATCCTGTCGGGGTGCCACGCTTCACGCCGTTTCCCGCCCTGCGCTACTGCGACCGCGACATCAGCGATCTCGTCGCCCCGCCGTACGACGTGCTGTCGGAGGCCGATCTCGACGAACTCGGGGCGCGGAGCCGGTTCAACATCACCCACGTCGACGTGCCGCGCGAAGCGGAGGGCCCCGACAGGTACGAGCGCGCTGCGGCGACCCTGCGGGAGTGGATCGAGGCCGGTGTGATGTCCTACGACGAGTCGCCCACGTTCACGCTGTACCGGATGCGTTTCACCGATGCCACGGGCGCAGCTCGCGACATCGTGGGGGTGCTCGGCGGGCTCGAGGTGGTCGACGAGGGCGCCGGCGGCGTCCTGCCCCACGAGCGCGTCACACCCAAGGCGTCCACCGATCGCCTCGATCTCACCCGGGCGACGAAGGCCAACCTCTCCCCCGTGTGGGGGCTGTCGTTGGCCGCCGGCCTCACCGACCTGCTCACCGAGCCCGGAGAGTTCCTGTCGTCGGTGACGGTCGACGGTGTGGAGCACGTCGTGGAACGGGTGTCGGACCCCGAGCGGGTGCGGGCCATCGCCGCCGCCGTGGGTTCCGACGACGTCCTGATCGCCGACGGCCACCACCGCTACGGCATCAGCCGCACCTACCGCGACGAGGTGCGCGCCGGGAACGGCGACGTCGCGTCACCGGCCGACGAGACGCTCACGTTCGTGAGCGAGCTGGTGGCCGACCAGCTGTCGGTGGAGGCGATCCACCGGCTGTACACCGGCATCTCCCGCGACGATCTCGTCGCCGCCCTCGATCGGTGCTTCGTCCGCACCGATGCAGGAACGATCACGCCGTCGACGTTGGCGACGATGGACGCCGACGGCGTCCTGGCGCTCGTCGGCCCGGGGCGCTCGATCGAGTGGCTCACGCCCCGGCCCGGCGCCTTCGACGACGTGCGTGCTCTCGACGGCGCCTGGCTCGAGCACGCTCTCGCCGACGTCGCCCACGACGTGAGCTACCAGCACGGCGTCGACCACGTGGCCGAGATCGTCGACGCCGGCGATGCGGTGGCGGGTGTGCTGATCCGTCCCGTGAGCGTGGCCGAGATCGAGCGCACCGCCCGCGAGGGGCTGCTGATGCCGCCCAAGTCCACGTTCTTCACACCCAAGCTCCGCACCGGTCTCGTCGTGCGCAGCCTGGTCTGAGCGCCGCTCGACGCGAGATCGGGTGCTCAGTCGAGAATCGAGCGCAACGTCGCGTACAGCGCCACGCTGGTGTCGTTGCCGACGAGGCCTGCCTGCATCCGGTTCATCATGTAGGCCATGGTGACCCGGTGGTCGAGGTCGTTGACCACGATCGAGCCACCCCATCCTCCCCAGTAGCAGACCCGGCCCGCGGTCACGCCGAAGGCATCGGTCGGATCGGCCAGCGCATAGCCGAGACCGAAGGTGAGGGGCATTCCCAGGACGAGATCGACGCCGCTCGACTGTGTCTCGAAGATCCGGGCCACGGTGTCCGGCGAGAGCAGTGAGATGTCGCCCACCCGGCCGCCGTTGGAGATGGCAGCCTGGATCGTTGCCACCGACCGAGCGTTTCCGTGGCCGTTCGCCGCGCCGATGGTCGCATCCCGCCACGCCGCCGAATGGGCGATCGACGCCTCGGGCGCCGGCCCGGTGAACGTCTTGATCATCACGCTCTCGGGATCGATCTGCTCGGGCATGGGCAGCGGAGGCGGTGGGATCACATTGCTGATCCGTCGACGCTCGCTCCCGGGTGCCCCGATGGTGAAGTCGGCGTCGAGCGGGCCGGCGACCTCCTCGGCGAAGAACTGCTTCAGGCCCCTGCCGTCGATGCGCCGGATGACCTCGCCGACCAGATGACCCTGGTTCAGCGCGTGGTAGCCCGATGCCGTTCCCGGCTCCCACCACGGCTCCTGGCGCGCCAGCATCTCCGTGGCCGTGTCGTCGTCGAGGATGTCGTCGACGGTGACCGGTTGGGCCCATGCCGAGACACCGGACGTGTGGCTCATCACATGACGGACCTCGATGTCCTCCTTGCCGTTAGCCGAGAACTCCGGCCAGTACGTCGCCACCTTCTCGTGCGGGTCGAGCAGCCCGCGATCCACGAGGATCAGTGCGCACAGCGCCGTCATCGTCTTGGTGGTCGACCAGACGTTGGTGACGGTGTCGCTCTGCCAGGCCTCGGTCCGGGCCTCGTCGGCCCACCCACCCCAGCAGTCGGTGACGATCTGTCCGTCGACCGCAACCGCCAACGAGGCGCCGAGGTCGTAGCCCGACCCGAGTTGGGCGTCGAGAACCCGGGCCAGAGGCTCGAAACGCGCGTCGATGGTGCCCTGCAGGTCGGTCATCGGCCGGACGCTAGTGCTGAGCCGTGCGGCCCGAGGAGTCCGACGGTCCGGCCCGCCGGCCTCACCGCGACGTGAGGCGCTCGACCGCCGCCCCGAGCAGGGCAGCCACCTGCTTGGTACGGCGCTGCGGCACCACGGCGTCGGGCACCACCTCGGTGCGGCTCTGGGTGGCGCCGCCGACGCGGAAGAACCGCCGGACGACGGCACCCGTGACCAC
>JAWLEC010000125.1:0-8957 GCA_041686315.1 Ilumatobacteraceae bacterium
GTCGGTGCGGCGTCGGACGGTCGGGTCGCCGGTTCCTCCCCGGTCGTCGATCACGGCCGTCTTGTCCGGTCGGATCGTCGCGTGCGTGGTCGGTACATTCCCATCAGGTCATCTTGGCACCCGCAGCCCCGGGTGCTCGCAGTGCGCTCAGCGAGTGGGCCAGGTGGCCACTGTCTCGTACTCGGCGCCGCTGTCGCGCAGTGTGCTGGCCACGAGGGCGACCTCGTCCACCTGGAACGTGGCCTCGAACCGCAGCCCTGCAGCTCGTTGCGGCCGGGCGCGTCGTGCCAGGCGCGCCACGGTGAGATGTCCGGCGAACCGGCGCCGCACCCGCTCGGTGCCGAGGCCGCGCGTGGCCCGGTGCACGGCGGCGGCGAGTTCGTCGAGGCCACCGGCGGGGAGCACCAGCGAGCGCTCCCACCACACGTCGAAGGCCGGACCGAGTGACACATCGGTCGCCGGGAGGACGGTGTCGGCGAGCCGTTCGGCGGCCTCGTCCTCGTCGGCATCGCCGAGGAAGCGCAAGGTGAGGTGGAGGTTCTCGGGCGGCACCCATTTCACGCCCTGGTCGCGTGGGCGTTCCACGTCGGCGAGTTCGGCGAGCACGTCCTCGGGTGGCCACACCGCCACGAACAGGCGGCTCACGGCGACCCCTGCGCCCTGCGCCATGCCGAGAAGCTCTGGACCGTGCCGCCACCGGGCCGGCGCAGCCACGGCCACGGGTGGAGCTCCACGATGTCGAGCCGCGGCATCATCCGCCGCCACTTCGGTACGGGGGCGAACGTGGTGGCGAGCCGACGGCCCTCCAGGACGTCGACCGGGTCACCGAGGTGCACCTCGACGTCTCGCTCCGTGCCCAACTCTGCGAGGCGTTCGGCGACGAACACGAGCCGTTTGGCCGAGAGGCGCAACTGCGCCAGCAGCGGCTCGTCGAACACGAACACGGTCGGGGTGTCGGGATGGGCGGACAGAGCGGGATCGCCGTCACCCAGGCTCTCGGCGGTGATCCAGACGGTGTCGACGGTGCCCGACGTGCCGTCGACCGCGCCGCCGGTCATGACCTCGATCCCGTCGGGGCCGGCCGTGGTGGCCACGTCCGGATCGTGCCGGAGCAACGGTTCCGCGGGCGCCGAACGGAGCAGCGGTTCGTCCGGCCGGTGCTCGATCGGGCAGGCCCGGCGGTGCTCACATCTGTCGCACAGCCCCGGTGCCCGTTTCTCCACCTGCCACCGGCTGAAGCCGTACGGTCGGCCGGTCCCCGTGCCGACGGTCCACTGCCAGCCGAGCCGGTTCGCCGCCCGCGACCCGTCGAGCAGATGGGTGAAGAACCGTTGCTCGCCCGACCGCCAGTCGGCGCCGTGGCGCACACTCCACTGCGACGCCAGCCACATCCTGGTCTGGTTCACCAGCCAGCCGTCGCGCTCGAGTTCGGCGACCGTGACGTCCACGCAGGCCATCGAGCGGTCCCACGGATCGTCGACGGACTCGTTGGCCTCCGTCGTGACGGCGCCGGCCGACCGGTGCCGAAGGTCGTCGCCCGTCCGGCCGCCGAGGCGGGCGTAGACGTGGCGGGCGTATTCCTGCCACAGCAACTCGTCGCGGAACTTCTCCCGGTCGCTCGCGGGTGCGTCCGCCACCCGGGCCCACGCGGTCGGCAAGGTGAGCATCCCGTGACGGATCCAGGGTGACAGCCCTGATGCCCCTCGCGCCGAGACCGGCAGCACCTCGTTGCGGCGCTGCGCGTACCCCGTGACGTCGAGCGTCGCGAGGGCGGCGTCCGCCGCGTGCTGCGTACCGCGGAAGCGAGGCGACGCGGCGACGTCGTCGTAGGCCAGGTGACCCACGTGACGCCCGACCCAGGAGACCTCGTCGCCGGTCGACGGAGTCGACACCCGTGTCACACCGTCGACGCTACGGGGACCCACGACTGCAGCCACCATGCGGTGCCGCACGGCGGGGGCACGACGTTGGTGATCGACCAGTTGCTGCCAGACTGGCCGGATGCCACGCCGGATCCTCCTCGTGCCCGGGCTGCTGATCACACTGCTGGTCGCGCTGCTCGTGCCGACGTCGGTCGCCCGTGCACACACGGGTCTCGACGTGTCGACGCCGGAAGACGGGTCGGTCGTGGACGGCCCGCTCACCGAGGTGGTGCTCGAGTTCACGGGCACTCCGACGGCCATCGACGACGGCATCGTGGTCGCCGACGCCACCGGTGTGCAGTACACGCCGGTCGACGTCCGCCAGGACGGGCTGCGCATCACGGCGCAGTTCGACCCGGCCCTGCCCGACGGGTCCTACACGCTCGCCTGGCGGGTGCGTTCCGACGACACGCACACCATCGACGGCAGCTTCAGCTTCGGCGTGGCCGCTCCCGTGCCGACCGAACCGGCGACGAGCGAACCGGCGACGAGTGAACCGGCGACGAGTGAACCGGCGACGAGTGAACCGGCGACGAGTGAACCGGCGACGAGTGAACCGGCGACGAGTGAACCGGCAGCCGACGACGAGGTGACCGCCGACGACGAGGTGGCAGCCGACGACGAGGTGGCCGCCGCGCTCACCGCTCCACCGCCCCCGCCTCCCTCGAACGTGTTCGACGCCATCGACGACGGCGAGACGACGGCGCGCCTCGGACGCATGCTGCTGATGCCCACCGCGGTCGTCGCCGTCGGTGTGCTGGCGTTCGCAGCATGGGCGTATGCCGGTCGGGCGACCGAGATCGGCACACTGCTGCGTCTGGTCCGCTGGCTCGGCGTGGGCGTGGCGTTGGGCGCCGTGATCGAAGTGACCGGCCTGGACGCGTCGTTCGGTGGGTTCGACCAGGTGCTCGACCAGACCGCCGGTCGCGCGGCTCTCGCCCGGGTCGTCGGCGGTGTCCTGCTCGTCACCGGCTTCGGTGCGGTCGTCGCAGCCCGTCACGCCACCACACCGCAGTCGCTGTCGGCGGCGGTACGCATCGACCCGGCAGCGGACGAGGCAACCACCGCGGCCGATCCCGACCGGCGTGCCGGCCGAGCAGACGTCGACGACCGGTGGCGTCCGGGGCCTCGCGATGCTGCTGGTCTCCTCGGTGCGGGGATCGTGGTCGTGTCGTTCGCTTTCGACGGTCACACACTCAGCAAGGGTCCGCGTCTGCTGCATGCGCTGGCGAACGTCGCCCACGTCGGTGCGGCGTCGGTCTGGGCGGGCGGGTTGGTGGCCTTGGCCGTGGTGTTGTGGAGGCGCCACCGCGACGGTGTCGCTGCCGATGCACTGCGGATGACGCTGCGGTTCTCCGTGGTCGCGATGCTGTCACTGGCCGTGGCCGGCGTCGCCGGGGTGGCGATGGCACTCGTCATCGACAGCGACGTGGCGGGCTACCTGTCGACCGACTGGGGCCGTCTGCTGGTCGCCAAGCTGGCGCTCGTGGGGGTGGCTGCGGCGATCGGGGCCCACAACCACTTCCGGGTGCTCCCGGCGCTCGAGGCGCAACCGACGGATGCCGAGGTGCTGGCCCGCACACGGGTCACGGTCACCGCCGAGGCAGCGATACTGGTCGGTGCAGCCGTGGTGACGGCTCTTCTCGTGGCGGCGTCGACCCTCTGACGGATCGGTTCCGGCCGACCGGGAATGGTCGGGGCCGGGGATGGTTCAGGCGTGGGCCATCTCCGCGTCGCGCTTCTCGGCGAAGCGCTTGGCGACCTTCTCGCTGGTGGCCAGGCGCTTCATCAGCTTCTCCTGTGCCGCGGCGCCCTCGCCGGAGAGCCCCGAGATGTTGGCGGCGTCCCACTGGCGCAGCACCACCGGCGCCAGGATCTGTTCGTGGTGGATCTGCAGGTCGTAGATTCCGGCCTTGGCGATCAGCGCCGCATGACGGTCGAAGTCGGGGATGCCGGTGCCGGGCATGGCGAAGTGCCGGACCTGCTTCTCCATGGCCACCATCATCGTGTTGGGGTCTGCCTCGATCGCGGCGGCGGCGAGGTCGCGGTAGAAGAGTTGGTGCAGGTTCTCGTCGCTGCCGACGCGCTTCATCACCTCGTAGCCGACCGGGTCACCGATCTGGGCCCCGGTGTTGCGGTGGGAGATGCGCGTCGCCAGCTCCTGCAGCGAGAGGTAGATGAAGCCCTCGTGCAGAGGTGGGTCGGGGGTCTGTCCGCCCGACACCTGCGCCATCCTCGAGCGTTCGAGCTCCACCGGGTCGATCGCACGCGTCGTCATGAGGTAGCCGTAGATCGCCATCGAGTGGCGACCCTCCTCGGCCGTCCAGCGCCGGACCCAGGTGCCCCAGGCGCCGTCCTTGCCGAACATCCGCTCGACGGAGCGGAAGTAGTACGGCAGGTTGTCTTCGGTGAGCAGGTTGACGAGCAGCGCACTGCGGACCTCGGGGCCGATGGTGATGCCGCCGAGGTCGGCGTCGGACTCGTGCCAGTCACGTCCGGGTTCGTGGTCGCGACCGCGGCCGTAGGGCACGTACTCGTGGGGGAACCACTCCTTGGAGGTGGAGAGGTGGCGCTCGAGCAGCGACTCTGCGACCGGGGTCAGCTCATGGAGGATCTCCGATTCCGTCACGTGAACCACCCTACCGACCAGTAGGTAGGAGGTCCAGTCGGGTCGGAGAAATCGTCTCAGGTCTGCTCGAGGTCGTAACCGGCAGCCCGAGCAGCGGTGAGCAGCTCGTGACCCTTCTCGCGGCTGCGCACCTCGAAGGTGGCTCGGATCCCGGTCTCGCGGACCCCCAGGTCGAGCCCCTCGCGGACGTGTTCCACCTCGATCAGGTCGGCGTCGCCGGATGCGAACACCGACAGCAGGTGAGCGAGCCGACCCGGACGGTCGTCGATGCGGGCGAAGATCGACAACCGGCGACCCGCAGCGAACTCGTGGCGACGGATGAGGCCGGGAACCACACCGAGGTCGACGTTGCCGCCCGACACCACGGCGCACGTCACGCCCGTCGGTGCGGGTGCCACGACCTCGGCCATCAACGCCGCCACGGCCACGGCGCCGGCGCCCTCCACGTAGAGCTTCGCCCGCTCCATCAGCAGCACCATCGCCTCGGCGATCTCGTCCTCGGTGACCGTCACGACGTCGTCGACCCACTGCTCGACCAGCGGGCCGGTCACCGTACCGGGATACTTCACCGCGACGCCGTCGGCGAGCGTGAGCACGGGGCCGTCGGGCACCGTCCCACCGGCGTAGGGCGCGCACGCTGCAGCCTGGACGCCGATCACCCGGACGTCGGGCAGCAGGGACTTGACGGCGATCGCCACACCGCTCGCCAACCCTCCACCGCCGAGTGGCAGGACCACGGTGGCGAGCCAGTCGACGTCCTCCACCAGTTCGAGACCCAACGTGCCCTGCCCGGCCACGACGGCCGGATCGTCGAACGGTGGGCAGAACGTCATGCCGGTCGACCCGGCGCGCGCCAGCGCCTCGTCCACCGCCTCCTTGAGGGCGGCACCGTGCTCGACGACGGTCGCCCCGAAGCCCCGGCAGGCCTCGATCTTGGTGATCGGCGCACCGCGCGGCACCACGATCTCGCAGGGCACGCCGAAGTGCCGGGCCGCGAGTGCGAGCGCCTGGGCATGGTTGCCGGCGCTCCCGGTCACCACGCCGCGGCCGGCGTCGTCACCGAGCGAAGCCACCTTGTTCATCGCCCCGCGGATCTTGAAGGCCCCGGTGCGCTGCAGGCTCTCGGCCTTCAACACGATGTCGCCGCCGATCGCGTCCGACAGCGTCACCGACGACACGACCGGCGTGTGCTTGGCGACGTCGGCGATCGCCGCACGGGCGGCCCGGATGGCAGCGAGGTCGATGCTCACGGTCGAACCGTACTGCGGTCGCCCGGATGCCCCGGGTCGGCCCGGTCGCACTCAGTCGTTCGGGTCGTGATGCTCCTCGGAGAGGGCATCGGCCGGGAGCTTGCGGACCCGCGCCCGGCGCTTGCGGCGCGCGGGGATCATGTCGCGCATCTCCTCGAGCCGTCCGAAGCAGAGCAACCGGTCGTTGGCCTCGAGCATCCGCGAGCCACTCGGATTGGGGATCACGTCGGTGTTGCGGTGCAGCGTGAGGACCGAGAGGTCGCGGTCGCGCAGGCCGGACTCGCCGATGGTCTTGCCGACGAAGTCGCCGGCTTCACGCACGAGCAGCTCGGCCACGCCGTAGCCGGTGCTCACCGTGAGCCGCTGGCGGACGTCGAGTTCGGGGAAGGCGACCTGGTTGGCCACGTGGTCGATGATCGCCCCGGCCACGTCGAGCTCGGTGGCCCGCTCGATGCCCTCGAGGCCCGGCGACGAGTTGACCTCCATCACGAGCGGGCCGTCGTTGCCCTCGAGCATGTCGACGCCCGCCACACGCAGCCCCATGATCTGCGCGGCCCGGACGGCCGTGCGCTCGTAGTTCTGGTCGAGGGCGACGGGCTCGACCGAGCCGCCGCGGTGCACGTTGGAGCGGAACTCGTCGCCCTGGGCGGTGCGCCGCATCGCCGCCACCACCCGGTCGCCGACGACGAGTGCGCGCACGTCGCGTCCCTTGCTCTCGGCGACGAACTCCTGGATGAGCACGTTCTGCTTGGTGTTGTGGAGCGTCTCGATGATCGCCTCGGCGACCTTCTTGTCGGGAGCGAGGATCACGCCGATGCCCTGGGTGCCCTCCAACAACTTGATCACGACCGGGGCGCCACCCACGCGCTCGATCGCGGGCAGGACGTCCTTGCGGTCGCGGACGAAGGCCGTCTTCGGCATGCCGATGTCGTGGCGCGACAGGATCTGGATCGCACGCAGCTTGTCGCGCGAGTTGGTGATGCCGTTGGCCGTGTTGGGGGTGAACACGTCCATCTGCTCGAACTGGCGCACCACGGCGGAACCGAAGTAGGTGATCGACGCGCCGATGCGCGGCACGATGGCGTCGTAGTCGGACAGTGGCTTGCCGCGGAACTGGAGGTCGGGCTCGTCGCCCGACAGGTCGATCGCGAAGCGCAGCGTGTCGAGCACCTTGCACTGGTGGCCCCGGTCGAGAGCAGCCGCCTTCAGCCGTTGCGTGGAGTACGAGCGCGGGGCCCGCGAGAGGATGGCCAGCTTCATACGCCGCCCTCGGCAGCCACCCGGGGTGCGGCCCTGTTGCGTCGCCGGATGGTCTTGGCGGGCCGTCCGCCGAGATAGGACACACCCGGATCGACCACGAAACGAGTGCGGATCGCCTCGCGCCCGACCAGCATGCGGAAACCCATCTCGTCGCGGCGGGTGAGGGTGATCTCGGCCGGAGTCGGCGTGCGGGCGATGGTGAGTGTGGTCCGCACCACCGGCCGGTGGTCGACGACGCCCGACGAACTCTTGATGTCACGCGTCGCCACCACGGGTGCCTCGACCGTGACGGCGTCGGAGGTGGAACGCTGCCACGGGTGCACCTCGAACCGCACCCAGGGCTCACCGCGACGGTCGAACCACTCGAGGTCGAAGGCGTGCAGCGACGAGGTGCGGGCGCCGGTGTCGACCTTGGCCTTGAGGTGGTCGATGCCCCAGTCGGGGAGCGCAACCCACTCACGCCAACCGAGCGACGGCCGATCGCGTCGGCGTGACGAACCTGTCATCGCGCGAAAGCTATCGCTGGTGTGGGCGATGTCACGTGGGGTGGCGCCGACAATGTGGCTGCTGACGTCGCAACGGCGATCCGTGGTGCCAGGATGTCGTCCCGTCACACAACCGTAATGTTCGGCGCGGCACTCGTGTCACCCGTCGAGCGCCCATCCCCCGAACCCTGTTGTCCGAAAGGTCCACACCGATGTTCTCCTGGTTCGCCGCTGTCTCCGAGGCGGCGCTGCTGCTTCCCGTGGCTGTCGTGTCGTCGTGGCTGGCGCGCTCCGCGATCCGCACGATGACCCGCCGCGCCGTGCGCCGGGCCCAGGCGTCGAGCGACGCCACGACCCGAACCTGGCGTGTCCGACTCGACCGCCTCGGCGACAACGGCCAGGCCGATGCACGCCGTCGCCAACGCGCCGACGCCGTCGCGCGCATGCTGGGGCACCTCGTGACCGTGGGGATCTTCGTCGTCGCGACCCTGGCGGCACTCGAGATCCTCGGAGTCGACCCCGTCTTCGCCATCTCCAGTGCGGGCTTCATCGGATTCGCCATCGCGATCAGCGGTCAGGACCTCGTGAAGGACTTCCTCGGCGGGACGCGGGCCCTGCTCGAGGACCGCTACGCCGTCGGCGACGAGGTGGTGCTGCGGGTGTCGGGCACCGAGGTGCGCGGCACCGTGGATCTCATCGGCACGGCCTCGGTCCGGCTGCGCACGCGCGACGGAGCGGCCTGGCACGCCGGCCATCACGCCGTCGAGTCGGTCGCCAACCTCTCCCAGCTGCCGGCCGTGAGCGACATCGACGTCCCGGTCGACCAGTGGGCCGACGCAGACGAGCAGGCCGTGTCGGCACGCCTCGCGAACGCCTCGAACGACATCGGCCTCACGGGCGTGGTCTTCCTCCGCGACATCGAGACCCATGTGGCAGCCGGGCCCACGGCGTCGCCCGTCGTTGCCGGACCGGGCGCACCGCCCGTCACCGGGTCCGTGGACGTCGTGGAGGTCGTCGACGACGACGTGGACTCGCCAGGTGGGACCGTGACCGTGCGGGTCACCACCAACCGCCCCCTCACCACGCCCGAGACCGAGCTCGTCCGCTCGAAGCTCCTCGATCGCTGACACCCGCCCGCCAGGCGGATCCTCTCGTTTGCGTGACGGAATTTTCGACACGCCCCGAAGAAACTGCAACGCAAACGACGAGCGCGGCCTCTGGCCGGTGGGGTCAGGGCCGTCCGAACTCGGTGGTGATCACGCGACCGTCGCGGTCGGCGGCACTGGGAGCGAGGTCGGAGACCACGAAGGCGCGCTGCAGCCAGCGGTCGGTGCCGTCGAACCGGGCGGTGAACGGCGAGCGGCCGTGGATCGCCACGTTGTTGTCCACCACCAGGAGGTCGCCGGGCTCG
>JAWLEC010000126.1:0-8933 GCA_041686315.1 Ilumatobacteraceae bacterium
TGAAGCCCTCGCGGACAAGACACTCATGTATTGCGACGAATCCGTCGTAACTGATCCTCAGCATTTCGATCGAATCGTCTGCGAACACTGCGTACTCCGGCGCTTCGAGCACCTGGGCGAAGCAATCTGGGACGATGTTCCCAGGGGTGTTCGGGTCGCTCACGATTCCGCCCCTGTCGGAGATGTAGGCGTCCTTCGCCCCACTGTCGTGAGCACATTCGAGTGCCTCAGCCGTTACCTGGTCGGCCAGACGGTGAAGGTCGGCGAACGCTGCGCCAGTTTGCTCTCCTTGGGCGGGCGCTCCGCACGCTGAACCGAGGATCGCGACGCCGAGCATGAGCGCCGTGGCGCGAAGTGCAGAAGGAACCCAACGTGTGATCGTTTGCGCTCCCATCAGTGCGGCTCGCATGTCACGTAGGCAGTGATGTCGGGCCCGGAAGAGAAGAAGGTTCCCGAAGCGAAGACTCCTGCCGCCCAATTGGAGGTGTCGGCGTTGTACCCCTTGAGCCAGCTCCAACCAGGCGCCTGGACAATCGTGCCACCGTCGTACTCGGGGGTCAAGGGCGTCGACAGGGGTCAGCGGACCCAACTTCGTCATGGAGCCCTCCGTCAAGGGGTGTCACCTACCGCCGGATCTACTTCGTTACGCAAGGCGCGCAGGACGGTTCCCTCTTTGTCATGTCGGTGCCGGATGATTCATGTGTTCACGCTGCCTTGGTGGGGCGCCACCTCCCCCGACGCCTCACCAGCAGCGGAACGCCTGCCTGATCGAGACCGAACTGCGAGTGGCCGCTCTGGCTGCGCCGAAGGCTTCTCCGATGACGCGACAACCACCACGTTCCAGTCGCCGATACGTCGTCGCACCCGATCAGGATCGTGGCCTCCTTCGCCGGTCATCCACTGACGTGGCCGTCGGGTGTCGATTGCCTCGATCCCAGTAGGTGGTTCTCGTAGTCGGTGAGCACGTTGGCGATCTGACTGATCGGGACGTGGACGTAGTGGTCGGTCGGGGTCCGTCGTGAAGTGTGCCCCAGTACCGCTCGCGTCACCGCGCGGCCGTACGCGCCATCGGTGTACGTGCCCAAGGCATGTCGGTACGAATGAAGCGAGACGTCGCGTCCAGCGAACAGGTCGGGCGCGTAGCGCTGAAGACGCGTGAAGAGATCCTCGATGCGCCGCCGGCCAGTCGGACGACCCAGCGGGAACATTCCCGTAGGCGGACGACGCAGCAGGATCTCGTCACTGCGCCACCACTCCTCCACCGCCAGATGGGCCGGACGCCGCGACTCCACGTATGCCTCGAGCTGTTCGATCAGCCGACAGAGATGTGGACGTGGACATACCCGTCGTACGGGAATCTGTCCGGCCGATCGTGGAACTCCGCTTCGACCATGGTTCGGTGGGTTGTGACCCGCCGCAACCCTCGAATCCTGTGTCGGAGGCGCGATTTCCACCCTGAATCCACCGCTTCTCGGGAGGGGCCGGTACCAAGCGAACGCCTGAGCTACGCCCCCCCGCCGGCGCCACCTCATGGCGCCTGCCAGAGTCATCGCACGGAGGAATAAAGAACACTAAACGTGGTTGAACGTCACGTCGATCACACGAAAGGTGTCCCCCGTGACTCATCTGCCCATCTCCGCCCGTTCGAAGGCGCCGGCGCCGGTCCGGTCGGGGTTCTGACGGCGATGGGTCGGTCTGAACGTCGCCGTGGTGTGCTCGTCGTCGGGGGCGGGTATGCCGGCCTGCACGCGGTGCGGGCCGTCGAGCGACTCGGCGTCGACGTCACAGTCGTCGATCGCTCGGGGGATCACGACTTCGTGACTCGTCTCGCCGCTGTCGCCGGTGGGTCCGCACCGGAGCGCGACGCTCGACAGTCGCTCGATCGGTTCGTTCGCAACGTCGAGGTCGGCTCGGTCGTCTCCGTACACGATGGTGCGGTCGAACTGGCCGACGGTCGTCGCATCGAGGCCGACGCCGTGGTCATCACCGCTGGCGCCGAATCCTCACGGCCGCCCATCGACGGCATCGAGCACGCCACCGGCCTCCGCACGGCCGACGACGCCCGTGCGTTGCGTACGGCCATCGCCGCCACCACATCGGTGGTGATCATCGGCGGAGGCGCGACGGGCGTTCAGCTGGCAGGATCCGTCGCCCACAGCCACCCCGACGTGCTCGTCCACCTCGTCGAGGCCGAGTCGCACCTGCTCGCCGGGCTCCCGATCGGCCTCGGGAGAGGTGCGGAGCGGATCCTCGGCGGGCGTGGCGTGGAGCTCCATCTCGGTCACGCCGTCGACCGCATCGATCCCGATGGTGTCCAGGTCGATGGTGTGTTCATCGAGGGGTACGTCGTGTGGGCCGGCGGTTTCGCCGCCGACGCCGCCCGGCTGGGTGTGCCCACGACCGATGACGGGCGGATCGCGATCGACGCCGACCTTCGAATCGCCGGCATGCAGCGCACGTTCGCCGCCGGCGACATCGCCGGACACGTCGACCGGCAGGGAAACACGCTGCCCATGTCGGCGCAGGTCGCCGTCCAGGCGGGCACCGCCGCCGGCCGCAATGCCGCTCGCTTGGTCCGAGACGAACCAATCGAGTCGGCGGCTCTCCGGCAGCTCGGCTGGGTGCTCGACCTCGCCGGCCGGCGCGGGCTCGCCCAGCTCGGCCCGCTCGTGCTCGCCGGCCCGGTCCTCGATCTGGTGCCACCCGTGATGCATCACGCCGTCGACCTCAAGGACCTGATCGAGATCGGTGGGCTCGGTGCACTCCGGTTCGCCCCCGCACCCGTTCGGGCACTGATCCCGCGCCTTCCGGAGCCGAGCCGTCCGCTCGACCCATCCACCACACCGGCAACGCCATGAACCTCCTCCCCATTCGGATGAGCAGCCTGGTCGGATGCCTGAAAGACAGCGTGGTCGCATCCACGTCCTCGCTGTTCTCCCACGGCCCCACAGCACTGGAGCACACGCTCGACCACCTCGGCGACCCAGGGCTCCTCGGACCCGACTCGGTGTCGTGGCGGGTGATCGGCGACGCCGCGGCGTTCGTCGGCGGGATCCGAGCACTCGTGGTGCAGACCGCCCACCCCGAAGTCGTCGCCGGCGTCGAGGACCACTCCCGCTACCGAGACGATCCGTTCGGTCGGCTCAATCGCACCTCGGTCTACGTCACCGAGACGACCTACGGGTCGATCGCCGAGGTCGACGCGGCCGTCGCCGCCGTCCGCACCGCACACCGGCCCGTTCGGGGGCGTTCCGAACGGGACCGGCCCTACAGCGCCGGACACCCCGAGATGGCGGCGTGGGTGCACAACGTCCTGACCGACTCCTTCCTCGCCGCGTACCAGGCGTACGGCCCGCAACGCCTCACCACGAACGAGGCCGACCGGTTCGTGTCCGAGCAGGCCAGGATCGGCGCCCTCCTCGACGCATCACCGCTCCCGGAAACCGCCGACGAGCTCTCGCACTGGATCGCTCAGAACCCGGCACTGGCGAGTTCGGCAGCGCAGGCCAACGCTCTGAGGTTCCTCCAGGACCCGCCGTTGCCGATCGGCGTGAAGCTCGGATACCGGCCGCTGTTCAACGCCGCCGTGCCCACGATCCAACCCGCCATCCGCGGCCTGATCGGCCTGCAGCCCGCACGAGGGAGCGAACAGCTCGGGAGCGCAACTGTCCGAGCACTCCGATGGGCGCTCGGCTCGTCGCCGTCATGGCA
This sequence comes from Ilumatobacteraceae bacterium, assembly GCA_041686315.1. Taxonomy (GTDB): domain Bacteria; phylum Actinomycetota; class Acidimicrobiia; order Acidimicrobiales; family Ilumatobacteraceae; genus Sva-07. Next base: position 3,712 of record JAWLEC010000126.1, read on the forward strand.
CCTGGCGCTGGTCAGATCCGGGGCGCCCGTGCCTCCCGGTCTGTTCCGACAGCCGCTCCCCGCCCGTGCACCCGGTCGGTCCGCAAGCGGATCGGCCGCGTCACTCGACCGTCGGGTCGAGGTCGAGCGCGAGCAGAACGTGCATGCTGCGCAGCTCGGCCGATCGCGATGAAGCCCGTCATCAAGGATCTGGTGTCGTCGGACATCGGTTCGGCTGTTCGACTGCTCGAGGAGTGCCGAGGCCTCGCCGATACGAAGCCGGCCGACATCGCTCAGTTCGTGAGTGACGTCTCGTCGGGCGCTCCCGGTGTCGTCGCAGTCGACGGCGACAGGATCGTCGGTCTGGTCCAGGCACGCACGGTCGCCGACGACGCGTGGATCAACGTGGTGGTGATTGACCCACACTGAGGCCATCAGAGCGCGGGTTCGGCGATGATCCAGCGGCTCGAGGACAAACTGCTGCACGTCGGTGTGCGGAAGATCTCCGCGCTGCTCTCCAGCGATCAGGCCGGCGAGACCGCCTTGGTCAATCGGGGTTTCGCAGCGACGCACGGGTTGGTGCTGTACGAAAAGCTCGAGCCCGTCGCGCCCACCGCGATGCGAATCATCGATCAGTACGGCGGCGAGATCCTCTCGGAACAGCCATGGGACCACGTGGCAGGAATGGACGAGGAGAGGCGGATCATCGACGGCCGGGTGGTGGCACCGCTCTCCGACCCCGAGACAGCCCGACGGGTCGGCGTGCGCGCTCCGGCGACCGTGATGCTGTTCGGACCGCCGGGAACGGGCAAGACGAGACGAGTTCGACGAGATCGCGTCCGCTCGGGAGCGAAACCCTGCCACCAAGGGCGTGGTCAACGAGCTGTTGAAGATGATCCCGTCGTTCCGATCGGCTCCGGCGCATCTGCTGGTCTGCGCCACCAACTTCGTCGCCGGCATCGACGCTGCGGTCCTGCGGCCGGGCAGGTTCGATCTGGTCATCCCCATCGGACCGCCCGATCTGACTGCACGCACCGCACTGTGGGAAGCAGCGTTGACCCCACTCGACCAGCGATGCATCGACGTCGCAGCGCTGGCGATGATCACCGATGGCTACACACCGGGTGATGTGGAACTCGCGACGCAGCGCGCTGCGGCGGCTGCGTTCGACCGGGTACGTACGGGCAGCGAACCCTCGCACGTCACCGCCGGTGACCTGGCTGCCGCCGTCGAGCGCACCCCGGCGTCGGTCACCGACGACATCGGCGAACGATTCTCCGACGAAGTCCGTCGTTTCGCACGCGTGTGACCGACCCAGCTGATCGTTCCGGGTAGCGTCCAGGCATTCGGGCATCACACGCGTCGACGCCGGTGGCGAGTGCTTGGCCGTCCCCGGAAAGGACACATCGCCCATGAACCTGATCGGCAAGATCGCCCAGACCGCCGCCGCCCTCTGGATCTTGAACGTCTGGTTCAACCGGTTCAACAAGGACACCGGCTATCGAGGCGGCAACGCGACGAACATGAAAGAGGAGTTCGAAGAGTACGGGCTCTCCGAGACCCAGATGTATGCCGTCGGTGCCGCCAAGGTGAGCCTGGCGGGCCTGATGCTCGCGGGGCACGCGGCCCCACGGGTCACCCGACCGGCGTCGATCGGTCTCGCGCTCTTCATGCTGGGCGCCATCGGGATGCACATCAAGGTCGGAGACCCCGTGAAGCGGTACCTGCCGGCGCTGTCGGTCTTCTCGCTGTCGACGATCTCGGCTGCGCTCAACGGCAACCAGCGCTGACCGACGCACCCCGGACGCCTCACTGCGCGAGGAAGAGCACGACGAGCACGGCGTTGAGCACGGCGAGTGATGCTGCGGGCACCATCAGGCGTAGCGGAGCTGGGACCCGCTCACAGCTGCGGACGAGTCCGCGCTCGGTCACGTGATCGAGCCTCGCAGCGCTCGCTCGTTGCGGGCTGCACCGCCTGGTATAGATGGAGGGATGCGCCGATACAGCGCCGTCCTCCTCGTCGGTGTGCTGGTGGCCGGTTGCTCCGGGAGCGATTCGGGCACCGCCGAGACGACGTCCCCCGCCCCGGACCTCGGCACCCGACCGGCAACAACCGACCAGCCGGCCACGACCGAAGGGCCGGTGGAGGACGCACCGACCGGTCTGGCTGACGACGCCTCGATCGAGGAGGCGCTGGCCGCAGCACCGGTCCCCGACCTGGTGGACACATCGGCCGAGCGCCCGTGCGAGCGGTGGGGCTACGCGTGTGACCCGCTGGCCGTCGACGACGAGGCGCTCGACGAGACCATGGCCGCACTGGACGCCGTGACCGCGGCGATGACGGAGAGCGACGACGCCAGGGAACAGCTCCGGGTCGGGTTGGTCGCGCTCGACCGGATCGACGGGGTCGGGCACGTGGAGGCCGACGTCGACACCGCCACGATGTTGAGCTTCACCATCGACGGCGGCCCGCGGGTGGCGGCGATCACGGCGGCCGGCGAGCTGCAGGAGGGTGGTGACGTCACCCCGGTCGACGAGTCGTTCGTGCCCCCGCCCGCCACCGCCGCCGAGCCGCAGGGGTTCGCCGGAACCGGACTCCGCGGCGCTCGCACCGCCGGTCCGCAGCGGTACGAGCCGGTCGGCGGGCCACTGAACGGCAGGAGCGCAGCTGTCTACAACCCGTTCGAGTGGGAGAGCGCGGGCGCGATCGCCGCGATCTTCCAGGCCGACGACGAGTACACGGTCGTGGACGTGTTCAACGGCTCCGAGGTGAATCCGTTCACCGTCGAACGCGCCGGTGGATACGACGCCGTGCACATCATCACCCACGGCGGCGGGTCGTGCCCGTCGTGGACCGACGACCGCAGCGAATGCGGATCGACCTTCGTCGGGGGTGAGTTCGACGCCGACCTCGCGCGGGCCGAGATGGCGGCGGCGGACCGGAGCGTGGGGCTCGACTTCTTCCTCTGTGAGTCCGGCGGCACCACGCGGTACTGCTTCAGCAGCAACGCGTTCCCGTCGAACCCGAATGGGATCGTGTTCTTCAACTCGTGCGGGTCGGACTTCGGCTTCAACCAGACGGGTGCGGGAGCATCGGTCGGGTGGACCGGCACCACCCAGCAGCGGGTGGCCGAGCGCACCGCGGCAGAGTTCTGGCGGCTGATGGTGACCGACGGTGTCGAGTTCGAGCTGGCGAAGGAGATCGTGCACGGAAGCGGTCTCGACAGTCATCAGAACACGTTCTGGGCGAGCGGCGGATCCGTGAACGCGTTCACGTCGGCGATGTTCCAGGGCCGCAACCTGCGAGCTCGCGACGTCGTCGAGATGCGCCTCGACGGTGCCGAACCCCAGGGTCAGGTGTTGCAGTTCACCGGGCGCCCCCAGGACGGACAGCCCGAAACGTTCCCGGCCGAGGACCAGCAGATCACCTTCGAGGTCGAAGGCGTTCGTGACGGCACCGAGAACGGTGTCACGATCGAGATCCGCGGCGACGACACAGAGTGGAAGAGCGACATCGATCTGGCTCGGAACGGCTCCGCGGTCGAGCCGCGGGACGGTTACGCCACCTGGCGGGTCACGCTCGATCCGGGGTCGGTCGAGATCCCCGATCTGGCGTGGAGCGACCTCGACCCGAGCCGGGCGCCGGTCGAGATCGAAGTCCGCGCATTCGAGAGCTCGTCGGAGTACACGGCATACGAGGGAAGTGTCCGCCTCGGCACCGAGGTGGAGTTCTCCGGCCCCCTGCCGTTCTTGGACGAGATCCGTCCGGCGTTGGCGCCGGACGGTGAGGTGGACGGCAACGACCTGCGGGTCGAGATCGACACCGGCTCCGGCGAGCTGACCGGTTCATTGCTCGCCGAGATCTCCGGATCGGCGGGCCGTGTCGGCACGTGGAGGTTCGACCTGGAGGGCACCTACGACCCCGAGTCGGGCGTCGTCGACGGCCAGTTCACCGCGTCCACCCGGGGCGGCGTGTTCGACATGGTCGACGACGAGACGGAGAGCGGAACGTTCACAGGACGGGCGAACCTGCCGTCGGAGACGATCCAACTGCAACTCGACATCGCCGGGCGACCCCAGGTGTACAACGGCACGATCGTCGACTAGGGCTCGGCGTCACAGGCCGAGGAGGTCGGCGATGAGCTCTCGCAACTGTCGCAGCGTGACGGGACCGACGTTCGTCTTCGTCGTCTCGACGATGCGGTCGACGCTGATCGTGGTTGGCAGGTGTGTCTGAATCATCCAGACGATCCGGCGGTCATCATCTATGCAGTACCAGATCCGGCCGCCGGCGGTGACCTCGCACCGCCACTGCTCCATCTCGACGCCGTTCACCGCACGTGAACCGAGGCTCCCCTTCAGCGGATGCTGCCGGGAGTCACGCTGTCGTGGATCTGCCGTGATCCGTTCCCAAGCAGTGCGGGCGTTGGCAGCCGCAGCCGAGCAGATCTGTTCCCATCCCTTGACGGCATCGTTCGTTGCGAAACGGAAATCCCATCCACCGGGCGCCGGTGGCGGAGCGACACGCTCCTTGCGCTTCGGCATCAGCGGTCAGCTCGCCGGGGGCAGGACCGCACCGCCTTCTGCATCGAGGTTCCGCCGCAATCGGCGAGCGAGGCGGGGATCGGCGTGAATCTCGGCCGTGGACTTCCACTCTCGGAGCAGCTGGCCCACCGGAGCGAAGTTGTCGATCATCGAGACCGCAAGCAGGGTCTGAGTGAGTTCATCGATGAACACGGTGCGATCCCGACGTGGCAGGAACGCCGCCCAAGGGAACGCCTCTTCGATCGTGGCCTCAAGCCCCGCAGGACTGTGGGCGAGGAGGTTCCGCAGCAACCGAGCGAGAGCGTCGAACGCTTCGTCTCGGCCCTCCTCGCGATCAGCCTCACTCAACCGGAGCGCAGGAGCGTTTCGACGCCGAAGCACCACGTCGTGGTCCGCTAGGTCAGCGACGACCTCATTGGGTTGACGTAGAAAGTCCGAAAAGGGTCGCTCGATCACACGCACATCTTCACGAAATCTGAAGTACCTCAGAAGTCAATCGAGCGCCTCCGGACTGACCGTTCAGCATCGCAACCATGTGCGCGTGCCTCCCCGGAGGTCATCACTGCGGCCGACAACGCAAACGGGACCGTGAAGGTCGAGTCACGGCCCCGTGGGGTGCAGATTCGTGTCGGGAGGGGCGATTTCCACCCTGAACCCACCGCCACTCGGTAGGGGCAGGTACGCCGCCGACGCCTGAG
>JAWLEC010000012.1:0-36475 GCA_041686315.1 Ilumatobacteraceae bacterium
ACGACGAGTCGCACGACGAGTACATCCGCACCGACACCGAGTTGGCGCTCGGTCGCACGGGACGTGACGTCGGGACGCCGATTCTCACGTTCCACCCCGGCGCCGAGACCGAGGCGAGCTTCTTCGGCCCGGTGATCTCCAAGGCACCGCGTGGCGAGGAGGCCCTCGAACTCTGGGACGCCGTCGAGAAGCTGGCCACCATGTCGGGCATGGCCGAGCTCAAGCGGTCGAACCGTCTCGCTCCCGACTTCACCTGACCGTTGCACCGAACGTTGCATCCGGTGTCTGACACCGGATGCAACATCTCGTCGAGAAGGAGACACCCATGGCTGGACGCCGAGGAAGCAATCGAGCGAGTGGCCGCGGCTCGGGTCGCAGCACGGGCCGGCGATACCCGCGCAGTGCCCGGGTGGGCACGACGCTGCAGGAGATCATCGCCGAGGAACTGGTCCGGATCGACGACGAACGTCTCTCGTTCGTGTCGGTCACCGGCATCGACGTCGACCCCGAACTGAACCGTGCCATCGTCTTCTTCGATTCGCTCGACGGTGAGGAGGGCGACGAGGAGATCCTGGAGGCGCTGGCCGAGCACCGGGTGCGCCTGCAGTCGGCGATCGCCAAGCAGATCCGGGCGAAGAAGACACCGATTCTCGACTTCCGTCCCGACCAGGTGATCCGCTCCGCCGAACGCATCGACGACATCCTGCGAGCCGACCGCGAACGGGCGACGCAGGCCGGCGACGGCGCCGAGCCGGATTCCGACTGACGACACCCGATGGCCCGTCGCCGTCCCGCCACCACGCACGGCGTCGCCGTCGTCGACAAGCCCGCCGGCGTCACGAGTCACGACGTCGTCGGCGTGCTGCGCCGCCGGTTCGGTGAACGTCAGGTGGGCCACGGCGGCACTCTCGACCCCGACGCCACCGGCGTGCTCGTGGTGGCCGTGGGCAGGGCCACCCGCCTGTTGCGGTTCGTGGAGACGACCCGCAAGGGATACGAGGGCGAGGTGGTGCTCGGCACGTCCACGTCGACGCTCGACGCAGCAGGCGAGGTGATCGAGTCGTTCGACATGTCGGCGGTCACCCTGGACGACGTCCGCAGGATCGTCGGCGAGCACCTCACGGGCGACATCGAACAGATCCCGCCGATGGTGTCGGCGATCCGCGTCGACGGCCGCCGCCTCCACGAACTCGCCCGTGAGGGCGTCGAAGTGGAGCGCGCCCCCCGACCGGTGACGATCCACCGGTTCGACGTCACCGACTGGGTGGAACCGGGCGTGTTGCGCATCGAGGTGGAGTGTGCCGCCGGCACCTACATCCGGTCGCTCGCCGACGACCTCGGCCGGCTGCTCGGCGGCGGGGCGCATCTTCGGAATCTGCGCCGCACCCACGTGGGCGACTTCACGCTCGCCGAGGCGCGCCCACCCGAGGAGTGTGAGCTGCTGCCGGTGTCCACGGCGGTGCGGACCCTCGCCCAGGTGACGGTCGACGACGCCACGGCGGCGCTGATCGCCAACGGGCGGGTTCTCGAGGGGTGGGACGGCGACGGACCGTGGGCGGTGTCGTCGGCGGCCGGTGAGCTGCTCGCCGTGTACGAACCGTTCCGTGGTCGGGCCAAGCCCGCCGTCGTCCTGCCCCGCTGAGTGTCGTGACCGGTTCCGTCACCGTGGCTGCACACCGATAGCGTGGCGCCGATGCGAGTCGTGACCGACCTCGACGTGCCGCCGTGGCCGGGAGAACGTGCCGTGATCACGATCGGTGCCTACGACGGCGTGCACCTCGGTCACCAGGCCGTGATCGATCACGTCCGTGAGCGGGCGGTCGCCCTCGGCGCCCTGTCCGCTGTGGTCACGTTCGACCGTCACCCGGCCAGTGTGGTCCGTCCCGAGTCCGCACCGCGCCTGCTCACCAACAACGACCAGAAGATGGAGTTGCTCGCAGCGACCGGTGTCGATGCGGTCGTGGTCGTACCGTTCGACGCGGACCAGGCCTCGGAGAGCCCCGAGTCGTTCGTCGAGCGGGTGCTGGTGCACTCGCTGCGTACCCGGGTCATCGTGGTGGGGGAGGATTTCCACTTCGGCAGGCACCGCGACGGCAACGTCGACCTGCTGCGCAAGCTGGGCGCCGAGGACGGCTTCGACGTCGAGCCGATCGACCTCGTTCCGCGGGCCGACGGCATCGACGAACCGGTGAGTTCCACCGCCATTCGACGCGCGCTGGCCGGCGGCGACATCGCCCGTGCCAACGCCATGCTGGGCCGTCCGTTCGAGGCCCGCGGGCCCGTCGTCATCGGCGATCAGCGCGGCCGCCTCCTGGGTTTTCCCACTGCCAACGTCGAGGTGTCGAACGGTCTGTGTCTGCCGGCGGACGGCGTGTACGCAGGGTGGTACGAGCGGCCCGGCGGTGACGTCCACGCGTGTGCGATCAACCTCGGCCGCCGGCCCACGTTCTACGAGCACGCCGACTCGTCGCTGCTCGAAGCGCATCTGCTGGACTTCGACGGTGACCTCTACGGCGAGACGGCCAAGGTGCGCTTCACGAACTTCCTGCGCAGCGAGCGCAAGTTCGACGGCGTCGACGCACTGATCGCCCAGCTCGCCAACGACGTCGCCAGCGCGCACGAACTCCTCTCCTGACGGCCGAGCCCGATCAGGAGGGCCAGATGACGGTGCCGTCGGCGTCGTAGACGCTGGCGAGGATGTCGTTGCCGAGCCGCGGCGCCGCATCCGGAGTCTCGGCATCGCCGAACAGGCCGACCTCGGTGTAGGCGTCGAGTTCGGCCTGCAATCCTGCATCGTCGGGCATCCCGAGCGGCATGCCTTCGGGCGTGGTGGCGACGATCAGCGCTGCGTCGGTGGTCCAGCGGAACACCTCGCCCTCGGGGGAGAGGAAGTTCGGGTTGCCGCCGGCGTTGATCCGCTCGACGGCGATGTTGGCTGCTTCCTCGGGGTCGGCGATGGCGTCGGCCAGGCCGAGCATGGTGGCCCGCATGAAGTCCTCGGCGGCGGTGGGGTGCTCGGCGACGAACTCGGCGTTGGTGTAGATCACCCCGAACGAACCGGGGATGTCGTAGTCGAGCGGATCGAAGAGGTCGAAGTCGATGCCGGCGCGCTCGAGCGCACCGGGCTCGTTGCTCTTCCAGCCGGGGAAGCCGACGATCGACTCGATGGCGATGTGGGCGGCGGGATCGAACCCGTCGAGCAGCACCGTGTCGAAGTCCTCGCCCTCCACCAGACCCTCCGAGGCCAGCATCGCCGCCACCGACGGCGGGAGCTTGCCCTTCACGCCGATCGTGGTGCCGGCCAGATCGGGCAGGGCCTCGGCCTCACCCGGCTCGACGATCAACGCGTCGATGGCGGTGTGCCCTTCGACGGCGGTGACGAGGAATTCCGCGTCGTTGGCGTCGGCGAACGCCACGACCTCGCTGAAGGACCCTCCCGAGGCGAACTGGGCGTCGTTCTCGGCGATGAGCGGGTAGTTGGCCGTGGAGAAGCTCGACACGACGTCCACGTCGAGGCACAGCTCGTCGTAGTAGCCCTTCTCGTCGGCGACGATGACCTCGACGATCGAGGCTGCAGCGGCGAAGTCGAAGCCCGTGAGATAGGTGATGGTGCCCGCCGTCTCGTTGGTGGTGCAACGCTCGTCGGGAAAGGCCTCACCGGCGACGACGTCGGTGTCGGTACTCGCGGACGGCGCCTCGCTCGTGGCCGTGGCACCGCCGGTCGTGCCGTCGACCGCCCCGCCGGTCGTGGTGTCGGCCGAGGCGCCGTCGTCGTTGCTGCCACACGCCGCCAGCAGCAGCAGAGCGGTGGTGGCGAGTGCAGCAGTGGAGCGAGAGCGCATGTGGGTCCAGTCGATCGGAAGGGAGCGGATGCTCACCGGGGGTGGCCAGATGATGACACGGCCGTCTCGGGCTGTCCGAGTCACGGTCGCTGTGACGCATGCCATCGCAGGAGATACCGCTCGAGCACGGACAGCAGGACGAGGCCTGCGATGCCGAGCAGCGCCGACGACACGATCGTGGTCCAGAGTATCTCGGCGTCGTTGAACGACGCAGCCCGGCGACCGATGGCACCCAGGCCGTCGGTGGTGAGCGCCGAGCCCTCGGCGAAGTAGGCCGCGGCGAGCCCCAGCCCCATGGCGAAGCGCGCCGTGGTGAACACCGAGGGGAGCGCCGCCGGCAGCCGCAGCCGCCACAGCACCTCCCACGGCCGGGCGTCGACGCTCGCCAGGAGCTCACGAGCAGCCGGATCGGCCGACTTCATGCCGCCCACCACCCCGAACGTGAACACGGGAAACGACGTGAACGCCACCATGAACAGGATCGTCGGCTCTCCGCCGTCGAGCCACAGCACCACCGACGTGATGTAGGCCACCCACGGCGTCACCAGGATCAGGACGAGGACCGGCTGGGTCGCCTCCTCGACGAACCGCCACGCCGCCATCACCGATCCGACGGCGATCGCCAGCAGCAGCGAGATCGACAGCCCGATCAGCATGTGCCGCCCGGTGACCAGGGCGTTCGACCAGTAGAAGCCGGGCTGTTCGCGCAGCTCGGCGAGGATCGCCGACGGTGGGAGCAGCACGAACCGCCGGACGTCGTTGACCACGACGAGGAGTTCCCACAGCACACCGAACGCCACGATGCCCACGACAGGAGCGGTGACCCGGCGACTGATCATCGATTCATCGCCGAGCCGAGCGCGGCACGTAGGCCGGTGGTGACGTGGAAGAACTCCTCGGTGTCCTCGAGCTGGGGCAGCCGGGGGTGGGCGAGATCGATGGTGATGTCGTCGGTGACCCGACCCGGCCGGGGGGACATCACGGCCACCCGATCGGACAGGAAGGTGGCTTCGGGAATCGAGTGGGTGACGAAGACCACCGTGGTCCCGAGCGGCTCGCACAAACGGCCGAGCAGGTGTCGCATGTCGGTGCGGGTCATCTCGTCGAGTGCAGCGAAGGGCTCGTCCATCAGCAGGATGGGCGCATCGAGCGCGAACGCCCTCACGAGACCCACACGCTGCTGCATGCCGCCCGACAGCTCGTACGGGTAGGCATCGCGGAAGTCGCCGAGCCCGACCTCGTCGAGCAGGTCGTCGACCGACGCACTCGGTGACACCGGTGACGCCCGTCGGTTGATGTCGAGCAGGAGCCGCGCATTCGCGGCGACGGTGCGCCACGGCAGCAGGGCGGGAGCCTGCGGCACGAAGCCGATGCGCTTGTGCTGCCGGGCGTCGAGCGCCGATTCGCCGTCGACCACGATCGACCCCGACGTCGGAGTCTCGAGCCCGGCGATCAGGCGGAGCAGCGTGGTCTTGCCGCAGCCCGACGGGCCGAGCAGCGTGACCGTCTCGCCCTCGCCGACCGTCAGCGTGACCGGAGCCACCGCCTCGAGCGCGCCGAACGACTTCGTGACGTCGCGAAGCTCGATGCGAGGGGGCACGACGGGCGAGCATACGGGCTCGTTGTCGCGGCCGACCGCTCGCCGTAGCATTGCGACGTCCGTTCGGGCTGGGATCTCCCGGCGCGGGCGCGATGCAGGTTCCGCCACCGGCGGGGCTGCGACCTCCACGCTCCGTGCCGCTGTCCGATGCGGAGCAACGTTCCGGAAGGCGACACATCATGGCCGACACGACCGACACCACCCCGAACACCGCGGCGACGATCGAGAAGTACCGCACCCACGAGACCGACACCGGCTCGCCCGAGGTGCAGATCGCACTGCTCACCGAGCGCATCACGCACCTCACCGAGCACCTCAAGACACACAAGAAGGACCACCACAGCCGGCGTGGCCTGCTGATGCTCGTGGGCCGGCGCCGCCGGATGCTCGACTACGTGAAGTCGATCGACGTCGAGCGCTACCGCCGGATCATCGCCGACCAGGGCCTCCGCCGCTGACGTCTCGCGGTCCGCGCCACGGACACGTTCCGGCGTCCGACGGCGGTAGCATCGGGGAACGAAGTCGGAACGTCCGGCTTCGCAACACGAGCGAACCGCTGTCGGTTGCCGGTTGCTGAATCCGAGTCCCCGCCCTCTCCGTCGAGATCGGCCGGTGGCGTTCGGGCTTGCCAACTGGGAACCGGCTCACTCGCTCCAGAGGCGCACTCCAAGGCGGAGTGCACATGAAAGGAGCCATTCGTGGCTGATCCCATTTCCGTGTCCGGTCCCGTGTCGGGTACCGACAAGACACTCTCCTTCGAGACGGGCAAGTTCGCCCCGCAGTCGATGGGCGCCGTCGTGGCCTCCATCGGCGGCACGAAGGTGCTGACCACCGCCAACGCCGCCAAGAACGTGCGTGACGGCATGGACTTCTTCCCGTTGACGGTCGACGTCGAGGAGCGGGCCTACGCGGCCGGCAAGATCCCCGGCTCGTTCTTCCGACGTGAAGGCCGTCCCACCGAGGACGCGATCCTCACCTGCCGTCTCACCGACCGTCCGCTGCGTCCCAGCTTCCCCGACGGGTTCCGCAACGAGACCCAGGTCGTCACCACCGTGCTCGGCGCCGACCAGGCCAACCCGCACGACGTGCTGTCGATCAACGCCGCATCTGCGGCCCTGATGATCTCGGGGATCCCGTTCGACGGCCCGATCGGCGCCATCCGCATGGCCTACAGCCAAGACGGCGAGTGGATCGCCCATCCCACCTACGACGAGGCCGAGAACGGCACCTTCGAGCTGGTCGTGGCCGGCCGTGAACTCGACAACGGCGACGTCGCCGTGATGATGGTCGAGGCCGGCGGCTCCGAGAACGCGTTCTACTACTACGACGACGGTGCCGAGAAGGTCACCGAAGAGGTGCTCGCCGACGGCCTCGAGGCCTGCAAGGTGTGGATCAAGGAGTCGATCGGGCTGCAGCGCCAGCTCCTCGCCTCGGTGATCGCCGAGCACGGCCCGATCGAGCCGATGAAGTGGACGCCGGTCCTCGACTACACCCCCGAGATCTTCGCCGCCGTCGAGAAGGCGGGCACCGACAAGCTCGCCCCGGTGATCTCCATCGCCGACAAGCGCGAACGCAACGAGGCCACCGACGCCGCCACCGCCGACATCGTGGCCGCACTGTGCGGCACCAAGGACGCACCGGGCGAGCACGCCGGCAGCGAGAAGATGGTGAAAGAAGCCGTCCGCTCGCTCAACAAGCAGCTGATGCGCAAGCGCGTCGTCGACGAGGGCGTCCGCATGGACGGCCGCGGTGTCGCCGACCTGCGTCCGGTGTCGGCCGAGGTCGGCGTGCTGCCGACCGCTCACGGTTCGGGCCTGTTCCAGCGTGGTGAGACCCAGGTGATGACCGTGCTCACCATGGCCATGCCCCGCATGAACCAGATGATCGACTCGCTGTCGCCCAACGACACCAAGCGCTACCTGCACCACTACAACATGCCGCCGTGGGCAAACGGCGAGACCGGCCGTGTCGGTTCGCCCAAGCGTCGCGAGATCGGCCACGGTGCGCTCGCCGCCCGCGCGGTCCTGCCGGTGATCCCCAACCAGGAGGACTTCGCCTACACGCTGCGCCTCGTGTCCGAGGTGATGTCGTCGAACGGCTCCACCTCGATGGCCTCGGTGTGCGCATCGAGCCTGTCGCTGATGGATGCCGGTGTGCCCACCAAGGGCCACGTGTCCGGTATCGCCATGGGTCTCATCTACGAGAACGGCGAGTACATCACGCTCACCGACATCCTCGGATCGGAAGACGCCTTCGGCGACATGGACTTCAAGGTCGCCGGCACGGAGGACGCCATCACGGCGCTGCAGCTCGACACGAAGATCGACGGCATCCCCGCCGACGTGCTCACGGCTGCGCTGGCCCAGGCCCGCACCGCCCGCCTCGAGATCCTCGACGTCATGAAGGCCAGCATCCCGCAGTCGCGTGACGAGGTGGCCGAGACCGCTCCGAAGATCACCACGATCCACATCCCGCTCGACAAGGTCGGTGAGGTGATCGGCCCGAAGGGCAAGGTCATCAACACGATCCAGCAGGAGACCGGTGCCGACATCGGCGTCGACGACGACGGTGCACGTGGCATCGTCACCATCGGTGCCGTCGAGGCGTGGCGCATGGAAGAGGCCAAGGCCGCGATCCTCGCCATCGTCGACCCGCCGAAGGCCGAGCTGGGCCAGACCTACACCGGTCGGGTGGTGAACATCACCAAGTTCGGTGCGTTCGTCAACATCCTGCCGGGCCGCGACGGCCTGGTGCACATCTCCAAGCTCGGTGGCGGCAAGCGCATCAACGCCGTGGAGGACGTGCTCGAACTCGGTCAGGAGATCGAGGTCGTCGTCGAGGAGATCGACGACAAGGGCAAGGTCAGCCTCACACCGGCCGGCGACGGTCCCGCTGCGAACGAGGGCTCGTCCTCCGGTGACGGTGGCCGCAGTGAGCGTCCCCGTCGTGAGCGGTCCGAGCGTCCTGAGCGGTCGGAGCGGTCGGAGCGTTCCGAGCGGTCGTCGGACGACAGCGACGGTGACAGCGACGTCGTCGAGGTCAGCTTCGAGGACAGCTTCGATGCCGAACTCGCCGACGAGCTGGGTGATCTCGGCCCGAAGCCCGAGCGTTCGGGTGGCGGCGGAGGCGGCCGCGGCGGCAGTCGTCGCCGGCATCGCTGAGCACCGCGCCACATGAGCTGACCGGATCGGGCGCTGCCCGGTCGGATCGGCCAGACTGGTCAACATGAGAATCGGGGTCAACGGAGCTGCTGGCCGGATGGGTCGAACCGTCTGCGAGGCAGTCGCCGCTGACCCCGATCTCGTTGTCTGTGCCGCCGTCGACCCGTCGGCGGTGGGGGAGCAGATCGAGGGAGTGGAGGTGTCCGAACACCTGCACGCCTTCGCCGACGCCGGCTGCGACGCCGTGGTGGACTTCACCGTCGCCGCCGTGGCCCGCAACGCACTGCCGTGGTTGGCGATGCACGGCATCCACGCCGTCGTGGGCACCACGGGGTTCACCGCCGACGACATCGAGATGTTCGAGTCGGCGTTCGGTGCCGACGACGGGCCCAACTGCGTCATCGCCCCCAACTTCGCCGTCTCGGCCGTGCTGATGATGCGCTTCGCTGCGATGGCGGCGCCGTTCTTCGACACCGCCGAGGTCATCGAGCTGCACCATGACCGCAAGGTCGACGCCCCGTCCGGCACTGCCGTCACCACGGTGGAGCGGATGGCGGCGGCGCGCGAACACGACTTCGACCCCGATCCCACCGTGGAGGAGGTCTATCCGGGTGCGCGAGGCGGCGCCGGCCCGCGTGGCATCCGTGCACATGCGGTGAGGATGCGCGGCATGGTGGCGCACCAGGAGGTGATCCTGGGGACGACCGGCCAGACGCTCACGATCCGCCAGGACAGCTACGACCGCCACAGCTTCATGCCCGGCGTGCTGCTCGCCTGCAGGAAGATCGCCGAGGTGCCGGGCCTCACCCGCAGCCTCGACCCCTTCCTGTAACAGGAAACTCACCCGAGCGATGAGCGAGCGGCCCGACGTCGTGGCCGGTGGCTCATCGCGGGTGGATCGGTCGCCGTGATTCGTTGCTCGGCTGGGACGATCGTGCCACGGGTTGCTAGAACCACCTGCATGGCTGAAGTCACCCTCGGGGGCAACCCCGTCCACACGTCCGGAGAACTCCCTGCCGTCGGCGCCCCTGCGCCCGACTACTCGCTGGTCGGCGCCGACCTCGGCGAGTACGACGCCGCCGAGTTCGCCGGCAAGAACGTGATCCTCAACATCTTCCCGAGCATCGACACGCCCACGTGCGCCACGAGCGTCCGTCAGTTCAACGAGCGTGCGGCCGGGATGGATGAAACCGTCGTGCTGTGCGTGTCGGCCGATCTCCCGTTCGCCATGGGGCGGTTCTGCGGGGCCGAGGGCATCGACAACGTGAAGGTCGGTTCGACGTTCCGTTCCGACTTCGGCCAGCAGTACGGGGTGACCATGACCGACGGCAAGCTCGCCGGCGTCCTGGCACGGGCCGTGGTGGTCATCGGCCCCGACGGCATGGTGAAGTACAACGAACTGGTCCCCGAGATCGCCCAGGAACCCGACTACGACGCCGCCCTCGCCGCGCTCTGATCACGATCGGGGTCTGACCCCGATCGTGATCAGGCGCCGCGGAAGTTACGCAGGTTCACGAGCACCACGAGGGCCACGGAGATGCCGACGGCCCACCACTGGTAGCGCTGCAACCATTCGAGGAAGTCGACCAGCTGTGCCTCGAAGGTGCGCGCCAGCCACCACATCAGCGTGAGCCGGCCGGCGATGCCGACGCCGAGCAGTGCTGCCAGCTTGACGGGTGGCGTGCGGTGCACACCGCTGAGCGCGGCGACGATGTTCGACCCGGCGAAGAACGGGATCAGGATCCACTCGGCCTTCGAGAAGCCCCGGTTGAAGCTGTCGATGGCGTCCTGGCGGACCCCGAGGTACTTGCGGAACCACCCGATCGCATCGTCGTGGTAGGCACGACCGATCATGTGGCACACCACGAACGCTGCACCGATGCGCAGGAATCCGATCAGCACGTAGGTCGGCACCGAGACGCCGGCGGCCAGGGTGAGCGCCAGGTACCGGTTGCGCGACGACAGCAGCAGCAGGCCTTCGGGGTTGGTGTCGACCCACCGGGCCCATACTCCGCTCGCGACGTTGGTGGCGATCACCAGCGCGACGAACGCCACCAGCGTGAGCGGGGCCCACGACGGCCTCACGTGCGGTGGGTCGGCAGCCTCGATGGCTGCGCTCTCGGTCACCGGCACCACGGTATCGGGTCGATCCGCACGAGGCCCGCCGGGGTGATCTCGAGGACCTGCGGGTGCGCTACGTTCGGCGTCCATGAAGGGCCTCATGCAAGATGTTCCGCTCGCCATCCCGCACATCTTCGAGCGGGCGGAGAAGTACTTCCCCCACAAGGGGATCGTCACGGCCACGGGCGAGGGGCTCGAGCGCACCACGTACGGTGACTGGGCGCAGCGCACCCGCAAGCTCGGCGGGGTGCTCGACCGGCTCGGCATCTCCGCCGACGGGCGGGTGGCGACGTTCGCGTGGAACACGGCCCGACACCTCGAGCTGTACTTCGCCGCACCCTGCACCGGGCGGGTGCTGCACACGCTGAACATCCGGCTCTTCCCGGAGCAGCTGACCTACATCGTGAACCACGCCGACGACGAGGTGATCTTCGTCGACCGGTCGCTGCTGGCGCTGCTGGCGCCGTTGCTGCCGACGTTCGAGAAGCTGCGGCACCTGGTGTTGATGGACGACGGCAAGGGCGCCATTCCCGACGACCTGAACGGTCACGAACTGCTCGACTACGAGGAGTTGCTGGGTGCTGCCGACCCGGTCGAGTTCGGGGTCGACGACGAGAACCGGGCGGCGTCGATGTGCTACACGAGCGGCACCACCGGCAATCCCAAGGGCGTCGTGTACACGCATCGCTCGACGTTCCTGCACACGATGGGGGCGATGACTGCCGACAGCCTCGGAGCCCGCGAGAGCGACGTCATCTTGCCCGTGGTGCCCATGTTCCACGCCAATGCCTGGGGCCTCGCCCATGCGGCCGTCGCCGTCGGCGCCGACCTCGTGATGCCGGGCCCCGACCTGTCGGGCCCCACCCTGGCCGACCTGGTCGTGAACGAGAAGGTGACCGTCGCCGCCGGTGTGCCGACCATCTGGATGGCGGTGCTGCCCGAGCTGAAGGGCCGCGACACGTCGTCGCTGCGGACGATCCCGTGCGGCGGCTCCGCCGTACCGAAGGCGCTGTCGGAGGCCTACCGCGAGCAGCTCGGTCTGCCGATCCTGCAGGCATGGGGCATGACCGAGACGAGCCCGATCGCCGCCGTGTGCCGGCTCGACAAGGACCAGGAGGAGCTGCCGCTGGAGGAGCAGGCCGACCTGCGCACCCAGGTGGGGCGCATCGTGTTCGGCGCCGAGTGCCGGGTGGTCGAGCCGGACACCACCGACGAGGTGCCGTGGGACGGCGAGAGCAGCGGCGAGCTGCAGTGCCGTGGCAACTGGATCGCCGCCGACTACTACGACGACCCGCGGTCGCAGGAGAGCTTCACCGCCGACGGCTGGCTGCGTACCGGTGACGTCGCCACGGTGGACGAACGCGGCCGCATCCGGCTGGTCGATCGCACCAAGGACCTCATCAAGTCCGGCGGTGAGTGGATCAGCTCGGTCGAACTCGAGAACGAGCTGATGGCCCACCCGAAGATCGCCGAGGCCGCCGTGATCGGCGTCGCCCACGAACGCTGGGGCGAGGCGCCGCTGGCCTGTGTGGTGAAGGCGCCCGGCGAGGACCTCACCGAGGATGAGGTGCTGGCGTTCCTCGAGGGCAAGATCGCGAAGTGGCAGCTTCCCAAGAAGATCGTCTGGATCGACGAGGTGCCCAAGACCAGCGTCGGCAAGTTCTCGAAGAAGACGCTGCGCGACGAGTACTCCGGTACCACGCTCGCCTGACGTCGTCGGACGATCCTCCTCCTGGCTGTGCGACGACGGGACGAACGGCTCCGTCCGGATTTGGTCGATCGCCGACGGCGTCGCCACACTCGTGTCCCGATGCCGGCACTTCCGACCTTCCCGAACTCGATGAGGCTCGTCGCAGCGGCGGCCGCCGTCGCCTCGCTCGCGGCTGCCTGCGGTGACGACGGTCCGGATGAGGCCGCTGTCTCCGTGGTCGACGTTGCCGAGGTGCCTGCCGACGCGGCAGGCAGCGCCGACGCCGCAGGGAACGACGCCGCAGGGGCCGGCGACACCGGGGCCGGCGACACCGGCAACGGTGACACGGCTCCGCCGACGACGACGGGTGCCGTCCCACCGAACGGCGACGTGGTGGACGTCGTGGCGCTCGACAACACCTTCCGACCCGAGACGATCGAGGTCGTCGCCGGCACCGCGATCCGTTGGGAGAACCGCGGACGCAACGACCACAACGTGATCCCGACCGACGAGACTGCGTCGTGGGGTGCACCCACGGAGGCCTTCGCCCCCGGCGACGAGTACACCTACCTCTTCGACACGCCCGGGGAGTACCCGTACTACTGCACGATCCATGCCACGCCCGAGGTGGGCATGATCGGTACGGTCGTGGTGCTGCCGGCGGATCGCTGATCCTTTCGGACATCCAGGGTCACACGAACAACCAAGGTCACACGAACAACCAAGGTCACACGAACAACCACGCCCGCACCGGGCGTCGACACAGGGGGAACCGAATGAAACGACTCGCACTGGGGCTCGCCGCCGTCCTCGTCCTCGCGGCATGTGGCGGCAGCGACGACGACTCGGGTGGGTCCGGCACCGATGCAGCCGTGGCGACCGAGGCGCCGGTCGAGACGGAGGCGCCGGTCGAGACGGAGGCGCCGGTCGAGACGGACGCACCTGCTGCGACCGACGCTCCCGAGACGACCGAGGCTGCCGACGATGCCGAGGCTGCTCGCGGGGACGGCGTGCTCGACGTGCCGTCGGAGTTCGACACGGTCCAGGCGGCGGTCGACGCAGCGGAGCCCGGCGACCTGATCCTGATCGAGCCCGGCACCTACAACGAAGCGGTCAACGTGGTCACCGACGACCTCACGATCCGCGGCCTCGATCGCAACGAGGTGGTCCTCGACGGAGCGTTCGAGCTCGACAACGGCATCCGGGTCCTCGGGGCCAACGGCGTGGCGGTGGAGAATCTCACGACCCAGAACTACACCAGCAACGGCGTGTTCTGGACTTCCGTCGACGGGTATCGCGGCTCGTACCTCACCGCCTACCGCAACGGTGACTACGGCATCTACGCATTCGACTCGGTGACCGGCCAGCTCGACAACAGCTACGCCTCCGGCAGCCCGGACGCGGGCTTCTACATCGGCCAGTGCTTCCCCTGCGACGCGGTGATCGACCGGGTCACCGCCGAGCACAACGGCCTCGGCTATTCGGGCACCAACTCGGGCGGCAACCTGTTCATCGTCAACTCCACCTTCAACAACAACCGCGCCGGGATCGTGCCCAACTCGGGCAGCTACGAGCTCTGCTACCCCGAGCGCGAGTCGACGATCGTCGGCAACCTCGTCTACTCCAACAACCAGCCGGACACGCCGGCCATCGACGTGGCGATCCTGGCGATGGGCAACGGCATCCTGGCGCCCGGCGGCATCGACAACCTGATCGTCAAGAACCGGGTGTGGGACCACGACAAGACCGGCATCGGCCTGGTCCCCTTCCTCGAGGAGGGCGCCAACGACGACATCCCCACGCCGGACGAGTGGGACACCCCCTGCGCCGAGCAGCGCGAGCAGCCGCCGGCCGAGGAGATCCCCGACACCCTCCTGTGGGAGGCGCAGTTCAACCAGGTGATCGGCAACGTGCTCAGCGACAACCGGGCAGGCGACCTCGGCGTCGCCGGCGTGGGCGTCGCCACCGAGGAGCTCGGCAACTGCTTCGCCGGCAACGACTTCGAGACCACGGCGCCTGCCGCCCTGGAGACGTTGGCACCGTGCGAGGGCGAGGGAGCAGGCGACTGGACGGTCGAACCGTTGGACGTGCTGTCGTGGCTGAACGAGATCGAGTCCCGTCCGCCGTCGGTGGACTACCAGGACGCCGAGCTGCCCCCGAAGCCGGTGCTCGACAACATGCCCGATGCGGCCACCGCTCCGGCCGCCCCGGCGAACGACATCGTGATCGACGTCGACGTCGACGCCATCGAGGTGCCGGCCGCTCCGGCCGGCTGACCGTGCTCCACCGGTCCGTCGTCGGCGCCGCCGTCGGAATCGCTCTGCTCGCCTCGGCATGCGGGTCCACGGCGAGCACGGCGGCACGTGTCGACGACGGACCGGACCCCGAACGGGTCGGGCCGCAGGGCCGGGTCGCCCAGTTCGTGGTCGAGTGCGACCTCAGCCACCTGGGGTACGACGATCCGATCGTGTCTCCCGACATGCCGGGCGCGAGCCATCTCCACCAGTTCTTCGGCAACGTCCTGGTCGACTCGGATCCGGACTACGACCGGGTGGCCGGCGCCGACACGTCGTGCGACCAGCCGCTCGACACGGCGTCCTACTGGGCGCCGGCACTTCTCGACGCGCAAGGCAGACGGGTGGAGCCGTACGGTCTCACCGCCTACTACCGGCCCGGCAGCGGGGTGGCGCCCGAGGACGTGGTGGCCTACCCGCCCGGCCTGATGATCATCGGTGGCGACGCCGGCGCCACCGAGCCACAACCGACGGACATCGTCGCCTGGTCGTGCGGCACGGGTGCCGTCCGGTCGGTCGAGCCACCCGAGTGTCCCGGTGGTTCGTCGCTGCGTTTCCTCGTGAAGTTCCCCGACTGCTGGTCGGGTGATCGGCTGACGGGAATGGGCTCGGGGGCGCACATGCGCTACAGCGACGGAGGCTGCCCCGACGGGTTCCCCGTCCCCGTGCCCCAGTTGCTGATCGCCATCGACTACCCACCGGTGCCGCCCGCGGGGCTGTCGCTGGCCTCCGGCTCGATCCTGACCGGTCACGCCGATTTCTGGAACGTCTGGGACCAGGCCAAGCTCGAGGACGAGGTCGCCTTCTGCCTGAACCGCGATCTCGTGTGCGGCGTGAGCAGCGCGCCCCTCTCGGGCCCCTGACCGCTCTGTTTCGCGTACTCGGCACGTCGCCCTCGGCGCGGGTCGATCCCGTCGAGCACCGTGGTGTTGGGGTTGTCACTCGTTGTGGTCGGTGTTCACGCTGCGCGGAACGTGGTCGGCGTTCACGCTGGGCAGCACCTACTCCCCGGTGACCGGGATCGTGCCGGTGAGTGTGATCGACCGGCCTCTTGACGATGAGACGGAATCCGTCTTACTGTCTCAACATGCTGGGGGGCGCCGAGCGGCGAGCGTGGACCGACACGGAGGTCCGCATCCTGCAGGCCGTGGCCACCTGCTGTGAACGGTGGGGCATCGACAAGGTCACCGTCGACGACATCGCCCGGCACAGCGGGGTGTCCCGGGCGACCCTCTACCGCGTGTTCCCCGGTGGCCGTGAGGTGATCTTCGACGCCCACCGTGTGTACGAGCTCGACCGGTTCTTCGGCGTGCTCCTGCAGCAGATCGACGACGCGCCCACGCTGGAGGAACTGCTGGTGCGCGCCGTCACGTGCGCCACCCGCGAGCTGCGCAACGACGAGCACCTCGCCGTGATGCTCGCTTCCGAGCCGGGGGCGATCCTCGGTGAACTCACCGTTGCCGGGGTGCCGCGGATCACCCGCATGGCAGCGGCCTACCTGACCCCCTTCGTGGAGGACTTCCTGCCGCGCGCTCAGGCCCGGGCGCTGATCGACCTCGTCGCCCGCCTGGTGATCTCGTACTTCCTGTCGCCGTCCGACCACGTCGACCTCGGCGACGACGAGCAGGCACGGTCGTTCCTCTCGCCCTTCGTGCCCCCGTCCACCCGCCGCACCGCTGCTGCTGCCGGCCACGACCCCGCCACCGGCCACGACCCCGCCACCCACCACCCTGCCACGACCCCGCCCCCGACCCATCACTCACGGAGCTGACCACATGACCATCACCGACCACGACGGCGGCGCCGACAACGCCGCGCTCATCGGCCGCGCCGACCTCGACGACCTCGAGGCCATCCTGGCCGTCTCCAACACCGACCCCGACGAGGTCGAACATGCCGTGAAGGACAACGCCGACGCGATCTTCACGTGGGACTACAGCCTCACCCGGCCGGCGCTGCGCAAGCTGTACGAGAAGGCCAAGACCGGCCAGTGGAACGCCACCACCGATCTCGACTGGACCACCGAGGTCGACCTGGAGAAGGTCGTGTCCGGCGACCAGGTGGCCACCGCGGCCGGTATCGATCCCGACCTCTACGACGACACCGTCATCGGCCACTGGGGAAAGAAGGAGTGGCTCGACTACGGCATCCAGAACCGCAAGTGGACCCTGTCGCAGTTCCTCCACGGCGAGCAGGGGGCGCTGCTCTGCACGGCCAAGATCACCGAGACCGTGCCGTGGTACGACGCCAAGCTCTACGCGTCCACGCAGGTGGTCGACGAGGCCCGCCACGTGGAGGTGTTCGGCCGGTACCTCGACGAGAAGATGGGTGGCGGCTACCAGGTGAACGCCCACCTGCGGATGCTGCTCGACGACATCATCAACGACTCGCGTTGGGACATGACGTACCTCGGCATGCAGGTGATGGTGGAGGGCCTGGCGCTGGCGGCGTTCGGGTTCATGCACCAGATGACCGAGGAGCCCCTGTTGAAGAAGCTGTTGCGCTACGTGATGAGCGACGAGGCCCGCCACGTCGCCTTCGGCGTGCTGTCTCTCAAGGAGGTGTACGCCGAGATGACCGACGCCGAGATGAAGGACCGTCAGGAGTTCGCCTACGAGGCGGCGGTGCGGATGCGTGACCGGTTCCTGTCGCAGGAGGTGTGGGAGCGCATGGGTGTGGCACCGAAGGACGTGCTGCCCATCGTGCTGCGTGACCCGACCCGCGACCTCTTCCAGCAGATGCTGTTCTCCAAGATCGTGCCCAACTGCAAGAAGCTCGGCCTGCTCGACCGCAACGACCTGTGGCTGCGGCACCGCTTCGAGGAGATGGGTGTGATCCAGTTCGAGGACTGGGAGGACACGAGCGAGGAGTTCGTGAAGTTCGAACTCGGCGCCGACGCCCCGGCCCCGGTCGCCGGCACCTGATCACCCCCGACACCTGAGCACCCCACACGGCTTCCCCTCCGTTTGCGTGACGAAAATGTTGGCCCGTCCCGACATTTCTGCAACGCAAACGTTCGGGGAGGGTCGAGCGGGGAGGCGATTGCGGGTCTACGTTCGGGTCCGTGGTGCGTCGTCCCCCTGCCGGCACCCTCCGTGCAGCCGCCGGTGCTGCCGTCGGAGCGCTGCTCCTCGCCGCCGTCTGGTTCCGTCGTGGGGTCATCGGCGACGCCTTCCAGGAGATCGGCGGGATGGCCGCCGGTGTCGTCGCGCTGCTGGTCGTGCTGGGCGTTCTCGAGCGTGTCGTGCGCGCCGACATCCTCCGTCGCCTGCTGGGACGGCCGACGTTCGCCAGGGCACTGACAATCCACGACGTCGGCACCGCCGCCACCAAGGGGATCCCGCTCGGTGGACCGTTGGCGACGGCGCTGCGATGGTCGATCGCCCGCGATGCGTCGATTCCCACCACCACGTTCGCAGCCGCACTGGTCGCCTACGGCGTCGCCACCACCTTCGTGACGTGGCTGCTGCCCTTCGGCTGGCTGACCGCCGACGCGGTCGGCGGCACGCCCTCGACGGGGGACGTCCTCGCGCTCGCGGCGTGCGCTGCGGTGCTCGCCGGATCCACCCTGTTCTGGGCCGTGCTCCTCGGCTCCGAGCGTGCTGCCGGCCGCCTGGTGCAGCTCGTGGAGCGCATCTCGGACCGGATCGCCCGACGGGTGCCGTCGTTGCGACGGCACGACCCGGTCGCTGCGCTGCTCGAGGTGCGCAGCTCGCTCCGGGACGTGGCGCGTCGGCCCGCTGGGCTCCTCGTGCAGACGGCGGTGGCCCAGTCGATCGGCGCGGTGATCCTGCTGGTGGCGCTCCGCGGCCTCGGCGTCGGCGTCGAACTCGGTGCCGTCGAGTTCGCCCGCGTGTACTTCGTCGTCACGCTGCTGAGCTCGTTCGTGCCCGTTCCCGGCGGTGTGGGTGTGGTGGAGGCGGGGCTCACGGGTGCACTGGTCGCCGCCGGCGTCACGCCGTCGACCGCATTGGCCGGGGTGCTGGTCTACCGACTCTTCACCTACGTGACGCCGATCGTGGTCGGCGCCGTGCTGTACGTGTGCTGGCGTCTCCGCCCCACATCGTCGATTCCTCCCGTCTGCGTGACGGTTTCGTCGGGGCGTCCCAACATTTCTGCAACGCAAACGTGATCCGGGCCGTCCCACTCCCGTCGGCCGTTCCCGTCTGCGTGACGGTTTCGTCGGGGCGTCCCAACATTTCTGCAACGCAAACGGGGTTCGGATCGGGGATCGAATAGCGTCGTCGCCGTGATCAGCTCCGACGCGTCCGCCCCGCACCCCGGCCCGCACCCCGGCCCGTACCCCGGCCCGTACCCCGACCCGCAGAGTGGCCCGCAGAGTGGCCCGCAGAGTGGCGAGGGTCGCTGATGGCCCGCTTCGGTCGCGTCCTCACGGCGATGGTCACCCCCTTCGACGACCACGGCGAACTCGACGTCGACGCCGCGGTGACGCTCGCCCGCTGGCTCGTCGAGCAGGGCAACGAGGGCCTCGTCGTGGCCGGCACCACCGGTGAGTCCCCCACACTGTCGATCGACGAGAAGCTGCAGCTGTTCGAGGCCGTGGTCGGCGCCGTCTCCGTGCCGGTGATCGCCGGCACCACCGCCTCCAACACCCGCCACGACATCGGCCTCACCGAAGAGGCGGGCCATCTCGGCGTCGCCGGCATCCTCGGCGTCTGCCCGTTCTACAACCGGCCGTCACAGGCGGGGATCGAAACCCACTTCCGGGCCATCGCCGCATCGACCGATCTTCCCGTCGTGCTCTACGACATCCCGGTCCGCACCGGCCGCAAGATCGACAGCGCCACGATCGTGCGACTCGCCGCCGACGTGCCCAACATCGTCGCACTGAAAGACGCCGCCAAGAACCCCGGCGCCACCACCGCCGTGATCGCCAACACGCCCGACCACTTCGAGGTCTACTCGGGCGACGACTCGATGACCCTGCCGCTGCTGGCCGCCGGCGCCGTCGGGGCCATCGGGGTCGCCACCCACTGGTGCGCCCCCGATCACGTGGAGATGTTCGACGCCTGGGAGCGCGGCGACCTCACCGCCACGCGCAACGCCAACACCCGCCAACTGGAGAGTTACGAGTTCGAGAGCACCGACGACGCACCGAACCCGGTACCGTCGAAGGCCATGTTGCGAACGCTTGGTCATGCCGTCGGCGAATGCCGGTCTCCGATGGGACCCACGCCGCACGGCCTCGAACGCAGCGCCCGTGGCGTGTACGAGCGTCTGGTCGCCGCCCGTGGCTGAGCGTCGCAGCATCACCGATCTCCGGCCGGGGGAGCTCGACGCCTCGGTGCCCCTGCGGATCATCTTCCTGGGCGGCCTCGGTGAGATCGGCCGCAACTGCATGGCGATCGAGCAGGGCGCCGCCGACGACCCCGACCGTACGATCGTGCTCATCGACTGCGGGCTCATGTTCCCCGACGCGAACATGCACGGGATCGACCTGATCCTGCCCGACTTCACCTATCTTCGCGAGAACGCGGCGCGGATCGCCGCCGTGGTGCTCACCCACGGTCACGAGGACCACGTCGGAGCCCTCCAGTACCTGCTGCGCGACGTCGACGGGATCGGCGACCTACGCGACGACCCGCTGCCCATCTACGGCGCTCGTCTCACGCTGGGTCTCGCCCGCAACCGCATCGAGGAGGCCGGCCTCACACCGAAGACCGACATGCGTCCCGTCGCCGACGGCGAGACGGTCGAGATCGGATCCCTGCGCGTCGAGTTCGTGCCGGTCACCCACTCGGTGCCGCACGCCCACGCCATCGCCGTCCACACCGCACAGGGCGTCGTGCTCCACTCGGGTGACTACAAGATCGACCTCACCCCGGTCGATCATCGGCGCACCGACCTGGCCCGCATCGGGCAGCTCGCCAAGGACCCGGGTATCCGGCTGCTGATGTCGGACTCCACCAACGCCGAGGAAGCCGGCTACTCGCCGAGCGAGACCACGGTCGGCGCCGTGCTCCACGGGCTGTTCGCCGCACAACGTGGCCGGCGCATCATCACGGCCAGTTTCGCCAGCCACCTGCACCGCATCCAGCAGATCGCCACGGCGGCGATCGCCGACGGGCGGCTGGTGGCCACCCTCGGGCTGAGCATGAAGAAGAACGTGCGCCTGGGTCGTGAGCTCGGCGTGCTCGACATCCCCGAGTCGTCGCTGATCGACATCGAGGAGATCGACCGGCACGAGCCCGGCAAGGTCTGCATCATCTCCACGGGTTCTCAGGGCGAGCCCATGTCCGCGCTCGGCCTCATGGCGCGCGGCGAGAACAAGTGGCTGAAGCTCGGTGACCACGACACCGTCGTGTTGTCGTCGCACGCCATCCCCGGCAACGAGGGCAACGTCAACAACGTCATCGACGGTCTGCTGCGTCTCGGCGCCGAGGTGGTCCACTCCGGTGTGCTCGACGTGCACGCCACGGGTCACGCCCAGGCCGACGAGATCAAGACCTACCTGTCGATCGTGAACCCCGAGTGGTTCGTGCCGATCCACGGCGAGTACCGGCACATGGTGGCCAACGCCCGCCTCGGCGAGCTGATGGGGGTACCGCACGACCGTGTGGTGCTGTGCGAGGACGGTGACGTCATCGAGCTCACGTCCGACGACCTGCGCCCGGTGGGTCGTGTGCCCGCCGGCTACCTGTACGTCGACGGCATCGTGGGCGACGTCGGGCAGGGCGTCCTGCGTGACCGCCAGAAGCTCGCCGAGGAAGGTGTGGTCGTGGTCGTCACCACCGTCGACATCCAGACGGGCAAGGTGCTGGTCGCCCCCGAGATCATCACCCGCGGCTGGGTCTACGCACCGGAGGCCGAGGAACTCCTCGACGAGGCGTGCGACACCGTGGCCGACGCCGTGGAGGCATCGCTCGCCAAGGGCATCCGCGACGTGGAGGCCCTCGAGCGCGACGTGCGCCGGGCGGCGGGCAAATTCGTCAGCGAACGCACCCGCCGCCGGCCGATGATCGTGCCGGTCGTGATGGAGGCCTGAGCAGGCCGACCGGCGCCATGACCGCACGCCACGAATCCGCAGGCCTCACCACACTGGTGCTCGGAGCCGCGGAGCTGACGCTGCTGCTCGAGCGTGTCGGCCGTGACCGGATCATGGATCTCATGATCGAGCGTCTCGGCGCACGCACGAGGGAGCACGATGCCGACACGGTGGCCGTCCGAGCCCGCGACGGCTTCCGCTACGACAAGCCCGATCTGGGCCTCGTCGAGTGGATGCCCACCCACGAGGCGGGCGGGCCCGTCGTGGTCAAGATGGTGGGGTACCACCCGACCAATCCGGTTCAGCGGGCGCTGCCGTCGGTGATCGCCACCAGCTCGATGTGGGACACCGAGACCGGTCACCTCGTGGCGATCGCCGACGCGACGCTGCTCACCGCGCTGCGCACGGGCGCTGCCTCGGGTCTCGCCACCGAGCTGATGGCGATCGACGGCCCGGTCGACGTCGGCTTGGTGGGCCTGGGCGCGCAGGCGGTCACCCAACTGCATGCGATCACCCGGGTGCGCGAGGTCCGCAGTGTCGTCGGGCTCGACGCCGACCCGGACGTGGCCGAGTCCTTCGCCGGGCGCGTCCGATTTCTGGGGTTGGACGTCGAGATCCTGCCCGTGGAGAGCGCGGCAACGATCGCGTCCGACGTCGATGTGCTGTGCACGTGCACCTCGGTCGACATCGGCGACGGACCTGTGATCGGTGACGGGCCGACGAGGCCCGGCCTGCACGTGAACGCCGTCGGTGCCGACTTCCCGGGGAAGGTCGAGCTGCCCGGCGGGCTGGTGGAACGAGCCCTGGTGGTGCCGGACACGGTCGAGCAGTGCCTGGTCGAGGGTGAATGTCAACAGCTCGAGCGTGCCGCAGTCGGCCCCGAGCTGTACGAGGTGGCACAGCAGCGAGACGGCACCGAGTCGTTCCGCCGCCGGCTCACGGTGTTCGACTCGACCGGGTGGGCGGTGGAGGACGACGTGGCACTTCGCCTCGCCATCGAGCTGGCACGCCGGCACGACGTCGGGATCGAGATCGAGATCGAGCGTCTCCCCGCCGACCCGTACGACCCGTATGGGTCGGCGTCGGGAACACGGCGCGCATGAGGGCCGCCGGTGGCCCCGGTCGTCGGGCTCTCCGAGCCGGTGCGGTGCTGGCGGCCATGGCGGTGGCCTCGGCCGCCGGATGTGGTTCGAGCGACGATCCCCGTGAGTCGTGGGTGGGTGACATCGACGAGGCGATGGCGGCGGTCGACGACGAGCGTGACGGAGCACAGGAGTACTTCGAGGTGACGGCGACTCCCCAGCTCACGAACGTCTTCGTGGCCGCCGACGACGCCGCCGTCGCCATCCCGTACGTGTTCGTCGACGGCGAGCTGCAACCTCCCGCACCACCGTTGGAGGGAGCATCGGGCCTCACGTTCACCGCCGCCGACGTCGACATCGACGAGACGGCCGTGCTCTCGCAGGTGGAGGCCGAGGTTCCGGGCGCGACGATCGTGGCTCTCAGCGTGGAAGGGGCGCGTGTCGCCGATGCCGCCACCGGTGCGGTCGGGGGCGGCGACGTGCGCTACGTGGTCTCCGTCCAGTCGGAGCGAGGCGGGTTCCTCGACGTCACGGTGTCGGGCGACGGTCGGATCCTCGCCGTCGATCCGCTGTAGCAGCGCTCCCGCCCGGGCGTGGTACCGGTTCGGGGTGACAGCGGGTTGGTACCGTTGTCCCCACATGTCCACCTGGGGTCCGTCCAAGAAGCGTTCGTCGAAGCAGCGTTCGTCGTCCGGCCGCTCCGGCGCGTCCGGTCGGTCGGCCGGGAAGGGGTCGTCCGCGTCCCGGTCGTCGAAGGGTGCGAAGCAGCCCGCAGGATCGGTGCGCGACGCCACGCCACCGCACACCCACCGCTCGAAACGCGAGCAGGCCGAGGCCGAACTCCGCGACGCTGTCGGCGGGCGTGAGCACGAGTTCGTCGGCCTGGCCCTCATCGGCGTCGCCGTGCTGCTCGGGCTGGCCGTCTACGTCGACCTGGCGGGGCCCCTCGGCCGCGGCATCGAGACCCTGGTCGGCTGGCTGGCGGGTCTCGGCAGGTACGCGGTGCCACTCGTCCTGCTGGGCGTGGGCGTCTCCTTCGTGCGGCGCGGTCGTTCGGCGAGCCCGTTCCGGCTCGCCATCGGCTGGGTGATGATGTCGTTGGCGACACTCGGCCTGCTGCACCTCGTGAACGGCCCCTCCGGTCTCGGCGGTGCAGCCGACGAGTTCATCGACGCCGGCGGCTACATCGGTGCGTTCGTCGCCGAACCGCTGCAGGCGCTCATCGCCACGGCCGGTGCGGCGGTGATGCTGGCGGCCGTACTCGCCGGCGGTGCCCTGCTCGTCACCCGTGCCTCCGTGAAGACGCTCGCCCAGAACACCGGCGGATTCCTCGCCGCCGTCGCCGCCCCGCTCGGTCGGGCCGCCAGGTCGGGCATCAGCAACATCTCCACGCTCAGCAGCGATCACGAGCAGATGGGCCCCGACGACGGGTCCCGCAGTCACCGTCTCGGCGACGATCTCGCCGCCGACGGCGACCGTGCCGGCGGCCACGGCGACGTGGTGGGAGAGGCGTCGGCGCTCGCCTCCGGTGCAGCGTTGTACGACTTCGCCGCCGAAGGCGACGACCTCCCGGGCTCGTCCCCGCGGCGCCGTGCGAAGCCGAAGGTCGACACCGGCAGCCAACCCGGCGCGGCAGGCAGCGACGGCACCCACGTCGGCGACTGGGTGCTCCCTCCGATGGCCATGCTCGAACGTCCCGGCGAACAGGCCGTCGACCGCAAGGCGGTGGAGGCACGCGGCCGCCAGCTCCAGGAGTCGCTCGCCTCGCACAACGTGGAGACCTCGTTGGTCGGCATGACCGTCGGTCCCACCGTCACCCGCTACGAACTCGAGCTCGGCCCCGGCGTGAAGGTCGCCAAGGTCACCAGCCTCCAGAAGGACATCGCCTATGCGATGGCGGCCACCGACGTGCGGATCCTGGCGCCGATCCCCGGCCGCTCGGCGATCGGGGTGGAGGTGCCCAACCACCAGCGCCAGCTCGTCGCCCTCGGTGACCTGCTCGCATCACCCGAGGCGGGCAAGGCGAACAATCCACTCGACGTGGCCGTGGGCAAGGACATTGCCGGCAAGGCCGTGTTCCTCGACCTCGCCGCCACGCCGCACCTGCTGATCGCGGGTGCCACCGGTGCCGGCAAGTCGAGCGGCATCAACTGCATCATCACGTCGCTGTTGATGCGCACCACGCCCGACAACGTGCGTCTCATCCTGATCGACCCCAAACAGGTCGAGATGGGCCAGTACCAGCGACTGCCACACCTGCTCACCCAGCCCGTCACCAACCCCAAGAAGGCGGCCAATGCGCTCGGCTGGGCCGTGAAGGAGATGGAACGCCGCTACGACGTCCTGTCGGAGCTCGGCTACCGCGACATCACCGGCTACAACACGGCCTTCGCCAAGGGGCAGATCCAGCCACCGCTCGGATCCGAGCTCGAGTACGAGCACATGCCGTACATCGTGGTGGTGGTCGACGAGCTCAACGACCTCATGATGGTGGCGGCGCGCGACGTGGAGGAGTCGATCACCCGCATCGCCCAGAAGGCGCGCGCCGTCGGCATCCACCTGATCGTCGCCACCCAGCGGCCGTCGGTGAACGTCATCACCGGTGTGATCAAGGCCAACATCCCCGCTCGGATGGCCTTCGCCGTGTCGAGCCTCACGGACTCACGCGTGATCCTCGATCAGCCCGGCGCGGAGAAGCTCGTGGGCAAGGGTGACATGTTGCTGCTCCCCGGCAACTCGTCGGTGGCCAACCGCATCCAGGGCTCGTTCGTGGGCGAGGACGAAGTCCGCCAGATCGTCGGCCACTGGCGCAACCAGGCGCCCGAACCCGTGTACTCGGGCGATGTCGAAGCGGGCGGCGACGGCGGCTCCGAGGGTGACTTCGCCGGCAGCGCGGCGGCGCAGCCGGCGCTCGTGCCGCCGATGGCCAGCTCCGGACCACCGGCGCCGGGTGGCGCCGCCGGTCTCGACGACCTCGACGTCACCTCCGACGCCAATGCGTTCTCGGCCGGCGAGGAGGACGAGGACACCGCGATGATGCGCCAGGCGATGGAGCTCGTCGTGCGCAGCCAGCTCGGGTCCACCTCCATGCTGCAACGCAAGCTGAAGGTCGGTTTCGCGCGTGCCGGCCGGATCATGGATCTGCTCGAGCAGCGCGGGGTGGTCGGGCCGAGCGAGGGCTCCAAGGCGCGGGCCGTGCTGATGACGGTGGAGGAGTTCGAACTCCTCCAGCAGAACGGTCAACTCTGATCTGGTGTCCGGGGCCTCACCGGTGACCCGCCGATGGGCGTGCCCGGTCGGTTGCGCCTCGGCCCGGTCGAATTTGGCAACATGAGCCGATGAGCGCCGTCGTCGAATTCACGCCCGAACTCACCGAGGTCGCGACCGGGCTGAAGTTCCCCGAGGGCCCGATCGCGATGCCCGACGGATCGGTGGTCCTGGTCGAGATGTTCGCCGAGCGACTCACGCGGGTGCATCCCGACGGCTCGACGGAGACGATCGCCGAGATCCCCGGCGGACCCAACGGTGCGGCGATCGGCCCCGACGGCGCCATCTACGTGTGCAACAACGGCGGATCGTTCACCCCGGTGGAGCTGGGGGACATGCTGCTGCCGGGCGGGTTCGCCCGCGATCGCTACAGCGGCGGACGGATCCAGCGCGTCGACCCCCACGACGGCACCGTCACCGACCTGTACACCGAGTGCGACGGTCGGCCGCTGCGGGGCCCCAACGACATCGTGATGGACGGACACGGCGGCTTCTGGTTCACCGATCACGGCATCCGCGACGCCCACGAGCGCACCGCCGACCTCACCGGCATCCACTACGCCCATGCCGACGGGTCGGGTGTCACCGAAGTGGTCTTCCCCACCGACGCCCCGAACGGCATCGGCCTGTCGCCCGACACCACCACCTTGTACTGGGCCGAGACCCACACCGGGCGCGTGTACCGACGCACCGTCACGTCGCCGGGCGAATTGGCTCCCGTGATGCCGCTCGATCCGTCCGTGGTGCTCCACGGTGCACCCGGCCTGCAGTTGTTCGACTCACTCGCCGTGGACTGCGAAGGGTGGGTGTGCGTGGCCACGATCGTCAACGGTGGCATCACCGCCATCTCGCCCGACGGTACGCAGGTCGAGCACCACGCCACCGGCGACCTCGTCACCACCAACATCTGCTTCGGTGGTGACGACATGCGGACCGCCTACGTCACGTGTTCCAGTACGGGCCGCCTGGTGTCGTTCCCCTGGCCACGCCAGGGCATGCGACTCGCGCACCAGTAGTCGGTACCACCGTCGGTGCTCGACCGTGCGGGTCGGTCCCTTGCGGCGGCACGACGGGTAGCGTGGAGAGCCGTGTCGCAGCGGTTCTACATCGAGACGCTCGGCTGCCCCAAGAACGACGTCGACTCCGACAAGTTGATCGGCGCCCTGCTGGCCGACGGCATGGAGGCCACCGACGACGCCGGGGTCGCCGACCTGGTGGTGGTGAACACCTGCGCGTTCATCGACGAGGCGCGGCGCGAGTCGATCGACACCATCCTGGCCCTCGACGAGCAGCGTGCCGACGGGTCGCGGCTGGTGGTCACGGGATGCATGGCCGAGCGCTACGGCGACGAGCTCGCCGCCGAGCTTCCCGAGGTCGACCAGGTGGCCGGCTTCGGCCAGGCGTTCAACGTCGTGCCTGCGGGCGCTGCACCGGCGGCCGGTGGGGGTCGCTCCCGCAAGCTGATCCCGGTGTCGACCGTGCCGCTGCCCGAGTTCGACCTGCTCAACCTGCCGCGCCCGCGCTCGGCGGTGCCGTGGGCGTACGTGAAGATCGCCGAGGGATGTGACCGGTCGTGCGGGTTCTGCGCGATCCCCAGCTTCCGTGGACCGCAGCGCAGCCGCGACGTCGCGTCGATCCTCGCCGAGGTCGACGAACTCGACGCACGCGAGATCGTGCTCGTCGCCCAGGACCTGGCCTCCTACGGCAAGGACCGGCCCGACGAGCTCGGTGCGGGCTCGATCGTGCCGCTGGTGAACGCCGTGGCCGCCGCGGTCGACCGGGTGCGGCTGCTCTACCTCTACCCGAGTGACCTGAGCGATGCCCTCGTCGACGCGATCTGCGAGTCGGGGGTGCCGTACTTCGACCTGTCGCTGCAGCATGTCAGCAAGCCGCTGCTGCGGCGGATGCGCCGTTGGGGCGACGGCCAGCGGTTCCTCGACCGCATCGCCGACATCCGTGCCCGTGAACCCGAGGCGGCCTTCCGGAGCAACTTCATCGTCGGTTACCCGGGCGAGACCGAGGCCGACCACGACCAGCTGCTGCACTTCGTGGAGGAGGCCCAGCTCGACTGGTGCGGGTTCTTCTCCTACAGCCGCGAGGACGGCACCTACGCCGCCGATCTCGACGGCGCCGTCGACGAGGGCCTGATGCGCGAGCGCCTCGCCGAACTGCGCGAGCTGCAGGACGACATCACCGCGCTGCGCCGGGATGCCCTGATCGGTTCCACGGTGTCGGTACTGGTCGACACGCCGGGCGTGGCGCGCAGCCATCGGGAGGCACCCGAGATCGACGGCATCGTGCACGTCGACCGGTCGATCGAACCGCGCTCGATCGTCGACGTGGAGGTGGTCGATGCGCTCGGCCCCGATCTCGTGGCCGGCGGCGTCGACCTCGCCGCTCTGGAGGACGCATCGTGACGGTGCCGCCCGACAAGATCGCCACCTGGGCCAACGCGATCACCGTCGGCCGGCTGCTGCTGTCGCCGCTCATGTTCTGGGCGATCCCCAACCACGACCAGGGCTCGTGGATCGCCTTCACGATGTGGTTCGTGTTCTGCTCGAGCGACGGCATCGACGGCTGGATCGCGCGCCGTCACGGCACCACGTCGGCCGGCGCGTTCCTCGACCCGCTCGCCGACAAGGTGCTCATCCTCGGTGCGATGTTCACGCTCGTCAGCACCGGGGTGTTCTGGGTGGTGCCGGTGATCGTGATCACCGCCCGCGAGTTCGTGATCAGCGTCTACCGGGTGCTGGTCGGCGGCAGGGGGATCAGCGTGCCGGCGAGCAAGCTCGCCAAGTACAAGACGCTCGCGCAGCAGCTCGCCGTGGCGTTCGCCCTCATGCCCCTGACCGCCCTGGACGCGACGTGGCTGTGGCAGGCGTTCCTCTGGGCCGCCGTCGTGCTCGCCGTCGTGAGCGGTGCGCAGTACCTGCTGGCCGCCCGCCAGCTCCGTGGCCAGGCACTCCCGTCGACGCTCGACCAGGTCGGCTGACCCGTGTTGCGCTGCGACGTGCTGGCGGTGGGCACCGAACTGCTGCTCGGCCAGATCATCGACTCGAACTCGGCGTGGATGGGCGGCGAACTCGCCGCCAACGGCATCGACTCGCTCGTCCAGGTGAAGGTGGGCGACAACGTCACCAGGATCGAGACCCAGCTGCGCCGTCTGCTGGACGACGCCGACGCCGTCATCATGTGCGGTGGTCTCGGGCCGACGCACGACGACCTCACCCGTGAGGCCATCGCCCGGGTGATGGGCGTGGAACTCGTGCAGGACGACGCGGTGGCCGACGTGATCCGCGAGATGTTCGCCGCTCGTGGACGGCCGATGTCGGCCAACAACCTCCGCCAGGCGCAGGTTCCGGTGGGCGCCACGATCATCCCGCAGACGCGGGGGACGGCTCCGGGCCTGATCTGTCCCGTCACGGTCGGGGGCGTCGACAAGGTCGTGTACGCCGTTCCGGGGGTCCCGCACGAGATGCACGACATGATGCAGCGGGCGATCGTTCCCGACCTCCGGCGACGGTCGGGCGACGACGCCGTGATCGCCAGCCGGGTGTTGCGCACGTGGGGGGAGAGCGAGAGCGGCCTCAACGAACGACTCGACGACGTGATCGAGCAGCTCGAGGGGCCCGACACGCCGACGTTGGCGTTCCTGGCGAGTGGCTGGGAGGGTCTCAAGGTCCGGCTGACCGCCAAGGCGGCGACACTCGCCGAGTGCACGGCTCAGCTCGACGAATGGGACCGGGTGGTCCGCGAGCGCATCGGCGACCTGGTGTTCGGCACCGACGGCGACACCATGGAGTCGGTGGTACTCGAGTTGTGCCGCGAGCGCGGGCTGTCGCTCGCCGTCGCCGAGTCGGTCACGGGCGGGCTGGTGGGGGCCCGTCTCACGACGATCGCCGGTGCCAGCGACGTGTTCCGCGGGGCGGTCGTCAGCTACGCCACCGACGTCAAGCAGACCGTGCTCGGCGTGGGGGAGGGGCCGGTGGTCAGCGAGGTGGCCGCGCGTCAGATGGCCCACGGCGTGCGTGACCGCCTCGGCGCCGACGTCGGCCTGTCGCTCACCGGCGTGGCCGGCCCCACCGAACAGGACGGCCGGCCCGTCGGCACGCTGTACGTGGGCATGGTCGGGCCGGGCTTCGACGAGGTGCGCCATGCCCGGCTTCCCGGTCAGCGCGAGCAGATGCGCCAGTTCTCGGTCATCACCGCACTGGGTTTCCTGCGCCAACGCCTCACCGGCCAGTAGCTTGTGGTCGTCCCGCCCTCGTAGCTCAGTGGACAGAGCAACGGCGTTCTAATCCGTAGTGCGCAGGTTCGAATCCTGCCGAGGGCGCTCGCGTCGAGCCCGACTCACCGCTCCGCGTGGCCTCACCGGATCGAGGAGGGTGCCGGTAGACTGGGATGCTGCTGCGACGGGCCGCAGCACCCCACCCCCGACCAGGCGAGGTACTGCGTGAAGTTCAAGAAGGGCGAAACCGTCATCTATCCCCAGCACGGCGCATGCGTCGTCCAGGGGACCAAGAAGATGGAGTTCTTCGGCGAGAAGCAGGAGTACTTGATCCTGAAGACCGTCATCAACGAGATGACGCTGAAGGTGCCGATCTCGAGCACCGACGACGTCGGGGTGCGTCCGCCGGTCTCCGCCGACGAGCTCGAGGATCTCGTGGCGGTGTTGGCCAAGCCCGACCCCCGCGTGCCCTCCAACTGGAGCCGCCGGTTCAAGAACCACCAGGAGAAGCTCAAGAGCGGCGACGTGTACCAGGTCGCCGAAGTGGTGCGGAACCTGGCCGCCCGCAACCGCGATGCGTCGCTGTCGGCGGCCGAGCGCACGATGTACGAGCGGGCCCGCGTGAACCTGATCTCGGAGATCTCCCCGGCGTTGAAGGTGTCGGCCGAGGAGGCCGAGGCGTACCTCGACGACGCGCTGGCCAAGGGCGTGCTCAAGGGCCCACCGGCCGAGCCCAAGAAGAAGAAGTGACCCCGTTCACGACCGCCGGGTCACTGCATCGCTGAACCACCGGCGGGTTCGTTGACGTCGGTCGGGTCGGACGCCGGCGTCGGGTCAGATCGTGAAGCGGACGGTCACCGGCAGATGGTCGGACAGCCCCGCCCAGGCGTCGCCGCCGGCCGGCACCGTGGCCGACACGTCCGTCGCCTCCGGCGGCAGCAGCACGTGATGGAGCAGTCGTGACGGCGCGTCCGACGGGCTCGTGGGAG
This sequence comes from Ilumatobacteraceae bacterium, assembly GCA_041686315.1. Taxonomy (GTDB): domain Bacteria; phylum Actinomycetota; class Acidimicrobiia; order Acidimicrobiales; family Ilumatobacteraceae; genus Sva-07. Next base: position 31,281 of record JAWLEC010000012.1, read on the forward strand.
CCGGCACCAGGTGTTCGATGCCCGGCAGGGCGAACACGATGTGCGGGTCGTCGGCGTCATTGAGGTCTCCGGCCACGACGGCCGGTGGTTGGTCTCCGTGCTCGGCGACCAGATCGACCACCCGGACCGCTTCCGCGCGGCGGGAGGCGGCGTCCTCGTGTGGCGACAGGTGCAGATTGTAGATCCTGACGATGCCGCCGTCGGCGCGTCCGACCAGCGCCCACTGGGCGATCCGCCGACGCCACGAGCGCCTCGAGCGGCCGTCGGAGATCTCGGTGTGACCGGCCGCGTCGAGCGTGTGTGGCGTCATGATCGCCATCCCCTCGGCGCGCGACGCCACCAACCGGGTGTACGGGTTGTGCTCGAACGCCCACGAGTACCGCATCGCCGACGTACCGGCGAGCTCACGTGCCTGCGCCTGGCGCACCTCCTGGAGCACCACCACGTCGGGCGACTCGATGCGGATGGCCGCCGCGAGGCCCTCGATGTCGGGATCGTCGGTCCCGTGCACGTTCCATGTCAGCACCGCCCACGGCGCCCGGTCGGTGTCCGGCACATCGGTCATGGTGCCGAGTGTCGCACGGCTGCGGCCGGTCAGGAGGGAGTGGGACGGTCGACGCTGCTCGACCTGTCAGACTCGCACCCGTGACGACGATCGCATTCCTCGGGCTCGGCGTGATGGGAGCACCCATGGCCGGGCATCTCCGCAAGGCCGGACACGACATGGTCGTGTACAACCGCACCGCCGCCAAGGCACTGGCGTGGGTGGCGCTGCACGGCCAGCGGGCAGCGCCCACCCCGGCGGAGGCCGCCGACGGTGCCGAGATCGTGGCGCTGTGCGTGGGCAACGACGACGACGTGCGCGAAGTGGTGCTCGGCCCCCAGGGAGCACTCGCGGCCATGGCGCCGGGCTCGATCCTGGTCGACCACACGACGGCGTCGGCCGGGCTGGCTCGTGAACTGTCGGCTGCGTGCGCCGAGCGTGGAGTCGGCTTCGTGGACGCGCCCGTGTCGGGCGGCCAGGCCGGCGCCGAGAACGCACAGCTCACGGTGATGTGCGGCTGCGACGACGTCGAGGTGTTCGACCGTGCCGCTGCGGTGGTCGACGCCTACGCCCGGTCGTGTGTGCGGCTCGGGTCGGCCGGCGCCGGCCAGCTCACCAAGATGGTGAACCAGGTGTGCATCGCCGGCCTGCTGCAGGGCCTCGCGGAGGGGATCAACTTCGCCCGGCTGGCGGGCCTCGACGTCGATCAGGTGGTGGAGGTGATCGGCAAAGGGGCAGCGCAGAGCTGGCAGATGGACAACCGGGCTCACACCATGGCCGAGGGCGAGTTCGACTTCGGGTTCGCCGTGGAGTGGATGCGCAAGGACCTCGGCATCGTGCTCGACGAGGCGGACCGCAACGGTGCCCGTCTGCCCGTGACGGCGCTGGTGGACCAGTTCTACAAGGACGTGGTGGCCCGCGGCGGTGATCGCTGGGACACCAGCAGCCTGATCACGCTGCTCACCTGATCCGGCGGCGCGCCGCCCACCCGCCGACCCGGTCGATCAGGCGACGGAGAGGTGCATCCGATCGACGCCGCGGATCGTCAGGCGGTCGCGGAACGTCGGTTCGCTGTGGAGCTCGATGGAGTCGAAACGGCGGATCAGCCGACCGATCGCCACCGTCGCCTCGAGCCGCGCCAGCGACGCACCCAGGCAGTAGTGGATGCCGGCGGCGAAGGCGAGGTGGCGGCCGGCGTTGGGCCGATCGAGTCGCAGCGTGTGCGGGTCGTCGAACACGGACGGGTCGTGGTTCGCTGCCCCGAGCACGCACAGCACCGACTGGTGCGGCTCGACGGTGACCTGCTGGTCGCCGTCGCCGTAGGTGACGGGCGTCATCGCCACGCGCACGGTGTGCTGCACCGGACCGTCGAAGCGCAGCAGCTCGTCGATCGCATTGGCGTCGAGTGACGGATCGTTCCGCCACCGGTGGAGCTCGTCGGGGTGCCGCAGCAGGGCCAGCATCCCGTTGCCGATCAGGTTCACGGTGGTCTCGTGGCCGGCCACGTACAGCAGCACCACGAACGACAGCAGCTCGTCGGCGCTGAGCCGGTCGCCCGCCTCCTCGGCCACCAGCAGCGCCGACAGCACGTCGTCACCGAGGTTGCGGCGGCGGTGCTCGATCACGTCGTGGAGGTACGGGCGCATCTTGCCGATCGCATCGTCGGCGGCGTCGAGCGTCTCGAGTGTGGTCGTGGGTTCGAGTGCGGCTGTGAGCAGCTGGCTCCACTCACGCATCTCGTCGGCGCGATCGGCCGGGATGGCGAGCATGTCGGAGATCACCTGGAACGGCACCGGGAACGCCAGCTCGTCGACCAGTTCCATCTCACCACGCTCGGCCGCGGTGTCGAGCACGTCGTCGACGAGCGACTCGATGCGGCCGCGCAGCGCTTCGATCGCCGACGGGGTGAACGCCTTGCTCACCAGCCGGCGGAGCCGGGTGTGGTCGGGCGGGTCGAGGTTGAGGATGGTCTTCGCGCCTCGCGCCGAACGTTCGCGGCGACGTCTCGACACCGGATCGTCGAGCACTCGGCCGTTGGTCTCGATGTCGCGGCTGAAGTCGTTGCTGCGCAGGGTGCGGGCGACGTCGTCGTAGCGCGTGATCACCACCAGACCGAACGGCGTGACGTGGGCCGGCTCGTGCAGCCGGAGTTCGTCGTAGAACGGGTAGGGGTCGGCCCGGAACACCGGGTCGAGCGGGTTGTAGAGCAGCGCCGAGGTCACCGGCCCATGTTCCCACGATCGGGCAGTGCGGTCTCAGCCCGACGGTCGTCCGGTGGTCCGGCGGTCGGCCGCGCTGGCCACCGAGTGGGGCGTCGGGCGCAGTTCAGCTCGAGCGTCGGGCCGATGTCACGCCACCGCCGTGGCGAGAGCGTCGACGATGCGGTCGACCTGATCGTCGGTGGTGACGAGGGGCGGGCAGAAGGTGACGGTGTCCGGACCGATGGCTCGGGTGATCACGCCGTGGTCGAGCATCGAGTCACGCACGGCCATGGCGTCGTGCTCCGGTCGCAGGCCCACTCCGTAGACGGCCGGCAGCCCGCGCACGTGGTCCACCCTCCCGTCGGCCGCCAGCGCGTGGAGGCCGTCGCCGAGGCGCCGACCGACGCGCTGTCCGGCGTCGAGCAGACCCTCTCGTTCGACGATGTCGAGGTTCGCCAGCCCTGCCGCACACGCCGCGGCGTGGCCCGAGTAGGTGTAGCCGTGGCGGAGGACGAAGTCGGCGTCGCTCTCCAGCGCGGCCCGCACCGGCGCCCCGACGATCACGCCGCCGAGCGGGACGTACCCGGACGTGACCGCCTTGGCGAACGTGGTGAGGTCCGGCGCGACCCCGTAGTGGTCGGCCGCGAACCACGTCCCCAGCCGACCGAAACCGGTGATCACCTCGTCGAACACGAGCAAGGCCCCGTGGAGGTCACACAGCCGCCGCGCCTCGGCGAGGTAGCCGTCGGGTGGCGTGTGGACGCCGCCGGCACCCTGCACCGGCTCGGTGATCACGGCGGCGATCTCGTCACCGTGCTGGGCCATCAACACGGACAGCGCTTCGACGTCGTCGGCGGGCACCTGCACCACGTCGGCGAGCAACTCGCCGTAGCCGATCTTGTTGGGGGCGAGACCCTGTGCGCTGGTGCCGCCGTAGTTGGTGCCGTGATAGCCGCGGTCACGGGTGATGATCAGACGACGCTCGGGATGCCCGGCCTGCACATGGGCGAGCCGCGCGAGCTTCATCGCGGAGTCGATCGCCTCCGAGCCGCTGTTGGCGAAGAAGACACGAGCCTCGGGAATCGGTGTGAGTGTGGCGATCCGGTCGGCGAGTTCGTCGGCCGGCCCGTTGGTGAAGGGGTCGAAGCACGAATACGTCTCGAGCGTGGCCAGCTGAGCGCCGACGGCCTCGGCGATCTCGGCTCTGCCGTGGCCGACATTGCAGTACCAGAGACTGGCCATGGCGTCGATCAGCTCGTTGCCGTCGGCGTCCCACAGCAGTGCACCCTCGCCACGCTCGATCGTGACGAACCGCTCACGGGTCGGCTTGGCGAACGGGTGGAGGAAGCTGCCGGGCATGTGCGCATTCTGGCAGCGCAGCTGGCGCCGGCCGGAACCGTCGTCGACGAGGTGCCGCCGGGCCCGTGCCGCCGAGCCCGTGCCGCCGGAGCCGAGGCGTCGTCCGGCCGGGAACCGATAGCGTCGCCGGCATGCGCAAGCCCGATGTCACCATTGCCGACGGAACCCCACCCGCCGAACTCGTCATCGACGACATCACGGTCGGTGAGGGCGACGAGGCCGTCGCGGGGCGCGACGTGACCGTCCACTACGTGGGCGTGTCGTGGTCGACCGGCAAGCAGTTCGACGCCTCCTGGGACCGGATGGAGCCGCTCCGCTTCGGTCTCGGACAACGCCAGGTGATCCAGGGATGGGACGACGGCGTGCAGGGGATGAAGGTCGGCGGTCGCCGCCGGCTGACGATCCCGCCCGAGATGGGCTACGGCGCCGCCGGCGCCGGTGGAGTGATCGCCCCGAACGAGACCCTCGTGTTCGTGGTGGACCTGCTCGGGGTCGGCTGAGCTCGAACCGGAGTACCCCGACTCACGGAGGCGCCTCGGCCCGTTCGAGGGCCGTTCAGCAGGGGAACCGCTGCGCGTCGACGCTGCTGCCGCCCGTGGCGTGATCGTCGATGCACGCCCGGAGGTCGTCGCGCGCGCTGGCGTGAGCGGCGATCAGTAGGTCCAGTTCGCCGGGGACCTGGACGACCACTCCCGTCGCCCCGGCCGCGGGCAGCTCCACACCGGGGAGTGCTTCGCCATCATGGTCGGAGACCGGTGTCGGCAGGGTGGTGTCCGGCGGGTCGGATCGGTCGTCGCTCGCCGTGCATCCCGTCAGGCCGGTGGCCGCCAGCACCGCACAGATCAGGCCGATGGAGCTGGTGGCCCGGTGCGGCGACATGGTGGGCAGGGTAGCGACGGAGTGCGCAACGGCGGGAGGCCTCGGCCGAGCGGTCAGTTGCTGCCGTTGGGGTAGGGGAGTCCGAAGCGTTCGGCGAAGTGCCGCTGGTGGTCGTTTCGGTCGGGTGGTCGGAAGTAGATGTAGCCGTAGTCGCAGCGTTCGCCGAGGGGGTGGTGGTAGGGCTTGAACGGTGCGGGTGGCGGCGCTGTGGG
>JAWLEC010000127.1:0-8927 GCA_041686315.1 Ilumatobacteraceae bacterium
CTGCGTACCTTGTCGACGAGGAAGTTGAGCGCCTTCGAGCGGGTGCGCTGCTTTCCTCCCTGTTCGACGACGCCTCCGGTGACCTCGATGATCGGCTTGATCGACAAGGCGGTCGCCAGCAGCGCGCGGGCGTTGCCGATGCGGCCGCCCTTCTTCAGGTTGTCGAGGGTGTCGAGGGCACCGAACACCCTGGTGCGCGCCGTGAGATCCTCCGCGAGCGCCTGGACCTCTTCGATCGACGCACCGTCGCGGGCGGCGCGGGCGCAGGCGAGCACGATGGTGCCGAGGCCCATGGTGATGGTGCGGCTGTCGACCACCCGCACGTCGAGGTCGACGTCGTCGGCAGCGGTGATGGTGCGCGCCGCGAGTTCGGCGGACTGCATGGTGGCCGACAGCGCCGACGACAACGAGATCACCACGACGCCGCTCGCTCCCGCGGTGGCTGCGTCGCGGTAGGCTTGCTCGAACTGGCCCGGCGCCGGTGCGGCGGTCTCGGGAAGCGTGTCGGAGCTGACGCAGCGGCTCCAGAACTCGGCCGTGGACAACTCCTCCCGATCCACGAACTCGTCGTCGCCGAAGCGGATCGTGAGCGGCACGATCGTGATGCCCAGTTCGTCGGCGGCGTCGGCGGGGAGATCACACGAACTGTCGGTGACGATGCGGACGCGGGCGCTGCGGTCGGCCGCATGGTCGGTGGTGTGGTGGTCGGCGGCGTCGCCGTCGTCGTCGCGGTCGGTGGGGTCACTCACAGGGCATCGGAGCCTACCGCTCCGGTGCTGGGGTGGCGGTCCCGACCCTCGACGATGTCCTCCCGCCTCCGGGCGCGCCAGTGGGCGAACCACCACGTGAGCAGCACGAGCACGAATCCGCCGGTGAGCATCTGGCCGAGGCCGGTGAGCGCGGTGACGCGCGACGTGAGCGTGACGGGCTCGTCGAGTGGCACACCGAGCGGTGTTGCCACCTCGAGGTTGATCGACGACGTGCCGTTCGAGCGGGCTTCGACGGGAACCACGACCGAGGTCTCGCCGTCAGGGAACAGCCTCACGAGTCGGTCGCCCTCGGGGAAATTGACCTTCGCCGACTCCAGCCGGACGAGCACGTCCAAGGGCTCGTCGATGAGGTTGGTCAGCCGGATCTCGATCGTTCCGGACCGTCCCGTGAGGGTGAAGGTGAACGGTTCGGGGAGCTGGACGGCGGTGGTCAGGCGTTCGGCTTCGGCGAGCAGCCCGGCCGTGGCGGCCTCGACGTCGGCATCGGTGTAGCCGGTGGAGATGAGCGAGTCCAGCTCGGCGGTCCACTCGGCCGGTCGCGGGTCGTCGTCGGGGAGCATCGATGCGGCACTCACGAGGCGGGCAGCGGTGGCATCGAGCAGCTCGACGCGCTCGGCCAGCGACGGACCGGCCCGGTCGGGGAAGCGCGCGGTGAGCGGTTCACCGGTGGCGTCGAGCTGGACGTCGGTGAGGTCGGTCAGGCTCGTCGCCGCCGTGATGTCGACGCCGGGGGTGGTGGCAGCGACCCGTTCGAGCACGCCGACGAGGCGTGGGTCCGGTGCACCGAGGTCGGGGGTGGTGAGCAGCCGGCTGCGCCGGCCGGTGCCGGCGCGTGGGCTCGTCGCCGTGCGATCGGCGTCGTCGATCTCCTGTTCGAGCAGCATCACGGCCAGTGTCTCGACCGCCCATTCGGTGGGGGTGGCGTCGGCGAGGATCGCATCGGCTGCATCGGCGGTGAGTTGCTCGGCCAGGCCGTCGACCACCAGGAGCGGGAGCGTGCTGCCGTCGGGCAGTACGACCTCGACGAACAGGTCGGTGGCGGGCAGGACCGAGGAGACGTTCTCGGTGTAGAGGTCGGTCGACATCACCAGCAGACGGACGCCGAGCTCGCGCAGCTCCTGGGCACCGCCCGCGCTCAACGGGTCGACGGCGATCCAGACGTCGCGTCGCGACGGCGTGGTCGGCACCGCTTCGGTGAGCATGTCGGCACCGGCGCTGAGCAGACGGGCGAAGGCGTCCTCCCTGCCGACGGCCACGGCCGAGGACACGTCGAGTGGTGCCACGGGCAGCGCCACGAACTCGTCGTCGGCGAAGGCGGCCGCCAGCTGTTCTGCACCGCCGTCGATGGCCGTGCGTGCAGCGACCAACGGGGGCGGGACCTCGAGCGTGACAGGAGCGTCGACGGTTTCGGCCAGCTCGATCGCTGCGTCGAGCTGCTCCTCCGCAGCCGCCTGCGCCGCGGGATCGGTGTCGGGTGGCTCGATGGCGGCGATCACCGCCAGGTCGATCGGTGGCGGGAGCCGGGTGGAGACGGACGGCGTCGTCCCGCCGTCGGCAGCGTCGCCGTCTGCCGAGTCGACGGATCCCGGGGGTGGGACGTCGTCGGCGTCGGGGAGCCGCTGCACCACCGTGCCGGCCGTGGCGACCACGTCGTCGGATCCCGGATCGCCGAGTACGAGTTCGACGCGCAGGGGATAGAGACCCGCCCGCTCGAACTTCAGCTTCTCGCCGACGCTCTCGCGGACGTCGGTCGGGATGGTGAGTTCGAGGATCGCCCGGCCGGCGTCGTCGGTGTCGAACGTGATCATGTCGCGCACCTCGGTGAGTGCCACGCCGTCGATCACCTCGTCGCCGGCGAACGCGGTCCGCAGCACGTCGCTGCCGATCAGGTCGCGCAACTCGGCGGTGCTCGACACGGGCCGGTAGTTCGTGACCTCGACGGTGAGCGGGACCGGTGGCGGCAGCGGAACCGCCGTGGTGGTGGTCGTGCCCGCGGCGTCCGGGCTGATGTCGTCCGGGGTCGTGGCGGCGGGTGCGTCACCGCCAGCGGGAGGCGCGGCGGGGTCCACGGGGGCCGCCGTTGTCGTGGTGGCGCCGGTCGTCGTCGTGGGTGACAGATCGGCCGTGCCGGCCAGGTCACCCGACAGGCGGTAGACGAGACGGATCGTGCCGTCGGCCTCCAGCGCCAGGTCCTGCTCGAGCAGTTCGAGACGGAGGTCGCCGTCGCCGCTCGCCTGGCGGACGTCGGAGCCCGTGGCGGTGGCAGTGGTGCCGGCCGCGGCGAGACCGGTCCAGAGCAGCAGCGTGGCGGTGAGCGCGAACGCGACGACACGTCGTGACGGGGATTCCCCCGCTGCCGTCATCCGGTGGCCCCCGCCGCGGGAGGCCCGCGATGCGGCCGGCGATCGGATGCCAGGTCGAGTTCGAGCATCACCAGGGTGTCGGCGCTGCGCCGGAATCCGAATCCGTCGTACAGCTGCAGCGCTGCGGCGTTGTCGACGGCGGTGTTCACCATCACCCGGGTGACTCCTCGCCGTCGCATCCATCCGAGGGCGTCGTGGAGGAGTTGGCGACCCATGCCGCTCCGGCGGTGGTCCGGGTGCACGGCCAGGCGTTGGACGTATCCGACGGTGCGCGCCCGTCCGGAGATCGCGAAGGCGACGGTGTCCCCGTGGCGCACCACGTGGCGGGCGCGGTGGTGGGGAGTGGCGTCGTTGATCTCTGCGAGGGCGGGCGCGTCGTTGCCCCATGTCGTGCCGAACGCGGCGGCGTCGACACGAGCGGCAGCCCCGAGTCGTGCTCGCCGCAACCGGTGCAGGCGGTGCGGGGCATCGGGTGCCTCCGGAGCGGGCATCGTCGTGCGGGTGAGATCGAGGTCGAGCAGCGCCAGTCGGTCGATCTCGACGAAGCCGGCACTCAGGAACGCCGGAGCCGCCCGGGGGAACACGGCACCGGTGCGGATCGCTCGGGCGCCTCGCCGGTGGGCCTCGTCGATCCAGTCGCGGACGTGGTGCCGGCGGGGCACCATGTTGTGGTCGAGCAGTACGAGGTGGGCGATGTCGGGGCGAGACGGCCAGCTGCCGATCCGTGCGCGCACGGGGGGCTGGGCGGTGACCATGTGCACGCCGACGACGGTACTCCCATCGCCGGGCTCTCGGCCCGCGGACTCGGTCCGACCGGCGTGCCGGAGACGGGGACATGGCCGCTGCGTCGTTCGGCGGCGACGCCGGTGTCGCCATTAGCCTCGCGGCCGTGGTCCCCGATCGTCTCGCTCCCGTGCTGCGCGAACTCACACCGCTGGCCGACCGCTTCCATGCGTCGGGTCATCGCCTCTATCTCGTCGGCGGCACGGTGCGTGACCTGTTCGCCCGGGACCTGCGTGGCGCGGCCGCCGACGAGATCGACCTCGACCTCACCACGGACGCCCACCCCCCGGACATCAAGCGATGTCTCGACGGTTGGGCCGATGCCGTCTGGACCCAGGGTGAGCGGTTCGGCACGATCGGCGCCCACCGCGTGAACGACAGCGGTGTGAACCGGGTCTTCGAGATCACGACGTTCCGTGCCGAGGCGTACACCGACGACTCTCGCAAGCCGCACGTCGTGTTCGCCGACCGCGTCGAGGAGGACCTGTCCCGACGCGATTTCACGGTGAACGCGATGGCGCTCGAACTCACCGGTGACGATGCTGCTCCCGAGTTGATCGATCCGTTCGACGGTGCCGTCGACCTGGCGACGCGCGTCCTGCGTACGCCGATCGGACCCGACGTGAGCTTCAGCGACGACCCGTTGCGGATGCTGCGGGCGGCGAGGTTCATCGCCGGCTACCAGCTCGAGCCCGCCCCGGAACTGGTCGACGCCGTCCGTTCGATGGCCGAGCGTCTCGAGATCGTGTCGGCCGAACGCATCCGCGACGAGCTCGACAAGCTCATGGTGGTCGACCATCCCGCGGCGGGCCTCTGGTTCCTCGTCGACACCGGCCTCGCCGACGAGTTCCTGCCCGAACTGCCCGCCATGCGTCTCGAACACGACCCGATCCACCGCCACAAGGACGTCCTCAGCCACACCATCGCCGTGGTGGAGAACGTTCGCCCTCCGCACGAGCACCCCGCGATCGTTTCCGGTGAGCGTCCGCTGTTCGACTTCCGCCTCACCCGGCTGGCGGCGTTGTTCCACGACGTCGGCAAGCCACGGACGCGTGGCTTCCAACCTGGCAAGGGCACCACGTTCCACCACCACGACGCCGTGGGGGCGCGCATGACACGCAAGCGGATGTCGGCGCTGCGGTACTCCAACGACGACATCGCCAAGGTCACCGAACTCGTGGCGTTGCACTTGCGGTTCCACACCTACTCGATGGGATGGTCGGACTCGGCGGTGCGTCGTTACGTGCGCGACGCCGGCGGTCTGCTCGCCGAGCTGAACGTGCTCACGAGATGCGACTCCACCACACGGAACGCCAAGAAGGCGGCGCGGCTGTCACGGCGGATGGACGAGCTGGAGGAGCGGATCGATGAGCTGCAGGCCGCTGAGGAGTTGGCGTCGCTGCGTCCGGAACTCGACGGCAACGCCGTGATGGAGCACCTCGGGCTCCGGCCGGGACGTGACGTCGGCGAAGCGATGAAGTTCCTGATGGAGATCCGGTTGGAGGAGGGCATCGTCGGAGAGGACGAGGCCCGGCGACGCCTCGACGCCTGGTGGGCCGCACGCAGCGGCACCGCCGGCAGCTGACCCGGCTCGACGCGAGGGACTCTCGGCGCCGTCCGTCTCGGAATGCGGGACCCGGACGACGAGAGGTTCGGACGAGTCGGGCCTTTCCGGACGAGACGTGTGCACGGATCGGGCATCCCCCGAGATCCGTCCTGCACCCCCCGTCGGGCATCCCCCGAGGCCCTGCACCCCCGTCGTAGCGTTGCGCGGCGTGAACGACACCGATCCCACCGGGGCACATCTGGCGTTCGGTGCTCCGACCGGGCGTGGGTACCGCGCCTGGTGGCTGGTGCTGCCGGTGGTGGTGGTGTCGTCGGCGCTGGTCGTCGTCGCCGCCTCGAGGGCCGGTACCGATCCGAGCCCGGCGACCGTGGCGGCCGTCGCGGGTATCGGGCTGCTGGCGATCGTGGCCGTGCTCGCCACGGTGGTGGAGGCGCGTCGTGTCGGCAGGAGGTTCCGCCGCACGATCGACGAGTTGCGGCGTACCCAGGGCGAGATGCGCCGGCTCCTCGACGACCTGCCCGACGCCGTGCTGGCGCTCGACGAGCACGGGGTGATCGAGTCGGCGAACCAGCGGGCGGCGCTGCTCACCGGACGCACGATCGACGAGCTGGTGGGTCGTGCCCTGCTCGAGATGATCGGTGACACCGACCGCGACGTGGTCACGGCGCGGTGGCACTTCGACGGGCCGGCCGACCTCGACGGGCCGGCGAGCGACGACGGAACGGGCCCGATCGGCAACCATCTGCTGTTCGAGCTCGTCGACGTCGACGCAGAGCCGCATCTCGTGGAGGCGTCGCTGCACCGGCCGGCCCTGACCGACGAGCGTGGCGGCGGCGGACTGGTGGTGCTGTTGCGCGACGTCACCGACCGCAAACGCAGCACGGTGGCGCTCGAGCAGGCGCGGCGACGGTTCCAGCAGGCCTTCCACTCGGCACCGACCGGGATGGCGCTGGTGCGGCTCGACGACAGCCGCATCGTCGATGCCAACCAGTCGCTGGCCGACATGCTCGACCGGCCGTTGGCGGAGCTCATCGGTTCGGGGATCCGCAGCATCACCCATCCCGACGATCTCCGTGCCGCAGCCACCCAACGCGCCCGTCTCGAGTTGGGGATCGCCGACACCTACCTGATCGACCAGCGCTACCTGCACAGCGACGGATCCCACGTGTGGGCGCGCACCCGCGTGTCGGTGACCGAGGACGACGGCGTGGCGTTGGCGATCACCCACATCGAGGACGTCACCGAACAGCGGATCGCCGCCGAACGGCTCACCCACGCGGCCACCCATGACGGGTTGACCGAACTGCCCAACCGCGCGGCCCTCGTGGAGCGACTCGACGCACTGCTGCGTGATGCGGTGCCCGGATCGGTGTCGGTGCTGTTCATCGATCTCGACAACTTCAAGGTGGTCAACGACAGCCTCGGTCACGGCGTGGGCGACGAGCTGTTGCGGATCACGGCCGGACGGTTGCGCGAGGTGATGCGCGACGGTGATCGCCTGGCCCGGTTCGGCGGCGACGAGTTCGTGGTGTTCATCGACGGCGGTGATCCGTCGGTGGTCGCCGAGCGACTGCGACGTGCCGTACAGGTGCCGGTCACCGTCGACGGCCACGAACTGGTGGTCACGGCGAGCATCGGCTTCGCCGTCAACGTGTCGGCTGCCCTGACGGCCGACGAACTCCTGCGCGACGCAGACGCCGCGATGTACCGGGCGAAGGCGAGTGGCCGCGACCGGGTGGAGGCGTTCACCGAGGCCACCCGGGAGGCGTCGTTGGCGGCGCTCCACACCGCCAACGAACTGCGTCGGGGCATCGAACGTGGTGAGGTGGTGCCCTACTTCCAGCCGATCGTCGACCTGGAGAGCGGAGCCGTCGTGGGCTTCGAGGTGCTGGCGCGCTGGCTGCACCCCGACCGCGGGCTGCTGCTGCCCGGCCAGTTCCTGTCCGTGGCCGAGGACGCCGGGCTGATGGTGGAGCTCGGCGCGAGCATCCTGCGTGATTCGCTCGCTCAGCTGGCGCACTGGCGGGTCGGGGGCCTGCGCTTCGCCGACTGCTCGCTGTCGGTGAACGTCGCCACGCAGCAGCTCGTGGATCACGACTTCGCCGATGTCGTCGCACAGGCACTCGGTGAGACCGGCATCGATGCCGCGTCGTTGTGGCTGGAGATCACCGAGACGGCGCTGATGGCCGACACCGCTGTCGCTGGTGCGGCGTTGCGCGACCTGCGCGGTCTGGGGCTGCACCTGGCGGTCGACGACTTCGGCACCGGCTACTCGTCGCTCACCTACCTGAAGCGGTTCCCGGTGGAGGCCATCAAGATCGACCGGTCGTTCGTGTCGGGCCTGGGGCTGGAGGCCGACGACAGCTCGATCGTGGAGGCCGTGGTCCGCCTCGGTCATTCGTTGGGGCTGCACGTGGTGGCCGAGGGTGTGGAGACGCCGCTGCAGCTGAACCGGCTCCGTGACCTGGGCTGCGACCGTGCCCAGGGCTACCTGTTCGGCCGCCCCCGCCCCGCCGACATCACCGCCACCGAACGGGTCTAGCCCGTCCAACCGGCAACGCGTGGTCTCTGTGCGGTGGACGGCCGCAGACGGTTCACGCGTTCCGCGGGGGCTGCGTCAGGAGCCTTCCTTGCGGGCACGCAGGATGAGGGTGGTGGGCGCGGGCGACTGCGGGCCCATGCCGAGTTCGAGCAGCTGGTCGACGCGGAAGTTGGTGCGCGCCAGGGCCGTGAACCACTCGCCGATCGTGCGTTCGCCGGCGCCGTAGGGGTGCTCGGGCCCGACGGCGGCGAAGGGGTGTGCCATCGAGATCACGAACGGCATCGACGGCAGCAGGATGCGATGCACTTGGCGCAGGAGGCGTCCCAGGTCGTCGACTCGGTGGATCGTGTGGGCAGCCACCACCACCGAGCACGTGGCCGAGGTGATGTCGCCGAGGTCGGCCAGGTCGGTCTCCAGGCACTGGACCAGCAGCTCGGCGTCGCCGGCACGCCGCCGGGTCTCCGCGATGCGCTCGGGATCGGTGTCGACGGCGATCGACTTGGCGCCGACCTCGGCGAACGACAGGGCGTTGTACCAGTCGGAGATGCCGAGCTCGACGGCGCGCTTGCCGTCACCGATGTCGCCGCACAGACGCAGCTGCGTCTCGTGGGGGACGTCGTTGCCGTAGTTGATGTCGGGGACGTTGGCCACGGCACCAGTGTGGCCGCTGGGAGACGGGCGGTCGGTGACCGCCCGCGCCCAGTAGTGTTCACGGCCATGGGCATCACGGTCGGTGCGTTGCGTGGCAGCGATGGCTCCCGCGGCATGGTCGACCATCGCCTGGCCCGACGGATGCTGATCAGCCAGGTCCTCAAGGGCCGCGTCCCGCGTGACCAGGTCTGCGACGCCCACCCCGAACTGATCCGGGCGGCGCGGAACGTGGGGACCCAGACGTCCACTCG
>JAWLEC010000128.1:0-8892 GCA_041686315.1 Ilumatobacteraceae bacterium
CTGGGATCGAGCGCATCGAGCAGGGTCTCCCCGCTCGGGTCGGCCAGCACATCGGCGGCGGACAGTTCCGGAACGTCGGCACCGTTGTCACGCAGGCACTCGAAGAAGGCGATCAGCTGGTCGAGCTCGCTGTCGCCCGTCGGTGGGAACACGTCGCCGGCCGCCTCGTCGCTGCATCCCGAATCAGCGCTCGGCACCTCCAGGTCGACGAGGTAGTCCACCACGACCGGCTCGACGCAGTCGATGCTCAAGAACGCCGTGTGGCCCTCGCCCTCCACGCTGAACAGCACGGCCGACGCCAACGAGTCGGCCAGCTCCACCGACCACTCGTAGGGCGTGGCCGGGTCGCCGGTGGTGCCGATCACGAGGATGGGGGCAGCGCCCGCGGCCGGGCCGATGACGAGCGGATCCACGGGGTCGGGCGCACCGATGCAGCCCGTGTCGGCCCGGAGCAGGTCGTCGAACAACTCCGAACGGGCAGCGGCCTCGTCGGCAGCCTCACGCACCTCATCCGCCGGAGGCCGCGACGGGTCGTCGGCGCAGTTGACGAAGCCGTTGGCCACCTGGGAGTTGTCGTAGGTGCCGTCGGGCCGGCGACCGAGCAGCGTGTCGGCGAGCGCCTGCAGCAGGCTGCCGTCCTGGTCCTCGTCGGCGAGTTCGAGTGCGTCGGCCAGGATCGGCCACGTCTCTGTGCTGTACAGCGCTGCCACGACACCGAGCTGCAGCTCGCCCGGCGTGAGCACCCGGCCGTCGTTCGCCGGGAACGTTCCCTCGTCGGCGATCTCGGCGACGAGACCCTCGTAGACGTCGCGGGTCGGTCCGACGTCGGCCAGGGCGCAGTCGTCGGCGGCGTCACAGGCAGCCGCGAAGTTGCCGAAGGCGAGGTCGAACCCCTCGGCCTGCCCGAGGTCGAGTTCGTCGAGGTCGTCGGTGGGCTTCACTCCTCCGTCGAGCACGAGCGCCCGCACGTTGTCGGGGAACAACTCGGCGTACGTGGCTCCGAGGCGAGTGCCGTAGGAGAACCCGACGTAACTCAGTTGCCCGTCGCCGACGGCGTCACGGATCAGGTCGAGGTCGCGGGCGGCGTTGTTCGTCCCCACCCACGGCGCCAGCTCGAGGGTCGCGTCGGTACAGGTCGACGGGAACTCCTCCGCCTCGGCGACGAGGTCGGCCCACCCTTCGTCGTCGCCCTCCTCGAGCAGCACGATCTCGTCGTCGAGATCGTTGTCGCACACGAGCGAGGTGCTGCGGCCCACGCCGCGCGGGTCGAACGCCACCAGGTCGAACCGTGCCGCCAGCTCCGCCGGCACGACCACTGCGGCATTGGCCAGGAAATCGATGCCCGACGCACCAGGGCCGCCGGGGTTGAACACGAGTGAGCCGATCACGTCGGAGCCCGTCGCCGGCACCCTCGCGAGGGCGAGGTCGATCCGGTCGCCGCCGGGATCGGTGTGGTCGAGCGGCACCTGCAGCGTCGCACAGTCGAGCTCCACCACGGCATTGCCGGCGTCGGTGCACGGCTCCCAGTCGATCGTCGCCGCAGGATCGGTTCCCGGCTCCCCCGGGTCGAGCTGCCCGGCGCCGACCGGGTTCGCCTCGATCGACTCGACGTCGGCGTCGGCGGCACAGCTCGCCACGACCAACGCCGCCACCAACACGCCGATCCGCAACACGGCGACCCTGAACACGATCACGTTCCGACGCTACTGGTGCCCCTGCCGCCGGTCCCGTCACGTCCACTTGGGGAGCGGGGCGCCGACGGGGGCGGTGGCCAGTGCGAGCGCATCGGCGACCCCGGCCGCCCGACGGGCGAGTCCCAGGTGTTCGGGCCGCACGAATCCGGCGTCGACGGCGCCGGCGACGAAGTCGAACAGCGCATCGAAGTAGCCCGCCGCGTCGAGGAACACCGTCGGCACCGCCACCAGACCGAGCTGCGTCCACGTGACGATCTCGAAGGTCTCGTCGAGTGTGCCGAAGCCTCCCGGCAGCACGACCACACCATCGGAGAGATCGGCCATGCGCGCCTTGCGGGCGTGCATGGTCGGCACCACCTCCAGTGACGTGAGACCCGTGTGGGCCACCTCCGCCGCCACCAGCTGCTCGGTCATCACCCCGATCACCTCGCCGCCGGCAGCCAGCGCCGCGTCGGCGACGACGCCCATCAGCCCCACGTGACCGCCGCCGTACACCAGCCGATGGCCGTCCTCGGCGACGGCAGCACCCAGTGCGGCCGCCGTCTCCACGTGCAGTGGATCACGGCCGGTACTCGAGCCACAGAACACACAGATCGATGCCATCGCCACATCGTGGCAGGCGTCCCCCTGTCGGAATGGCCCGGTTCCCTACCGGCCAGTAACGTCGCGGCCATGAGCGAGATCGCCGCCCCCGACCTGCCAGCCGCCGCCGACGTCATCGACCTGGCCGACCGCATCGTCGGCAGGGCCACGCGGCAGCTGGCGGAGATCGGCGGTCCCGACGTGCACCAGGTGCTCGCCTACGACCTCGCCCATGCTGCATCGGGCGTCGCCACCGCCCGCTCCCTGCTCGACTACGGCGCCAAGGGCGACGTCGAGGCCAAGATCACCTGCGCCTTCGCTGCCGACATGCTCCACGACCTCGCCGGCAAGTTGCTCGGGCGAGAGGCCGACTGGGGCGTCGAACGCGATCCACTGGCCGACACCCACGACTTCGTGTCGCGGTTCCGCCACCCCGAATTCCTGGCCTCCCTCGCCGATCAGCCGGGCCCCAACCATCTCGACGACGACATGGAGATGGTGGCCGACACGTTCCGCGCCTTCGCCGGCAAGGTGATCTCCCCTCATGCCGAGCACGTCCACCGCACCAACGGCGACGTGCCCGAGGAGATCGTCGCCGGGCTCGCCGAGCTCGGCGCGTTCGGCCTCAGCGTGCCCGCCGAGTACGGCGGCTACAGCGAGGGCGGCGACGCCGAATACATCGCCATGGTGGCGGCCACCGAGGAGCTGTCCCGGGCCAGCCTCGGCATCGGCGGATCGCTGATCACCCGTCCCGAGATCCTCACCCGGGCGCTCGTGAAGGGCGGCACCGAGGACCAGAAGCAGCACTGGCTGCCCAAGCTCGCCACCGCCGAGGTGATGCCCGCCGTGGCCGTCACCGAGCCCGACTACGGCAGCGACGTGGCCGGTATCAAGGTCACCGCCACACCGGCACCCGGCCCGAACGGCGAGGACGGGTGGGTCATCAACGGCGTCAAGACGTGGTGCACCTTCGGCGCCCGCGCCGACGCCCTCACCCTGCTGGCCCGCACCGACCCCGACCGCTCCAAGACCCACCGCGGGCTCAGCTTGTTCATCGTGCCCAAGCCACGCGGCGACAGCCACGGCTTCGAGTTCACCCAGCCCGGCCCGGTCGTCGACGGCGTCGAGCGGGTCGGCAAGATGGAGGGTCGTCCGATCGACACCATCGGCTACCGCGGCATGCACTCCTACGAGATCGCCCTCGAGGACTGGTGGGTGCCGGCCGAGAACCAGGTCGGCGGCGACGAGGGTCTCGGCAAGGGCTTCTACTACCAGATGGCCGGCTTCGAGAACGGCCGCCTCCAGACGGCGGCGCGCGCTGTCGGCGTGATGCAGGCCGCCTACGAGGCGGCGCTCGACTACGCCGAGAACCGCGTCGTGTTCGGGCAGCCGATCCTCGACTACCAGCTCACCCGCGCCAAGCTCGGCCGGATGGCCGTGCTCACCCAGGCCGGCCGCCAGTTCTCCTACGCGGTCGCCACGCTGATGGCCAAGGGCGAAGGGGCCATGGAAGCGTCGATGGTGAAGGCCTACGTGTGCAAGGCCGCCGAATGGGTGAGCCGTGAGGCGATGCAGATCCACGGGGGCATGGGCTACGCCGAGGAGTACGAGGTGAGCCGGCTGTTCGTCGACGCCCGCGTGCTGTCGATCTTCGAGGGCGCCGACGAGACGTTGTGCCTGAAGGTCATCGCCCGCCAGCTGATCAACGCCAACACCTGACGTTGCATCCGGTGTCAGACACCGGATGCAACGTCGGCTACGGGGTGGTGATGCGGCCCTCGGCGAGCTCGGCGGCAAGATCCCCCACCGACCGGATCCGCTCGAAGTCGGCGCCGACGTGGTCGTCGTACGGGTCGATCAGGATCGGGTGCAGACCGGCGCCGCGGGCAGCGGCGATGTCCATGGTGACGGAGTCGCCGACGTAGGCGATACGCGCCGGATCGAACTCCGCGAAGTGCGCCAGCGCATGGTCGAAGATCGACGGGTCGGGTTTGGCGACGCCCACCACGTGGCTGTCGACCACACACCGCATCTCCACGTGGTCACCCCGGCCGACGTGGCAGATCTGGCGGCGCAGCACGGCCTCGATCTGGCCGCTGGCGTTCGACACCACACCCATCGGCACGCCCGCCGCCGCCAGGTGGTCGAGACCGGCCCGCGTCTCGGGGATCATCCACCGCCAGATCCAGGCGTTGCGGGTCCGGCCGAGCACGGCGACGGCCTCGTCGACGTCAGCTCCCACCACGCCCACCGCTACGACGTAGGCCCGGTCGTACTCGTCCCACGTGCCTTCCAGCGAGCCGGCGTCGGACTTCGCCTTCATGCCGGCGTAGTGGGCACGGCGGTACACCTCGGCGTCGGTCGCCGCGCCGTACCAGGCGAGCAACGGGGCCAGCACCTGCGGATCGGGCAGCACCAGCACGCCGCCCGCGTCGAACAGCACGGCGTCGAAACGATGCACGAGCGGTGACCGAATCAGCCGGGTCAGCCGAGCTGGTCGTGCAGGAAGGCGGTGGCCTGGGGCCAGATCTCGTCGTACTTCGCCTGGTCCTGGGTGCCCAACGCGTTGTGCGGCGCCATGAACGCATGCCCGGTGCCCTCGTGCACGGTGATCGACACGTCCTTGCCGAGCGCCTTCAGTTCTTCTTCGAGGTGCATCGCCGCCGACGGCGGGAAGAAGTCGTCGTTCTCGGCCATGTGACCCTGGATGGCCGCTTCGATCTTGGAGTAGTCGGGCTGGTCGTCACCCTGGGGGAACCCGTAGAACGGCACGGCGGCCTTCACCCGGTCGGGTCGGAGGGCGGCGAGCACGAACGTGAGCATGCCGCCCATGCAGAAACCCATCACGCCGATGCCGTCACCGGTGGTGGCGTCGTGATCGGCGAGGAAGTCGACGGCGCCGCTCATGTCGCGCCCGGCCCGGTCGGGCGGCAGCTCGTTCATCAGCTCGCTCGCCTTGTCCATCTCGGTGTGTTCGGCGAGTTCACCGTGGTAGAGGTCGGGCACCAGGGCCACGAAGCCGGCCTCGGCCAGGCGATCGGCCATCTCCTTGATGCCCGAGTCGAGGCCCCACCACTCCTGGACGACGATCACACCGGGGCCGGTGCCGCCTTCGGGAAGCGCCAGGTGACCCGACGCCTCGTTGCCGTTGCTGGGGAACGTGACGGTCTCTGCCATGCCCGAACCCTAGACGCGACGACGGGCCGGGTCGACGGCGGCACGCGTCGCCGTGGCGGCGTACGATTCGTGCATGACCCAGCTCGACGACTCGCCGCTGCTCGGCGACGCCTACACCAACGATCGCCGTCGCGTCTTCCACTCGTGGTCGGCGCAGGGTGCGCTCGACCCGGTGGTGCTGGCGGGCGCCCTCGGGTCGAAGATGTGGGACGCCGACGGCACCACCTGGATCGACTTCACGAGCCAGCTGGTGAACATGAACCTGGGGCACCAGCACCCCCGGATGATCGAGGCGATCAAGGAGCAGGCCGAGCGGCTGTGCATGGTGGCGCCCAACTTCGCCAACGACCAGCGCAGCGAAGCGGCACGGCTGATCGTGGAGAAGGCCAATCTCGGCACGAACGGCGCATCCCGCGCCGGTGGGCACTTCGAGAAGGTGTTCTTCACCAACGCGGGCGCCGAGGCCGTGGAGAACGCGATCCGTCTCGCCAAGGCCCACACCGGCCGCATGAAGGTGCTGTCCGCGTACCGCAGCTACCACGGTGGCACGGCGGCCGCCATCGGCCTCACCGGCGAGCCGCGCCGCCTCGAGAACGAACCGTCGATCCCCGGGCTCGTGAAGTTCTGGGGTCCGTACCCGTACCGCTCGGCGTTCCACGCCGACTCCGCCGAGCAGGAGTGCGAACGGGCACTGCAGCACCTCCGTGACACGGTCGTGTTCGAGGGCGCGTCGAAGGTGGCGGCGATCATCCTCGAGTCGGTGGTGGGCACCAACGGCATCCTCGTGCCGCCCGACGGCTACCTCGAGGGTGTGCGCACCCTCTGCGACGAGTACGGCATCGTCATGATCTGCGACGAGGTGATGTCCGGCTTCGGGCGCACCGGGCAGTGGTTCGCCTGGCAGAACTGGGGCGCCCAACCCGACCTCATCGCGTTCGCGAAGGGCGTCAACTCCGGCTACGTGCCGATCGGTGGCGTGGTGATCTCGGCCGACATCGCCGCCACGTTCGACGATCGGGTGTTCCCCGGCGGACTCACCTACTCGGGCCATCCGCTGGCGTGCGCCACCGCGGTGGCCAGCATCGACATCTTCGACGACGAAGGCGTCAACGAACACGCCCGCCACCTCGGCAGGGACGTCATCGGCTGGGAGCTGTGCGAGATGGCGTCACGGCATCCGAGCATCGGCGAGGTGCGCGGCATGGGCGTGTTCTGGGCGGTCGAGCTCGTCCTCGACCGCAACACGCGCGAGCCCGTGGACGCCGCCACGACAGGCGCCGTGGTCGCCGAGTGCAAGGCGAACGGGATGTGGCCGATGATGGCCGCCAACCGCATCCACGTCGTACCCCCGTGCAACACGCCCGACGACGTGGCACGTGAGGGTCTGGCGATTCTCGACGCCGCACTGGCGGTGGCCGACGCCGCGGTTGCCTGATGGCCGGTGCGCCCGGCGGCACCGACGCAGCCGACGTCTTCACGGAACGGCTCACGCTGCACCTGCGCTCGTGGGTCGGAGCCTGGCCGCCGCCGTTCCCGGGCGTGCACGTGGTGGCAGACCCGGCACGGCTCGAGCCGACGTGGGACGGCACGGTGCGCCCGTTGCAGGGCGCCGGAGACGGCCACGGCATCGTGGTGGCGGTGCCGCCCGTCGCGGTCGACACCGTCAGAGCCGCACTCGACGATGGCATCGACCGACCCGGGCTCGGTGACGAACTGGGTGAGATCCTCGGGGTGGGGCCGGCAGCGTTCGGGACCGGGGTGTTCCGTACGACCGACACCATCGACCCCTCCGTCGCCGATCTGGGTGAGTGGTTCGAACACCAGACCGACGACCTGCCCGAGTGGCTCGCACCGTTCAACGGCCCACGGCTGGTGGCGTTCAGCGAGGACGGGCGACCGATCGCCGGTGTGGGCATCAAGATCCACGACCGCTACGGCCACGAACTCGCCGTCGTCACCGACGAGGAGGCACGCGGGCGAGGCGTCGCCCGCCGGCTCGTGGCCACCGCGGCCCGCCGCATCCTCGCCGAGGGCGCCGTTCCCACCTACCTGCACGACCCCGCCAACGAGGCCAGCGCCCACGTCGCCGAGGCGGTCGGATTCGCCGATCGGGGCTGGACGGTGCACGGCCTCTGGCCGCGCCGCTGACGCGACCGGGTCGGTCGAGCCACCGGCCGGTCAGGACCGGGCGAGCGTGCGCTCCCGCAGGGCGGGGATCACGTGCTCGCCGTACTGGGCGAGCGTGTGGTCCTTGCCGTCGTGTTGGAGGTAGATGGCGAACTGGTCGACGCCGAGGTCGGCCAGCGCATGGAGCCGCTCGAGCTGTGCCTCCACCGGGCCGAGGATGCAGAACCGGTCGACGATCTCGTCGGGCACGAACGCGGTGTGGGTGTTGTCGGCCTGACCGTGCTGGTTGTAGTCGTACGCCTCACGGCCGGCGATGTAGTCGGTGAGTGCGGCCGGCACCTCGGAGGTGTCGCCGTAGCGGCTGACGATGTCGGCGACGTGGTTGCCGACCATCCCGCCGAACCAGCGGCACTGATCGCGCAGGTAGGCGATGTCGTCCGCGGGCCCGACGTAGGCCGGCGCGGCCACGCAGATCGTGAGGTCGTCGGGATCCCGCCCGGCGGCCTCGGCGGCCGCGCGGACGGCGCCGATCGTCCACTCGGCGATCGACAGGTCGGCGAGCTGCAGGATGAAGCCGTCGCACGTCTCGCCGATCATCGCCAGCGCCTTCGGGCCGTAGCCGGCGCCCCACACCTCGAGACGGCTCTTCGACGCCCATGGCAACGTGATGGTCGAGCCGTTGTACTCCACGCTGCGTCCGTTGGCCAGCTCGCGGATCACGTGGACCGACTCACGCATCGTGGCCAACGTGGTGGGCTTGCCGTTGGTGACCCGCACCGCCGAGTCGCCGCGGCCGATCCCGCACACCGTGCGGTTGCCGTACATCTCGTTGAGCGTGGCGAACGTGGACGCCGTGACGGTCCAGTCACGGGTGGCCGGGTTGGTCACCATCGGGCCGACGACCACGTTGCGGGTCTCGTTCAGGATCTGCGCGTGGATGACGTAGGGCTCCTCCCACAGGATGTGCGAGTCGAAGGTCCACACGTGGGAGAACCCGTAGGTCTCCGCCCGCTTGGCCAGATCGACCACACGAGACGCCGGCGGCGTCGTCTGCAGGACGAGTCCGATGTCCATCGCCCTACCTCGTCTCCGGGAAGCCGAGGTCGACGGCACTGGTGGCCGGGTCGGGCCATCGGCTGGTGACGACCTTGCCGCGGGTGTAGAAGTTGACGCCCTCGGGCCCGTACATGTGGGTGTCGCCGAACAGGCTCGCCTTCCACCCGCCGAAGCTGTAGTAGCTCACCGGCACCGGCACGGGCACGTTCACGCCGACCATGCCGACCTGCACGTCGAACTGGAACCGGCGGGCGGC
>JAWLEC010000129.1:0-8865 GCA_041686315.1 Ilumatobacteraceae bacterium
CGGCGAGCCACGCACGCTCCAGGAGGTCGCCGACCACTTCGAACTGAAGCCGTCACGTATCGCCCAGATCGAGAAGCGAGCGCTCGAACGCCTCCGCTCCGTGAGCGAGTGACACACCCCGAACAACGAACAAAGCCCTGGCAGATCTTGCGATCTACCAGGGCTTTCGTTGGTGGCGGGGGCAGGATTTGAACCTGCGACCTTCGGGTTATGAGCCCGACGAGCTACCGAACTGCTCCACCCCGCGTCGAAGTGGAGTTCTACTTTACGTCCACCGAAGTCCCTTGACAACCGGCATCGGTGTCGAGCTTCTCGAACAGTTCCCGGTCACGGTCTTCACCCGGGTTGCCGGTGGTCAGCAGCTTGTCGCCGAGGAACACGCTGCTGGCGCCGGCGTGCAGGCACAGCGCCTGCAGCTCGTCGGTCATCTCGTTGCGGCCGGCCGAGAGTCGCACCACCGACGTCGGCATCATGATCCGCGCGGCAGCGATCGTTCGCACCAGCTCCAGGCCGTCGAAGTCGTCGAGGTCACCGAGCGGAGTGCCGGGCACCTTCACCAGCAGGTTGATCGGCACGCTCTCGGGATGCGGGTCGAGCGACGCCAGTTGCGCCAGCAAACCGGCACGATCCCGCCGGCTCTCCCCCATGCCCACGATCCCGCCCGTGCACAACTTGATCGGTGTGGTGCGCAGGTTGGCGAGGGTGTCGAGCCGGTCCTGGTAGGTGCGGGTGGTGATGACCTCGCCGTAGAACTCGGGCGACGTGTCGAGGTTGTGGTTGTAGAAGTCGAGCCCGGCGTCAGCGAGCGTGCCGGCCTGCTCGGTGGTCACCATCCCGAGCGTGACGCACGTCTCGAGGCCGAGGTCACCCACGGCCCGCACGGCGTCGGCGACCCGGTCGACCTGACGGTCGGTGGGCGACCGCCACGCCGCACCCATGCAGAACCGGGTGGCACCATTGGCCTTCGCCGCTCGGGCCGACATCACGATCGAATCGGTGTCCATCAGCGGTTCGGGGCCGAGGTCGGTGTTCCACGTGGCCGACTGTGGGCAGTAGGCGCAGTCCTCGGGGCACGCTCCGGTCTTGATCGACAGCAGGATCGCCGCCTCCAACACGTGCGGGTCGAACCGCCCGCGATGTACCTGCTGCGCCTCGGCCAGGAGGTCGTGGAACGGCCGGGCGATGAGTGCCTCGGCCTCCTCCACCGACCAGTCGAATCGTGGATCGGCGCCGGTGCCGGCGGCCGTTTCGGGCGGCGTGGTCGGGTGGGACGTCGCAGAGGGGAGTGTGTCGGTCACCGGCCCAGTGTCACTGGCCGGCGTGCCGGCTACAAGCGCACTCGTGAATCGCGCGCCCGGAGCGCAACGCGTGAACAATGTGCGGCGACTCGCTGCAAACAGTTCACGCGTTCGGCGGCGGGGCGGGGCGGGCGGGCGGGGCTCGGGCGCAAGAGACCCGGCCGCGCTCAACGGCGCTCAGCCGGAGGTGGCGAGCTCGCCGCGTTCCCACATGTCGCGCAGCTTGTACTTCTGGATCTTGCCCGAGCCGGTGAGCGGGAACTCGTCGAGCACGATCCACTCCCTCGGCGTCTTGTGCGGCGCCAGGTGCTCGCGCACGTACGTGAACAGCTCGTTGGTGTCGATGGTCGCACCGGCGACCGGCCGCAGGAACGCCACCACGTTCTCGCCCCACTTCTCGTCGGGCACGCCCACCACCGCCACCTCCCCCACCGACGGATGGTGGAACAGCAGCTCCTCGATCTCCTTCGGGTAGATGTTCTCGCCGCCGCGGATGATCATGTCCTTCAGGCGGCCCTCCACCGTGCAGTAACCACGACCGTCCATCGCGCAGAGGTCGCCGGTGTGCAGCCAGCCGTCGGCGTCGATGGCCTCGGCCGTCTGCTCGGGCAGCTCGAAGTAGCCCGTCATCACGTGGTAGCCGCGGGTGCAGTACTCGCCGATCACCCCGACCGGCGCGGTCTCGCCCGTCTCGGGGTCGATGATCTTCACCTCCACGTTGGGCATCGGCGGCCCGATCGTAAGTGCCTTGTCCTGGATCGAGTCGGTGGTCTTGGTCATCGACGCCACCGGCGAACACTCGGTCTGGCCGAACACGATGGTGAACGGCGCGCCCAGCTCGGACTCGAGCCGCTTCACCAGCGCCTCGGGCACCAGCGAGCCGCCCGAACAGATCGCCTCCACGTGGCTCATGTCGGTGTCGCCGAAGGCCGGATGCTCGAGCATCGCGATCAGCATCGTCGGCACACCCATCATCGCGGTGCCGTGGTACGTGTCGAACAGCTCCAGCACGAGCGCCGGATCGAACGCCTCGACGAGCACGATCGTCGCCCGCTTCGACACGGCGCCGAGGATGCCGAGCACGCTGCCGCCCGTGTGGAACAGGGGCATCACGGCGATGTAGACGCCACCGTCGCTGATGCCCATCCGGTCGGAGGTGTGGGCGCCGTTGTTGGCCAGACCCCGATGATGGAGGTAGGCCCCCTTCGGGAACCCGGTGGTGCCCGACGTGTACTGGATCATCATCGCGTCGTCGGGCGTGACGGTGGGCAGCTCGCCGTCGAACGCGTCGGCCGTGGCGACGAAGTCGTCCCAGTCGGCGAAGCTGATGATCTCGCGCAGGTCGGGGCACTGCGGCTGCACCTGCGCCGCCACGGCCTGCATCGGGTTGCCCCGGAAGTCGGGCACCACGAACAGCCCGGCAGCACGCGACTGCGACAGCACGTACTGCACCTCCTGCTCGCGGAACGCCGGGTTCACCGTCACCAGCACCACGCCGGCCATCGCACACCCGAACTCGAGCAGCACCCACTCGGGGATGTTGTGCGCCCACACCGCCACCCGTTCGCCCGGCTCGAACCGCTGCGCCAACGCCTTCGCCACCCGCTCGGCGTCGTGGTGGAACTCGTGGTACGTCCACTGCCGACGCGCCGAGGCGTCGGGGATGCCCTCGATCAGCGCCACCCGGTCGGGCACGGCGTCGGCCGCCTCGGCGAGCAACTGGCCCACCGTCACCTCCCTCACCGCCGGTTCGGACGGACCCGTTGCATGCGACAGCGTCAACCCCATGGCGGAACGGTACTCCCCCGCCGTCGCCCGCTCGGACGCCGGCGACTCCCGAGGATCCGGCCAACCCTGCGACAGCGCTCCGTCAAGCTGTCGACATGTGCCTTCGATGCGACGGATACTCAGAAGAACAGGTGATGCGGGGCGTCGATCTCGCGATCCGCACCCACGGGTGGTTTCTCCAGATGGTCACCGATGCGGTTCCCTTCTCCTACACGGTCGGCCTCACCGAGAGTTTCGGCCATCCCGAGCTGGTGATGATCGGCATGGAGCTGGACCGGCAGTCGTCGGTGATCCGGCGCATCGTCGAACCGATCGAACAGACCGGCCACGTCGACACGGCGGATCTCGCGGCCGCCGGGATCACGCTCGTCGACGTCCACGACAACCACCTCGACGGCGACTGGTTCGGCACCTGGGTGCGTCGCTACGGACACCGGCCACCCACCGGCGCCTACCGGCAGGTCGTCCCACCGGCGGAGTGGTTCTGCTCCTGCCATCAGCACTCCACGCCCCGCTTCGACCGGCCGGGTCCGATCCGTGCGGGCAACCGCGCCGAGCGACGCCGACGACGAGGGGCCTGATCACGTACGTACATGAGACCTCGACACGTACGTGTACCGTGTCGGTATGGCCATGACTGCCTCCAAGCTGCGTCAGGACATCTACCGGATCCTCGATCAGGTCATCGAAACCGGTGAGCCGGTGATCGTCGAACGGCACGGCAAGCGCATCCGGATCGCAGCCGAGGAGACGCCACCTCGGATCGGCTCGCTGGTGCGCCGACCGGATGTCGTCGTGGGAGACAGCGAGGACTTCGTCCATCTCGACTGGTCGAACGAATGGACGGAGTGATCCGGCTCGACACCCACGTGGTGGTCTGGCTGTTCACCGGCGAGACCGAGCTGCTCAGCGCCGACGCGATCGATGCCCTCGAGCACCACCAGTTGGTCGTGTCGCCGATGGTGCAGCTCGAGCTCAGCTACCTCCACGAGATCGGCCGACTCAGGATCGGCGGCGCCGACATGATCGCCGACCTCCGACACCGGATCGGCCTGCAGCGATCCGATCTGGCGTTCGACTCCCTCGTCCGCACCGCAGCGACCCTGACGTGGACCCGAGATCCCTTCGACCGGCTCATCGTCGCCGACGCACTCGTCGCCGGCGGCGCTCTGGTCACGAAGGATCGCACCATCCACGACCACACGACGATCGCGCTCTGGTGATCACTCCGGCCCCGACGACGGCCGACACAGCAAGTGCCCAACGCGTGAACGGTGTGCGGCCGCTCGGCGCAAGTTGTTCACGCGTTCGCCCGGGGTGGGCGGTGTCCGCCGGCGGACGGTGACCGGCGGCGGGCGTGGCAGCATCGCGGGATGACCGACACCACATCCGGCACCGCACCCGTGCTGTACGAGGAACGTGACGACATCGCGATCATCACGCTCAACCGTCCGGAGAAGAAGAACACGCTCACCGACGTCGTGATCCAGGGCGTCGCCGATGGCATCGACGCCGCCACCGCCCACCGCATCGGACTGGTGTCCACCGTGTGCGCGCCCGACGAGATCTCCTCGATCGTCGAGCAGGAGGCGCAGCGCTTCAAGCACATCCCGGCGAACCAACTGGCGCTCAACAAGCTGCTGATCAACCAGGCCTACGAGAACATGGGCCTGCGCACCTCGCAGATGCTCGGCACGTTCTTCGACGGCATCACCCGACACACCGAGGAGGCGTACCGCTGGGTCGAGGCGTTCGAGGAGAAGGGCTTCCGCCAGGTCGTGCGCGAGCGTGACGACCCGTAGGGCGACTACGGCTCCCGCCCACGCTGAACGCGTGAACTCGTTGCGGCGAGCGGCCGCACACTGTTCACGCGTTGCGACAAGGAACTACTGCTCCTCGACGGGCTGCTTCCAGCGGTTGAGGTAGGTGACCTCGGCTGCGGGGCGACGGGGTGCCGGCGTGAACGTGTCGCCCGTGTAGTAGCCCACCGCCAGCAGGCACACCTGGGTGACGGTCGGCGGGATGCCGAGCAACTCGGCCACCTCGGCTTCGTGCTCGAGATGGAACGTCGTCCACGCCGACCCGATGCCGCGGGCGCGGGCGGCCAGCTGGAAGCTCCACACCCCCGGCAGCACCGACCCGTAGTAGCCCGCGTACGCACCGGTCGAGGAGCCCTCGGGCACCCGGTCGAGACGCATGGCCAACACGAGAGCGGGTACCTCGGCGAGATGATCCACCAGGAACGTCGCCGAGTCGATCACCTTCTGGCTGCGGTCGTCGGCACGCACCTCGGAGTTGCCGGCCAGGTACGGACGACCCACCGCTGCGAAGTACTCGGCGATCTGCGCCTTGGTATCGGTGTCGTCGATGATCATCCACCGGTTGCGTTCGAGGTTGCCGCCCATCGGCGCATGGCTGGCGATGTCGATGCACTCGAGCAGCTCGTCGTACGGCACGGCACGGCTGAGGTCGAGCCGCTTGCGCACCTGCTTGGTGGTGGTGAGGAGGCGGTCCGCCTCGTCGAGATCGAACCCGGTGCGCTCGTGAGTGGCCATCGCCACAGGATGGCAAACGGCGTCACCCGAGCCGGTACGGTGCGCGCGTGAACACCTCATCGGCCGGCCGGGCCGACACGAACAGCGCCGGCGCGTCGGCCGCCGCCGACCGCCAGGACCTGTCGCGCGGCCTCGTCGGTGCGGCGATCGCCGTGTGCGCCTGGTCGGCCGGAACCGTGCTCGCCAAGGGCATCGACATGGGCAGCCTGGCGATCGGCGCCTACCGGTTCGCCTTCTTCGCGATCGCCATCGTCGTCTGGATGCGCCTGCGCGGCACGCCGTTCCGGCTGCGGGTGATCCGCGACTCGATGTGGGGCGGGATCGCACTCGGCGCCGACATCGCCCTGTTCTTCTCTGCGGTGAAGCTCACGTCGATCGTCAACGCCACGATCATCGGCTCGATGCAACCGATCGTGGTGGGCGTGATCGCCGCACGCTTCTTCGGCGAGAAGATCAACCCGCGCGACGCGCTCTGGTCGCTGGTGGCGCTCGCCGGCACCGTCACCGTGGTCGCGTCGGCGGCCGGCGACGACACCAGCGACCTGCGCGGCGATCTCCTCGCGCTCGCCGCGATGTTGTCGTGGAGCGCCTACTTCATCGCCTCGAAGAACTCGAAGAAGACGATGACTCCCACCGAGTTCACCGCCGGCACGGCGCTGTGGACGGCGTTCATCTGTGCCCCGCTCGGCGTGGTGTTCGGGCAGGACATGTCGTGGCCGTCGCTCACCAACTGGGGCCTGCTGATCGCCATGGCGATCGGTTCGGGCCTGATCGGGCATGCGCTGATGAACTGGTCGCTCGTGCGGATCCCGCTGTGGGTCGGCTCGACGTTCACGCTGCTGATCCCCGTGTTCTCGGCGCTGCTCGCCTGGGCGTTCCTCGATGAATCCGTGGCACTGGTGCAGGGCGTGGCGATGGCGGTGGTGATCGGAGCCCTCGCCGTGGTGGTCCGTCACCAGTCACGCCCCGCCCCGGCTGCCGCACCGCCCGCGTCGGTCGCCATCGACACGGACTGACCGTCAGACCACGTCGCGGCGTTGGACCACGACCACCCCGATCGCCGCCGGTACCAGCGCCCAGGCGGCCAGCGCGGCGACCGCCGCCGGTCCGCCGACGTCGTCGGTCACTCCCGACAGCACCAGCGCCAGGCTGCTCGGCACCCACGACGCTGCCGAACTCACCAGCTGCACGAGCAGCGGCGGCGCCACGATCAGCGCCAGCACAGCGCCCGTCACGGCGCCGCCGACGTTGCGCACGACGGTGCCGATTCCGGCGCCGAGCACGGCTCCGGCAGCGCCGCACAGCGCCGACGCACCGATCACCTGCAGCACCCCGGCCATCGACACGAGGAAGCCGAACTCGGTCGTGGGCAGCGCTGCCGCCACGGCGACGATGGTGAGCGCCGCGCCGACGGCACCCACCACGGCCCCGCCGATCGCGATCGCGACCAGCTGAGCGATCGCCGCCCGGCGCCTGCGGGGTTCGGCCAGGAAGGTCGGGATCACGGTGAGGTGCCCGTATTCGCGGGCCACCGCGATGGCGCCGAACAGCCCGGCGATCATCGTCGCGTTCCCGGCGAAGGCGACCAGCGACCGCTGATCGGCGGCCGTCGACACGAACGCCTTGCTGCCGTCGATGTCGGTGCCGAAGGCGACCGCTGCGGCGTTGATCGCCGCGATCACCAGCAGCACCACGGCGAACGCCCAGGGCATCCTGGTGCTCGTCAACTTCATCAGCTCGGCGCGTACCGAGCGGCTCCATCCGTTCATCACACGACCTCCTCGTCACGGCGCCCGGCGCCGTCGGCGACGGTGGTGCCGGGGACGGTCACGTCCTCGGCGGTCGCCGCCGTCCACCGCAGGAACATCTCCTCGAGCGACCCGGCGCTCGCACTCAACTCCGACAGCTCGACCCCGGCCGTGAACGCCGCCGACCCGATCTCGTCGAGCGACATGCCGCGCACCAGCAGATGCGGGCTCGCCGCATCGGGGCCGTCGCCTCCGGCGGCCACCACGTCGACCGTCGCACCGGAGTCGCTGCGCAGCGCATCGGCCAGGCGATCCGGAGTCGGTGTCCGCACGACGGCCGTCTGCTGCTGCAACTCCTGCAGCGACCCCGTCGTCACCAGCTCGCCCCTGTTGATCACCACCACGTCGTCGACGAGGTGCTCCACCTCGCCGAGCAGATGGCTCGACACGAAGACGGTGTCGCCACGCCGGGCCCGACCACGCAACAGGTCGCGCAGGTCGCGCACCCCTTGCGGATCGAGGCCGTTGCCCGGCTCGTCGAGCACCAGGACGGGCGGATCACCGAGCAACGCCGCGGCCAGGCCGAGGCGTTGCCGCATCCCCAGCGAGTACTCACCCGCGCGCTGGTCGGCGGCATCGGCGAGGCCCGCCGACTCCAGCGCCTCGTCGATGCGCCGGCCCGGAATGCCGGTGGCGCAGGCGAGGATCCGGAGGTGATCGCGCCCGCTGCGTCCCGGATGGAAGGCGTTGGTCTCCAGGGCAGCACCCACGGTGCGGCTCGGATCGGGCAACTCCGCGTAGGCGCGGTCGCCGACACGGGTCGAGCCGCCGTCGGCCGCTGCCAGGCCGAGCATCACCTTCATCGTGGTGCTCTTCCCCGACCCGTTGGGACCGAGGAACCCGGTCACCCGGCCGGGCGTGACGGTGAACGACAGGTCGTCCACCACGGTGCGGTGGCCGTACCGCTTGGTGACACGGTCCACCACCAGCTCGATGCCCTGGCCCATCACGAATCTCCTTCCACGTCGCCGGTGGTCTCGGCGAGCACCGTGTCGACCATGTAGTCGACGAACTCGTCGGGCTGCTCCCACAGCGGCCGGTGGCCCGAGGTGTCGAACACCTCCACGTCCTTCACAGGGGCGTCGATCATCGGATACCACTCGTCGAACAGCTCGGCCCGACCCCCGGCCTCGTGGGCACCCTGTGCGAAGAACATCGGCACCTCGAACTCGGTGGCGGTCTCGCGGAAGTCGATGTCCTGCAGCTGGGGGTAGAGGGCACCGAAGGTGTCCATGAACGCCGGCAGCACGTGGAGCTGGTCGAGCAGCGTGTACTCCGACACGAGCAGGTTCTCCGACATCTGGCCCGCGCCCTCCGAGTTCGGGCTGTGATCGTAGGAGTACACCTCCTGCTCGTACGACAGGGCGGTCTCGTAGTCGAGCATGGCGTCGTACGGCGGCGGACCGATGTCGCGCA
>JAWLEC010000130.1:0-8760 GCA_041686315.1 Ilumatobacteraceae bacterium
GGGGTGACGGTGGCCCTGCTCGGTGGGCCCGTCGGCGCCGTGATCCTGGCCGCTGTGCTCAACTTGATGGCCGCCCTCGGACGGCTCAGCTTCGAGAGCATCGTGCAGCGCGACGCTCCCGACGCCAACCAGGGCCGCGCCTTCGCCGTGTTCGAGACGAGGTTCCAGCTGGCCTGGGCCGTCGGCGCGTTCATCGCGGTGGCGCTGCAGCTGCCCGGCATCGCCGGCTTCGTGGTCGTGGCCGTGGCGACGGCGCTGGCGAGCGTGCGCGTGGTGGGGACGGACCGGATGCGGCCGGTCAGTCGCCGCTCACGCGGGCGAGCCAGAGGCCGGGGGCCTCGACCTCGTTCGGGGTCGGCATCGCCTCGGGATCGCTGAACAACGGCGCCAGCCCCTGTTCGCCGGCCCGGTCGACCACACCTTGCACGAACGTCTTGCCACGCGCCGTCTGTTCGGCGCCGAGGCGGATTCCGAGCAGGCGCTCGACGAACACGTCGTCGGGCGAGACCTCGGTGCGCCGCCGCCGGACCGCCTCGGCGATCTGCAGGGCATTGCCGCCGATGATGCGCACCGCGACGGCGTCGACCACCCAGTCGATGGCGCCGATCGTGACGGCGACGGCCGCATCGAGCAGCGGTTCGAGTTCGGCCTGTTCGGGCGACCGTACGGCACCCAGCAGCACTTCGGGGTCGCCGAAGGCCTGCTGCATCGCGGCCATCGGATCGGTCTGATCGACGTCGAGTGACGTGAGCTTGTCGGTGATGGCCGACGGGTCGGGACGGAACGCAGCCACGTGGCGCTGGACCAGACCGCGCAGATGGTCGGCGACGTGGTCGACGGAGAACAGGGTGAGGCCGGCGAGCTCGTGGGCGAGCACCCACAGCCGCATCTCGTCGAGCTCGATCTCCCAGTCGGCTGCGAAGCGGTCGATGTTGGCGGGCACCAGCACGAGCGACGGGGTGGCGCGAGGGATCGGCAGGTCGTACACGCCGAACGCCCGCCGGGCGAGGTTGCCCACCATCGATCCGACGCTCATCCCGAGCATCGCCGGAGCCATCATCTTGCCGAGGCCGGCCATCATCTGGGCCATCGGATCGGAGCTCGCCTCGTCGGGGAGTTCGTCAGGCGGGCCGAGCGAGGTGGCCAGGTCGTTGAAGAGTGGCCGGTACGCCTCGAGCGTCTGCTGGGCCCACTGCTCGGGCGTGGCCACCGACGGCTCGGTGGCCGGCACCTCGAGCTGCATCACGTCGCCGACGTGGAGTCGGGCGATGTTGGCCAACTCGGTGTACTTGATGCGCACCCCCGGCTCGATGTTGGGCGACGTGCTCTGACCGGTGCCGGCCAGCAGACCGCCGCCACTGGACGCCAGCACGGCGAACTGGCGGGCGGCGTCCCAGTTGAGCGGGCCCTGGCCGGCGAGAGCGCGGCTGAGGTCGCCGAACAGCGGCAGACCCTGGAGCGGATCGCCGCCTGCACCGCCGATCCCGCCGAACAGGTCGAACGGGTTCTGCCCGCCGAACGGATCGGGCTGCTCCGACGCACTCTCGTCGGAGCCGTCGTCGTCGGGCGGCTGCCCGTCGAACCTGTCGTCGTCGTCGGCCATGCCTCGATGCTACGTGCTCGATGCCACCGATCGACCCCGGCTCGCAGAGACGCACCCGATCGTGATCACCGGCCGGCAGCGGGCGTCGGTCGGCGGCGGCGGCATGACCGTTATGGTTCGGGCGATGGGACACACCGTGGTCGTCACCGGCGGCGCCGGTCAGCTCGGCGAGCGGGTCCGTTCGTCCCTGCTCCGGCGGGCCCCCGGGTTGCGTCTCCTGCTGGTGGACACCGACGTCGGTGAGCTCGTCGACGCACGCGGGGACGCCGTCGAACGGGCCGACGTCGTCGTCGATCTGGGCAGCAGCGACCACGACCTGCGTGCCGAACGCCGTGAGAGCGCCACCGAGGTGGCCGCTTCGACACTCGACGCGGCCGAGCAGCTCGGCGCCGGCCACGTCGTGTTCGTGTCGTCGGCAATGGTGTACGGCGCCCACCGCAACAATCCGGTACCGATCACCGAGGAGACGGCACTGCGCCCCGACGTCGAGTTCGTGTTCGCGCGCCAGCTGGCGTCCGCCGAGGAACTCGTCGAGCAGTGGCGGCTCGCCTGCTCCGGCCGGACCACCACCGTGCTGCGGCCGGCCGTGGCGCTGGCCGAGGGTGGCAACTCCCGGCTGGCGTCGGCCCTGGTGGCCGGCCTCGGCCGGCGCTTCGCCGAGGACGACCCGCCGTCACAGTTCCTCCACCTCGACGACCTGGCCGACGCCGTGGCGCTGGCCGTCACCGAACGTCTCGACGGGGCGTTCAACGTGGCCCCGGACGGCTGGGTGGCCGGCCAACGCGTGCGCGCCCTGTCGGGGGAGCGGCCGCGGTTGCCGCTTCCGGAGCGCTTCGCCGAGCTGCTGGCACGTCTGCGGTGGCGGCTGCTGCGCGGCCCGATCCCACCCGGCCTGCGGCCGTACACGATGCATCCGTGGGTGGTGTCGAACGGCCGGCTCCGGGCGGTGGAGTGGATCCCCACGGTCACCAACGAGCAGACCTACGTGGAGAGCACCGAGGCTCCGTGGTACACCACGGTCACGC
This sequence comes from Ilumatobacteraceae bacterium, assembly GCA_041686315.1. Classification (GTDB taxonomy): domain Bacteria; phylum Actinomycetota; class Acidimicrobiia; order Acidimicrobiales; family Ilumatobacteraceae; genus Sva-07. The sequence goes on from JAWLEC010000130.1 coordinate 2,629, forward strand.
CCAAGCGGCGTCAGGAACTGGCACTCGGAGCCGGCGTGGTCGCCATGGTGGTGGCGGCGGTGGTGACGGTGGTGGCGGTGCGCCGCCGGCTCGTCCGCCGGGGCCTGGTGTGCCCGGGTCTCACTCGCCGACGATGGTGACGAGGTCGCCGCGGCGGACGTGGGCCACCACGTCGCCCTCGTCGTCGAACACCACCGAGCCGTCGGGCACGGCGGCGAACGTCGTGAGTTCTTCCACGGCGTGCCAGTCGAGCCGGTAGGTGACGGCCTCGGTGTGCAGGTAGACGGGATCGGCGTCGTCGGGGAGCCGGTCGGCGACGGCCCGGCCGTCGAGCGTCAGCGGCGGCGCCGCAGCGACGGCGTTGGGCATCGCCGAGAACGACACGAGGCCGATCGGTTGGCGGGCCACCCCGATCGCCCGGCGTGGCGGTGTCGCCCTGGCCGCCGACGGCGAGGTGCTCGGCATGGCGATCGCCGACGTGGTGACGAGGCCCGGAGACGTGGTGGCGTTCAGGGTGACCGGTCCGGCCGGGGCCGACGGCGTGACGGCGACCACCAGCACACCGACCAGCATCACCGCGAGGGTGCCGGTGGCGAACGCGGTGACGACCGTACGCCTGCTCTGGCCGGGGTCGACGTCGACGCGGGTGGGGGCGAGTTCGGACGGGTGGCGCCAGGTCCGCTCGTGCGGGGGAAGAGGACCGGGTTCCACGAGGACGAGATCGTACAACTCGATTCCGGGGGCGTGGCCGCGGGTCCGGCCGGATCGATACGATGCCCGACGTGCAGGGTCCGCCCGAGGGTGACGAGTGGTTCGGCCTGACCGAGCAGGAACTCCCCATCGGCGCTGCCTACGACTGGGCGGTCCGACCGCACTGCGGTGCCGTCGTGCTGTTCAGCGGCACGATCCGTGACCATGCCGACGGCCGTGACGGCGTCGAGCACCTCACCTACGAGGCGTACGAGAAGCAGGTGGTGCCCCGGTTCGTCGAGATCGGTGCCGAGCTGCGCCGACGCTGGCCCGACACGGGACGAATCGTGCTCCTGCACCGCACGGGTCGGCTGGAGATCGGTGAGTCGTCGGTGGTCGCCGTGGTCTCGGCACCGCACCGGGGCGAGGCGTTCGAGGCCGGCCGGTTCGCCATCGACGCACTGAAGGAGTCGGCGCCGATCTGGAAACACGAGGTCTGGGCCGACGGCGCCGACTGGGGAACGGGCTCCCACGACGTTCGCGACGCGCGGTCGGTCGGGAGCGACTGAGTGGCGCTCACCGTCGTGCTGATCGTGGTCGGGGTCCTGGTCGTGGTCGTCGCGTTGGTGGTGGCCGGCCGCCGCCGCTCGTCGGCGGACGGCGTCGATTCGTTCCGGCGCCAGATCGACGCACTCTCGCCCGAGGCGCGGCGGCCCACGATCGACCAGATGAAACCGTCCGAGACCCCCTCCGACGACGATGATGGGGACCATGAGCCGTGAAGTGACGAGTGATGTGACGGAGTTTCCCGGTGGCGCGTGACCTGGCCATCGACCTGGGTACCGCCAACACCCTCGTCTACATGAAGGGCAGAGGAATCGTTCTGAACGAGCCCTCGGTCATCGCACTCAACCGCCAGACCGGTGAGGTGCTGGCCACCGGCCGCGAGGCATGGCAGATGATCGGCCGCACGCCCGGCTACATCGTCGCCGTGCGCCCGCTGCGCGGCGGCGCGATCACCGACTTCGAGATCACCGAGCGCATGATCCGGTTGCTGCTGCAACGGGTGGGTGTGAGCCGTTTCACCCGGCCGAAGGTGGTGATCTGCGTGCCGTCGGCCATCACCGAGGTCGAACGCCGTGCCGTCACCGACGCCGCCCGCCGTGCCGGCGCCGCCGACGCCAACCTGATCGAACAGCCGATGGCCGCCGCGATCGGCGCCGACCTCCCGATCGACGAGCCGGTCGGCAACATGGTGATCGACATCGGCGGCGGCACCAGTGAAACGGCGGTCATCAGCCTCGGCGGCATCGTCGCCCTCGAGGCCGTGCGCGTCGGTTCGTTCGACATCGACGCCGCCATCCAGAACTACGTCCGCCGTGAGCACGGCATCGCCATCGGCGAGCGCACCGCCGAGGAGATCAAGGTGGCGATCGGCTCGGCCGACCCGACGCCCGACGAGAACCAGGCCGAAGTGCGCGGTCGTGACCTCATGACCGGCCTGCCGAAGACGGTGCTGCTCACACCCGAGGAGGTGCGGTTCGCGACCGAGGACGTGGTGTCGTCGATCGTCGCGTCGGTGGTGCGATGCCTGTCGAAGGCGCCGCCCGAGCTGTCGCAGGACTTCCTCGTGCGCGGGATGTTCCTCGTGGGTGGTGGCGGCCTACTGCGTGGGCTCGCGGAACGCATCGAGCGTGAGACCGAGGTGCCCGTGAAGATGTCGAACGTGCCGCTCGAAGCGGTCGTCCTCGGCGCCGGACATGTCATCGAGCACTACGAGGCGCTCAAGGGCATGTTCATGGGCGCCCGCCGCTGACTCCGGACGGACGATCGCGTCGGGCGCGATCGTCGATTTCTGCTGCCGGCCACCTGGCCGTCACCTGGGCGTCATGTGGGGGCTGGCGGTGAGGTGGTGTGGCGGCGTACCGTCGCACCCATGTCGGGGTCGGGCACTGCAGATCGCGTGGCAGGCGACGGGAATTTCGGCGTCACCGACATCGACAGCCTGATCGAGGCGTTTCGCACGATGTCATCGGAGGAGATCGCCGCACGCGGCTTCACCGTGGAGGGCACCTTCGACGAGGTCGACGACCCGGTGCTGCTCGGCCCGGACGGGCTGCCGGTGCTGACCTGGCAGGAGCACTACCCCTACGCCGAGCGGATGGGTCGGGAGGAGTACGAGCACCTCAAGCGCGGCCTGCAGATCGAGCTGCTGAAGGCGCAGGACTGGATCAAGGCCACGGGCCACAAGGTGGTGCTGCTCTTCGAGGGTCGCGACGCCGCCGGCAAGGGCGGCACGATCAAGCGGTTCCGCGAGCACCTCGATCCGCGCGGCGCCGACGTGGTCGCGCTCGGCGTACCGTCGGCACGAGAGCAGGGAGAGTGGTTCTTCCAGCGCTACGTGCGGCACCTGCCCACGCGTGGCGAGATGCGCTTCTTCGACCGGTCGTGGTACAACCGCGCCGGGGTCGAGCCGGTGATGGGGTACTGCACGCCGGATCAGCACGAGGAGTTCCTGCGCACGGTGCCGGTCTTCGAGGAGATGTTGATCAACTCGGGCACGACCCTGGTGAAGCTGTGGTTCTCGGTGTCGCGGCGGGAACAGATCGCCCGCTTCACCATTCGCCGCATCGACCCGGTGCGCAAGTGGAAGCTGAGCGCCACCGACATCGCGTCGCTCGATCGGTGGGACGACTACACCCGGGCGAAGCTGACCATGTTCGAGCGCACGTCCACCGGGTTGGCTCCGTGGACGATCGTGCGCAGCAACGACAAAAAGCGCGGGCGCATCAACGCGATGCGCCACGTGTTGAGCGTGTTGCCCTACGACGACAAGGACACCGCCGTGGTGGGGCCACCCGATCCGCTCATCGTGGGGACTCCCGACATGCTGCCCGACCACGGCGAGGCCTGGTAGCGCCCTGCAGGAACGTCGGCGATGAGCCAGACCACATGATCCATGGGGCTCGCTCATCGCGGCACGGGATGCCCCGACGTGGTGCCGGGCGGCCGGACGGGAATCAGGCGGGGGAGAACCGGGCGACGGTGCCGGCGTTGGAGACGGCGTACAGGTCACCGAACGGCCCCTCGTGGACGGCCACCACGACGTCGAGCTGGGCCAACGGCACGGTCCGCGGTGTCTCGGCAGCCGAGGTGGTGTCGAGGCCCCAGATCTCGCCGCTGCAGTAGTCGCCGAAGACGTACCAGCCCCGCAGATCGGGGACGAGGTCGCCGCGCGACACCGCCCCGCCACTCACCGAGCACCTCCCGCCGGAGTGGTCGTAGACGAATCGTGGCGGCGTGTGGGGGATCCCGGCGACCGTCTCCGGTTGGTCGGTGTTGAAGCGCTCGAACCCCTCGAAGGCGCTCCACCCGAAGTTCGTCGCCCTGCCCGCACCGGCGTCGGCGGGTGCGTGGTCGATCTCCTCCCATTCGTTCTGTCCGACGTCAGCGATCCACAGGTCTCCGGTGGCGGCGTCGAAGGAGAAGCGCCACGGATTGCGCAGACCGAACGACCAGATCGTCGGATCGGCGCCGTCGGTGTCGACGAACGGGTTGTCGTCGGGCACCGTGAACGGCTGCCCGTCGGCGGGCGTCGGATCGAGACGGAGGATCTTGCCGAGCCGCCTGGACAGGTCGAGCGCCGTCCGCTGCGGGTCGTCGGCCGATCCGCCGTCGCCGAGACCGATGTACAGCATGCCGTCCGGACCGAAGGTGAGCCGTCCGCCGTTGTGGTTGCCGAAGGGCTGGTCGACCGTGAGCACGACACGTCGCGACGCCGGATCGAACCGGCGGGTGGCGGCGTCGACGGCGTACTCGGCGACCACGGTGTCGCCGTCGTCGTCGGTGTGGTGCACGTAGGCGAGATCGTCGTCGGGATGGAACGCGAGGCCGAGCAGACCGCGCTCGCCGCGGGCGGCGGTGAGGTCGGTCATGTCGAGCACCACATCCGTGGATTCGGCTCCCGACGCCACGATACGGCCGGGCTGCTCGATCACGTAGAGCGTCTCGTCGCCCGGCCGGCTGGTGATCCCGACCGGTTGATCGAACTGGCCCACCGGGGTCAGCTCGACGGAGGGTTCGGGAAGCGGACCCGCCCCGGTCGTGGCCGGCGCGGTGCCGGCGGGCGCTGCCGTGGCCGGGGGAGCAGCGGTCGTGTCGGGCGGCGCCGCAGTGTCGTCAGTAGTGGTGGTGTCACCCGGTGAGGTGGTGTCGGGAGGTGCCGTGGTCGTCGGTGCGGCGACGGTCGTGGAACCCTCCTCGGTGGACGGTGGGCCCTGACCGAAGCCGGCATCGTCGGATGCTCCGTCGTCGGACGAGCAGGCGGCAAGCACCAGCGAGAGCATCACCAGGATCGACATCGGAGCACGCATGGCTCCATTCGTACCCGGCCGGCGGCATCCGATGCGCGCGCGAGCTCGGGAAATGATGGCGGAGTTCAGCCCCGGGCGGAGGGGGTGATCCTGGCCAGTCCCTCCTGGACCACGCTCACCACCAGGCGACCATCGGCGGTGTGGATCGCACCTCTTGCGAGGCCCCGCGCCGACGACGTCGACAATGCGGCCTGGTCGTACAGCAGCCACTCGTCGGCGCGGAACGGGCGATGGAACCACATGGCGTGATCGACGCTGGCCATCTGCATTCCGGGGCTGTCCCACGCCAGCCCGAACGGCAGCACCGTCGTGTCGAGCAGCGTCATGTCGCTCGCATAGGTGACGATGCAGGCGTGCAGCACAGGATCGTCGGGCAGCGTGCCGTTGGCGCGCAGCCAGACGTGCTGCGTGGTGGAGGGCTGTCCCTTGCGGCTCATCGGGTCGCCGTCGACGTAGCGCAGGTCGATGGGGCGGGGCCGGTCGTACCAGTCGCCGAGCTGCTCGGCGTACGGCGCCATCCTCGTCTTGAAGTCGGGCAGCGTCTCGGGGTCGCCCATGCCCTCGGGCATCTCGAGCTGATGATCGGGGCCCGGCTCGGGATCGTGGAAGCTGGCCTGCAGGTTGAAGATCGCCCGCCCGTGCTGGATGGCGACGACCCGCCGTGTCGAGAAGCTGCGGCCGTCGCGGATGCGGTCGACCTCGTACAGGATCGGCACGTTGGGGTCGCCCGGCCGGAGGAAGTAGGCGTGCAACGAGTGCACGAGACGGCCCGATTCGTCGATCGTCCGCGCCGCGGCGACCAGCGCCTGCCCCGCCACCTGCCCACCGAACACCCGTTGCCGGTTCTCGTCGGGTGAGCTGCCCCGGAAGAGGTTCACCTCGATCGCCTCGAGGTCGAGGAGCCGCACCAGGTCGTCCAGTGCTGCCTGGTTGCGATCGGACGTGTCGCCGGCTGCAGCGGCGGAGGGATCGGCGGAGGGATCGGCGGAGGGATCGGCGGAGGGGGTGGCTTCCATGGCACCGGTCATGTTGCCACGTCGTACAGTCGGCGCATGACTGCAGACGCCGG
>JAWLEC010000131.1:0-8659 GCA_041686315.1 Ilumatobacteraceae bacterium
GGTCAGTCAGACCCAGGGTCACGAACACGATCATCGACACCAGCCCAGCAGGACCAACCCCCACACTCACAGTCAGACCCCGGACGAACAGCACCAACACGCGACCCGACGACTGCGAAGGCGTTCGTCCGGGGTCTGACCCCTGGCGAACGCGGCTGGCCTACAGGCCGAGGAAACTGCGGGCGGCGTCGGCGCCGTCGACGGTGATGTCGTCGCGGCGGATGGCCGACCAGTGGGCGCGGTCCATGCGGAACTCGACGAGTTCGTCGGGCTTCCCTCGGCGCAGGGCGCGTCGCCGTCCGCTCTCGGTGTATCCGAGTGAGCGGGTGACACCGAGCGACGCCGCATTGTCGTGCCAGGCCCCGGTCGTGGCGAACTCGGCGTCCAGACCGTCGAAGCCGAGTGTGAGGGCCGCCGTGCGCATCTCGGCGCCGAAGCCCTTGCGCTGGTGCCGGCGTCCGAGCCACGAACCGGTCTCGAACTGCCGCAGCGCCGGGAAGCCGGAGGCGAAGAGGTCGATCGATCCGATCACCTCGCCGTCGTGGACGGCGGCGAACAGCAGGCGCCAGCTCGCAGGCGTGGTGTCGGCGCGGCTGCGCCAGTAGAAGCGCATGGCCTCCTGCTCGAGTTCCGGAGACGGCCGATCGGTCCACTCGATCAGGAACGGCATCGTCGCCGGGTCGTGGACGCCGCGGGCGGCGACGGCCACCAGGTCGGCGGCGAGCTCGTCGTCGAGATACCGCAGCGTGAGCCGTGGCGTCCGGATCTCGAGGTCGAACAGTGGCCAGTGCTCGTTCCCCATCCCGTCAGTGTCGCGGAAGCTCCGTAGCATCGTCGTGTGGGTTTCACGCGGGCCGAACTCGAGTCGTACGTCGGTGCGACGGTGCCCGACCTCGTCGGGCCCGACGTCCGCCTGCTGTTCGTAGGGATCAACCCCGGCCTCTGGACGGCGGCGACGCAGACCCACTTCGCGCACCCGGGCAACCGCTTCTACCCGGCGCTCGAGGCCGCCGGCATCATCGACCGCACGATCGACCGGGGGACGGGGATGAGCGACGACGACCGGGCCCATCTGCTCGACCGGGGCATCGGCATCACCAACGTGGCGCACCGGGCCACGGCCAAGGCCTCGGAACTGACCACCGAGGAACTGCGCGAGGGCGGCGAGGAACTCCGGGCGTTCGTGCGCCGGCACCGACCGCGCGTGGTGGCGATCGCCGGCATCACCGCGTATCGCACGGCGTTCGGCGTGCCGAAGGCCACGATGGGCGAGCAGCCCGAGCCGTTCGAGGGCGCCCGGCTGTTCGTGGTGCCCAACCCGAGCGGCCTGAACGCCCACGAGACCGTTGCATCGCTCGCCGAGGCCTACGCCGAAGCGGCACGTGCGGCCGGCGTGCTGTGACCACGTGAGGCGCCGGCGGGATCTCCGCCCCGCCGTCACCCGCCGGCCCGACACCGTCCGCGGCAACGACAGGTCGTACCTGCCGCCCGTCAGGCGTGAGGATCGCGTTCGGCGTCGGCGCGGTTGGCGAGGTACCAGTCGATCGTGGCGCGCAGCCCCTGCTCGAAGTCCATCGAGGGCGTCCACCCGAGCAGCTCCCGGGCGCGTGACCCGTCGACGGCACGGCGTGGCTGACCGTCGGGCTTCGACGCGTCCCACCGCAACTCGCCCTCGAATCCCACCAGGCCGGCGATGGTCTCCACCGTCTCCCTGATCGTGACCTCGCGGTCGGCGCCGAGGTTGATCGGCTCGACGCCGACGCCGACGTCGACGCCTGCCCCGGTGCCGGCCGTGCCCGCGATCCCTGCGCCGACGTCGACCTCGGCGGCGCGCACGATGGCGGCGGCGGCGTCGTCGACGTAGAGGTACTCGCGGCTCGCCGAGCCGGTGCCCCACACCTCGACGTGGTCGGCGCCGGCCTCACGGGCCTCCACACACTTCTTGATGAGCGCCGGGATGACGTGCGACACCGAGGGGTGGAACTTGTCGCCCGGCCCGTACAGGTTGGTCGGGATCAGGTACGCGAACCGCTGCCCGTACTGCTGGGCGTTGACCTGGGCGTGGATCAGGTGGGCCTTCTTGGCGATGCCGTACGGGGCGTTGGTCTCCTCCGGATAGCCGTTCCAGAGGTCGTCCTCCGAGAAGGGGACCGGGGTGTACTTCGGATACGAGCACACGGTGCCCACCAGCACGGTCGTGTCGACCGACGGCGCCGTGCGGGCCGCCTCGATGACGTGGGTGCCCATCAGGAGGTTCGACAGGTACAGCCGTGCCGGGTGGTCGAGGTTGTAGCCGATGCCGCCCACGTCGGCGGCGAGGTGGACGATCACGTCGGGTTCGTGCTGGGCCAGCATCGTCTCCGCCGTTCCGGGAACCGTGAGGTCGAACTCGGCTCGGCGTGGCGACACCACCGTGGCACCGGACTCGACGAGGCGGGCGACCACCCGCCGGCCGAGGAAACCGGCGCCGCCGGTGACGAGGACGCGGCGGCCCGCCCACGCGGATGCCGCTGCCTCCGGGTGCCCGTCGATGGCGGGCTGCTGCTCTGGCATGCGGTCAGGCTAGGGCGGCGAAGCGCCATGATGGGGACGATGGAGGCGGCAGCAGACGTACCCGACGCGACGGCGACGACCCCGTTACGGGTGGCGTACACGCTCGAGCAGTGCTGGCACCCCACCCCCGGCGGCACGGCGGTGGCGGCCCTGCGCATCGCCCGGCACCTGTCGGCGCGGCCCGACGTCGAAGTCCACCAGGTGGCGGGTCGTCACCCCGTGGCGCCGATCACCGAGTTCCGGCCCCGCGGGTCGGTGGCGATGCTGCCACTGCCCCGCCCGCTGCTGTACGAGTCGTGGACCCGGCTCAACTGGCCGAAGGTGGAAGCCGTCACCGGCGAGATCGACGTCGCCCACGCCACCGGGCTCGTTCCCTGCGGCACCGCGGCGCCGCTCGTGGTGACGGTGCACGACCTGGCGTTCCTCCACGACCCCGGCCAGTTCTCCCGCCAGGGCGTGCGGGTGATGGAACGCAGCCTCGCCGCCATCCGCCGTCGAGCCGACCGGGTGATCTGCTCGAGCCACTCGACGATGCGCGACGCAGCAGCAGCGGGCCTGGATGCCGACACGCTCCGCCACGTGCCGCTGGGTGTCGACATCGTCGACGTCACCGCCGAGCAGGTGGCGCAGGTACGTCGCCGCTACCTGCTGCCCGACGAGTTCGTCCTGTTCGTCGGCACGCTCGAGCCGCGCAAGAACCTCGCCCGCCTCGCCGAGGCCATGCGCCGCCGAGCGACACGCCAGACCCTGGTGGTGGCCGGAGCCGAGGGCTGGGGCGACGTCGGCGACCTCGACGCGGCGAACGTCGTGTTCCTCGGCTTCGTTCCGGCCGACGACCTCGCTGCGCTGTACGCAGCGGCATCGGTGTTCGCCTATCCGAGCGAGCGGGAGGGGTTCGGACTGCCGGTCGCCGAAGCGATGGCCCAGGGCGTCGCCGTCGTCACCAGTTCGGGCACCTCCACCGAGGAGGTCGCCGGAGGCGCCGGGGTGCTGGTCGACCCGTTCGACGTCGACGACATCGCGCGGGGCATCGACGAGGCCTTCGACCGGCGGGCCGAACTGGCCGCCGGTGCCCGTGCGAGGGCCGCCGAGCTGTCCTGGCGGTCCTCGGCCGACGCCACCGTCGCCGTCTACCGTGAACTCGTCCCATGAACGTCCCCGGTCGCCGCTCCCCGCACCCCGACGTCGCCACGGCGCCGACACCGGCCGTCACGCCGACACCACCACCACCACCGCCGCCACCACCCACGCGGCCGTCCACTCCCACGCGGCTCTCCACTTCGGCACCGCCGCCGCCTCCGATGCGACCGTCCGGTACGCCACCGCCGCCGCCCCGACGGGTCACGGCTCCGAAGGTGCTTCCCGCCGGCCGGCTGTCGCCGGTCGACGTGGCCGTCAACCTGCTCTGGTGCGTGCCCGGCCAGGTGGGTGGCTCGGAGCAGTACCTCGTGCGTCAGCTGTTGGGCCTGGCCGAGGAGGCCCACGGTTTCGTCCCACGTCTCTACTGTCTGCCCGCCTTCGTGGACGCCCACCCCGAACTCGCCGAGATCTACCCGATGGAGACGGCCGGGATCACCGGCAACCAACGGCCCCGCAGGATCGCCTACGAGCACACGTGGCTGGCGCGACGCACCCGCTCGGCCGACCTCGTGCACCACGGCGGCGGAACGGCGCCGGTGATCGGGCGACGTCCGATCGTGCTGACGATCCACGACCTCCAGCACCTCACGTCACCCGACTACCTGTCGCCCGGCAAACTGCGGTACCTCAGCGCCGTGATCCCCCGGTCCGTCCGGCGGGCGAGCGTGGTCACGGTGCCCACGGAGTACGTGAAGGGCACGGTGATCAACGCCTACGGCGTCGCCGAGGACCGCGTCCGAGTGGTGCCGCACGGCGTGGAGCCGACGCTCGGCGTCGGCGCTCCGGGAGAGTTCGAGCTCCGTCGCGACTACGGCCTCGGTGCCGGGCCGGTGCTCGTGTACCCGGCGATCACGCATCCCCACAAGGGCCACGAGTTCCTGCTCGAGGTGATGGCCGCCCACTGGCACGACCCCGACCTGCGACTGGTGCTGCTCGGCGGGGCGGGCACCGCCGACGGACGAATCGAGATGCTGATCGACGAACTCGACCTGCGTCGCCGCGTCGTTCGCCCCGGCCGGGTGCCCGACGCCCACCGCGACGGCCTGATCGCCCTCGCGTCGGCGCTCGTGTTCCCGAGCGAGTACGAAGGGTTCGGCGCTCCGGTGGTGGAGGCGATGGCCCTCGGGACGCCGGTGATCTGCACCGACCAGCCGGCGCTCGCCGAGGTGGTCGCCGAGGCCGGTCTCGTCCTGCCGCGCGACCGCGACGCCTGGGCCGACGCCCTCACCGCCGTGGAGGCACGGCGCAGTCGACTGCGGTCGGCCGGTCGCATCCGCGCCGGCCGGTTCACCGCCCGCCGGTCCGGTGCCGCCCTCGCAGAGGCGTATGGCATGGCCGTCGAGGTGGGGAGCTGATGTCCGGCGGTCGGGTGGCGGACAGTCGCGTCTCCCGGGCGTCCCGGCGACCGGTGGTGGTGCTGTGCCCGCACTTCGAACCCGACACGGCGCCGACCGGCACGGTGATGACCCGCATCGTGGCGGAACTCGTCGACCGGGAACGCACCGTCCACGTCGTCACCTCGCTGCCGTGGTATCGCACACATTCCATCGAACCCGGCTGGCAGGGCCGGCTGGTACGCACCGAGCCGACTGCGTGGGGCTCGATCACGCGGGTCCACCCGTTCCCCGGCGCCGACAGGTCCAACCTCCTGCGCAGGGCCGTCGGGTTCCTCGGCTACTCGGTGCTCGCCGGGTTCCAGACGCTGCGCGTCGGCGGCTGGTTCACCCGGTGCGATGCGGTGATCGCCATGTCCCCACCGCTGACGCTGGGAATCACGGGCTGGCTGGCGGCCCGGCTCCGTCGCTCGCCGATGATCTTCAACATCCAGGACGTCTTCCCCGACGCGGCGATCGAGACCGGGGCGATCACCGACCGCCGGATCATCCGGGCCGCCACCTGGCTCGAACGGTGGAGCTATCGGCTCGCCGACGCCGTCACGGTGCTCTCCGACGACCTGCGCGACAACGTGATCGCCAAACTGCACCCGGATGACGACCCCGCCAAGGTGGTGGTGATCCCGAACTTCGTCGACACCGCGGCGATCACGCCCGCCGACCGGCTCACGCCGTACCGCCGCGAGCTGGGCCTCGGCGACGGGCCCGTGGTGCTGTATGCCGGCAACGTGGGATTCTCGCAGTCGCTCGATCTGGTGCTCGCGGCCGCCCGAGCGCTACCCGAGGTGACCTTCCTGATCAACGGCGACGGTGCGGCGCGCCGGTCGCTCGAGGCAGCAGCGGAGGGCCTCGGCAACGTGCGGTTCGCCGGCTACATCGCACCGGATCGCCTGTCCGAGCTGTTGGCCACCGGCGACGTCCACGTCGTGCCGCTCAAGCGGGGTCTGGGTCGGGTGAGCGTGCCGTCGAAGACCTACTCGATCATGGCGGCCGGGAGGCCCGTGGTGGCGGCGATCGATCCGGGCACCGCCGTGCCGGTCATCCTGGCGCAATCGGGAGGAGGAGTCGCCGTGCCGCCCGACGACGCCGCGGGCTTCGTCGACGCTCTGCGCGGCGTGTTGGCCGCACCCGACGAGGAGGTCGCAATGGGTCACCGGGGACGGGACTGGGTGGAGCGCGAAGCGTCGCCGGCCGCCGTCGGCCGTTCCTACGACCGGCTCGTGGACGCCGTCGATCGTCGCGGGGGCTGAACCGTCGGTCGGCGAGCCGACCCACGTTCGGCCCCGGTCACCGATAACCTCTCATCTCCGTGGCACCCTCCTCGTCATCCACCAAGAAGGCCGCCAAGCTGGCCAAGTCCGGTCAGGGCAAGAAGGTCCGCTTCCAGGGCGGAACACTCTTCCCCGTGATCGTCGCGGTCGTCATCGTGCTCGGCCTCTCGCTGGTGTTCTACGCCCGTCAGAGCCGTCCCGCCGCCGACGCCTCCGCACCCCAGATCGACGACCACTGGCACCACGCCTACGGCTTCTACCTCTGCGACACCTGGTTCCAGCTGTCGGGCGAGGCCGACGCGCAGACCACGAGCGGGTTCGCCAACCAGGACTACGCCCGTACCGGCGTCCACAGCCACGACGACGGGCTCATCCACTGGCACGCCTTCTCGTCGGCGGCCGTCGGCCGTCGCGCGACGCTGAGCGTGTTCCTCGACGTGTACGGCGTGGAACTCACCAACGACAAGCTCACGTTCCCCGAGGACCAGCGCGCCGGCCTGCCGTACCAGCAGGAGACCGGAGTGTTCGAAGAGGGCGAGACCACCTGCACCATCGACGGTGACGAGGAAGACGCCGAGCTGAAGGCCGTGGTGTGGGACAACTTCACCGACACCGACGACGGCACCACGTTCATCGCCGATTTCGGCAACATCCGCCTCGACGAGGACGCGATGGTGGTCGCGATCGCGTTCGTGCCTGGCGACACCGAGGTCGGCATGCCGCCGTGGGCACCCGAGCTGCCCGAACTGGGCGCCATCGACTCGGGCCAGCTGCGGCCCGAAGACCTTCCCGGGGCAACCATGCCCGACGGCGACGGGCACTCGGACAGCACCGACTCGTCGAGCACCCAGCCCACGACGACCGGCGGCTGATGCGGGCGGTCGTCCTCGTCGGCGGCTTCGGCACGCGGTTGCGGCCGCTCACCGACACGGTCCCCAAGCCGATGCTGCCCGTGGGGCACGTCCCGATGATCGCTCGGCTGGTCGGCCGACTCGAACGAGGTGGCGTCACCCAGGTGGTGCTGGCCCTCGGCTTCAAGCCCGAACCGTTCGTGGCAGGCTTCCCCGACGGGCGCTGCGGCGGCGTGGAGCTGCGCTACGCCGTGGAGCCCGAGCCGCTCGACACGGCAGGTGCCATCCGTTTCGCCGCCGACTCCGTCGGCATCGACGACACGTTCGTGGTCGCCAACGGTGACGTGATGACCGACCTCGACGTGGCGGCACTGGTCGCCCGACATCGAGACGTCGAGGCGGAGGCCACTGTCCACCTCATCGGCGTCGAGGATCCGTCGGCGTTCGGCGTGGTCGACCTGGACGACGACGGTCGCGTGCGTGCCTTCGTGGAGAAGCCACCGCCGGGCGAGGAACCGAGCAACCTCGTCAACGCCGGAACCTACGTGTTCGAACCGTCGATGCTCGACCGGATCCCTCCGGGTCGCAGGGTGTCGGTGGAGCGTGACGTGTTCCCGGCTTCGGCCGCCGACGGCCGTCTGTACGGCATGGCCACCGACGACTACTGGCTCGACGCCGGTCGCCCCGAGTTGTACCGCGCCGCCAACCTCGACCTGCTCGGCGGTCATCGCATGCACGACCGCTGCGACGCGGTTGCACCGTCGGCCGTGATCGACCCGACCGCCGTGGTCAGCAACAGCATCGTGGGTGAGCACGCACGGGTGGGCGCCGGCGCCAACGTCGTCGACTCCGTGCTGCTCCCCGACGCCGTCGTGGGTGCCCGGGCGCAGGTGACCCGGTCACTGGTGATGGGATCGGTCGGCGCCGCCGCGGAGGTCGTCGACTCGATGGTGGGCGCCGCGGGCGAGGTTGCGTCCGGCGCATCGTTGCACGACTCCGTCGTGCCGGCCCCCGCCGGCTGACCGTCCGTTCCTCGTCACCGACCGGTCGACGGTTCCGGGGACGGGCCCGGTGGCGTCGTCACCGCCGCACCGACGGCGGCGACGAACCCGAGCCCGCCGGCGACCAGGAACGCTGCCTCCAGGCTCGATCGGCCGGCGAAGGCCCCGAGCCCGACAGGGCCCACGACGGAACCGAGGCCCAGGAAGACGAGGGTGGCGCTGAAGCCGGTCGAGGCCTTCTCGGCGAAGAGCAGCGAACTCCACGTCGACAACAGCGCACTCGTGCCCATGATGGCGGCGCCGAGGGTGGTGGCGGAGATCCCCACCGTGATCCAGGAGGCAGGTGCGGCTCCGAGCACCAGGCCCGTCACACCGAAGAAGGCGAAGCAGGCTGCCAGCACACGGCGGAGGCCGAAGTCGGCGATGGCGTCACCGGTCAGGAGCCCGAC
>JAWLEC010000013.1:0-35298 GCA_041686315.1 Ilumatobacteraceae bacterium
CCGGATTGTCGACGCTGTGCCCGCGGATCATCATTCCCAGATCGGGGCCGTTCACGTCCACCCTGGTCAGCTCGGCGATGCTGCCGGGCACGACGTCGCCGTCGGCGTCGACGATGGCGTCGGTGCCGGCCGGTCGCAGCAGCCCGGCAGTGAGCGCGAGGAGTGCCACGGCGGTCAGGATCGCCACGGTCCGGCGGGCGATCCGTGGCGCCCGGCGACCTTGCGTCGTCGCCCCCGTGCCCACGGTGGCCGTCGCATCGTCACCGGTTGCCGGTCGGGCGTCGAACGTCCGGGCCATGCCGGCTCCGACCGCCGCGCCGAGCGCCATCGGCACCAACGACAGCAGGGCATGCACTCCACGACCGGTGCCGAAGGCCAGCAGGCCATAGGGGCTGACGACCACGGCGTCGACGCTGGGCCCCTCGAGATCGAGCCGTGACAGCTCGAAGACGAGGGCGAACACCGCCGGCGTGAGCACGATCGTCCAGCGCGACTTCGCCACCAGGCCGGCGACGCCGCCGACGACGAGGCTGATCAGCAGGGAGAGCACCGCCTGGCTGGTGATCAGCGGCCCTCTCGGCATCCACCCGCCGGCGAGCAGCCCCCACGCCGCGCCGGCAGCGACAGCGACCGCCAGGCCGACACGCCGGTCCTGCCACACGGGGCGGAGCCGCTCGGCCAGCCGTGCCTCGGCGAGACGCAGACGATCTCGTCTCGACACCGGCTCCTGTCCCGGCTCCGAGTCCTGTCGGAGGGAGGCCATCTCGGGACGCTCGTCACGGATGGCGAGATCGGCGTGCCCTTCCTGGCCGACGACACCATGACGGTGGTGGCCGCTCGCTCGGGTGGCAGACATGGATTCTCCTCCTTCTCACACGGCGTCGTGCGGGCGGTCCCCGGACAGGCCGTGGACCTCTGACGTCCACTGTGAACCCGCCGGGCCGTGCCGTCGTCCTCCCCCGGCACACGACGTCTCCCCCCGCCGGGGGACGAACCGGGCCGCCCGCCGGGGGACGACCGAAGGACGGCCCGGCGGTACTGTTCGTCCGTGACCCTCGACTGGCTCCGAGCCGATCGACGGCAACCTCGTGATCCCGTGTGGTTCGCCGCCGACGCCGTGCTGGCGCTCGTGTTCGTGTGGATCGCCGTGGAGTCGTTGCGCAGCAACGCCTACGTCGACGAGTTCGGCGCCCTCGAGGGATGGGAATGGCTGCTGGCGCTCGCCCCGACGTTGCTGCTCCCGGCCCGCCGGCTCGCTCCCGTCACCACGCTCGGCCTCGCCACCGTGCTGTACATGCTGGCCAGCGGCTGGCAGGGCGACAGCAACGCCCTGCTCGCCATCCCGTTCTTCGTCTACTCCGTCGCCATCACCCGGCCCGCCCACGCCTCCGGAGTGATCGTCGCCGTCTCGGCCATCGCGCTGTCGACCGTGGTGCTCTACGGGCCGGGCGACCCGGAGTGGCTCGCCGTACCGGTCATGGCCATGCTGGTCGGGGTCGGCTGGCTCGTCGCCCTCAGCATCCGCCGCAACCAGTCACGGGCACATCGGCTGGCCATCGAGACTCTCGATCTGCGCCGCGAGAACGAAGTGGTGGCCGAACGCGCCGTAGCCGACGAGCGCGCCCGCATCGCGCGTGAACTACACGACGCCGTCGGCCACGCCGTCAACGTGATGGTGCTCCAGGCCGGGGCCGCCCGGCTGTCGGCCGACGACCCCCGTACCGCGGCGTCGCTGCGCGAGATCGAGCAGGTGGGACGGTCGGCCCTCGACGACCTCGACCACATGCTGGGGCTGCTGCACGGTGACGAACAGGCGCCGCTCGAACCCATCCACGGGTCGGACGACATCGCCCGGCTGGTGACGGAGATGAGCACCGCCGGCGTCGACGTCCATCTCCACGACGGGTGCACCACGCCCATCGAACGGTCGGTGGGTACGGCCGCCTACCGCATCGTGCAGGAGGCCCTCACCAACGCCATCAAGCATGCCGGCCCGGCTCGCATCGACGTGACGCTGACCTGCACCGACGACGAACTCACGATCACCGTCGACGACGACGGGGTCGGGCCCGCCGCCGATGCGTCGTCGCGGTCCGGTCGGGGCATCGTCGGGATGCGCGAACGTGCCAGCGTGCTGGGTGGCCGGCTCGACGCCGAGGCCCGGCGCGGTGGCGGCTTCCGGGTCCGATGCGAACTCCCCCGGCGGCCGGCGCCCCGACGCTCGGGCACGTCACGACACGACCTCATGGACAAGCAGCGATGACCGTCCGCCTCCTCGTCGCCGACGACGACCAACTCGTGCGCACCGGGCTGCGCATGATGATCGAGACGCAGGACGACCTCGTCGTGGTGGGAGAGGCGGGCGACGGCCAGGAAGCGGTCCGCCTGGCGGTCGAGCTCCGGCCCGACGTGGTGCTGATGGACATCCGCATGCCCGGCCTCGACGGCATCGAAGCCACCCGGAGGATCACGTCGTCCACCAGCCTCGACGAACAGACCGACGGCCCCCGGGTGGTCATCCTCACCACCTTCGAACTCGACGAATACGTCTACGAGGCCGTGCGGGCCGGCGCGAGCGGTTTCCTGCTCAAGCGCACCCCGCCCGAAGATCTCCTCGAGGGCCTGCGGGTCGCCGCCGCCGGGGATGCACTGCTCGCACCGTCGGTGACGAAGAAGCTGATGAGCGAGTTCGCCCGGACCACCGAGCGCCGTGGCCCGGTGCTCGACGACGGCCGGCTGTCGCGGCTCACCGAGCGCGAGCGCGAGGTGCTGGTGCTGATCGGTCACGGTCGGTCCAACTGGGAGATCGCGTCGGACCTCATCGTCGCCGAGAGCACGGTGAAGACCCACGTGAAGCGGATCCTCATGAAGCTCGAGGTGCGCGATCGCGTCCACGCCGTGGTCTTCGCCCACGAGTCGGGCCTGCTCCGGTCCGACGAACACGACTGAGCGCCGACGGTGGTGGCGTGACGCCTCGGATACGGTGCCGGCGTGTTCGAACTGAGCGGGCCCGAGCTGGTGGGCTACCTGGCGTCGCTGCTCGTGGTGCTGTCGCTGGCGATGACCTCGGTGGTGAGGCTGCGGGTGATCTCGCTGCTCGGCTCGCTGACGTTCGTGGTGTACGGCGCCCTGATCGAGTCGGCGCCGATCATCATCACCAACGCCGCGATCGCCGTCATCAACGTCTGGTTCCTGCGCAGGGAGTTCGCCCCCGGGACGAGGCGGGGGCGTGATCTCGGGGTGTCGCACATCCGCCCCGACTCGCCGTTCCTGGCCGACTTCGTGTCGTTCCATCTCGACGACATCCACCGGTTCCAACCCGACTTCCACATGCCGACCGGTGACGACGTGGTCACCCTGGTGCTGATGCGCGAGGGGCTGCCGGCCGGGCTGCTCGTCGGTCGCCGGACGGGCGATGTCCTGACGATCGACCTCGACTACGTGCTCGGCCCGTACCGCGACTCGCGCATCGGGCGATGGCTGTACGGCCCCGGCGCCGCGGTGTTCCGCGACGACGGCATCGAGGTGCTGCGCAGCGCCGCCGACACCGACACGCACCGGGCGTACCTCCAGCGAGTGGGGTTCACACCCAGCTCCGCCGACCCGAACGTCCACGAACTCACCCTGTAATCACGATCGGGGTCTGACAGTGATCGTGACGTCAGGCGATGACGGGCACCGACTCCATCGCCTCGGCGATGACGGAGTCGGGCAGGTCGTAGTCGACCATCTCCCCCGACAGGTACTTCTCGTAGCTGGCGAGATCGAGGTGGCCGTGGCCACACAACGCCGTGAGGATCACCTTCTCCTCACCCGACTCCTTGCACGCCTGCGCCTCCCGGATCGCCGCCGCGATCGCATGGGTCGGCTCTGGCGCCGGCACGATGCCCTCGGTACGAGCGAACTGCAACGCACCGGCGAAGCACTCACGCTGCGGGATCGAAGTCGCCTCCACCAGACCCTGCTCGTACACGTGCGACACCAGCGGACTCATGCCGTGGTAACGCAGCCCGCCGGCGTGGATCGGCTCGGGGATGAACGTGTGCCCGAGCGTGTGCATCTTCATCAGCGGCGTCATCCCGGCCGTGTCGCCGAAGTCGTAGCGGTACTCGCCCTTCGTGAGAGTGGGACACGCCGCCGGCTCGACGCAACGGATGACGGGGTCCATCTTCCCGGCGAGCTTCTCGCGCAGGAACGGGAACGCCAGCCCGCCGAAGTTGGAGCCGCCGCCGGTGCACCCGACCAGGACGTCGGGCGTCTCGTCGACCTTCGCCAGCTGCAGCAGCGCCTCCTCGCCGATGATCGTCTGGTGCATCAGCACGTGGTTGAGCACCGACCCGAGGGCATAGCGGGCGTTCGGATCGGCAACGCACATCGCCACGGCCTCGGAGATGGCGATCCCCAACGACCCGGGATGGTCGGGGTCCTCGGCGAGCAGCGAACGGCCGAACTCGGTGAGCTCCGACGGGCTGGGATGCACCGTGGCGCCCCACACCTCCATCATCGTCTTGCGGTAGGGCTTCTGACGGTACGACGCCGCCACCTGCCACACCTCGCACTCCATCTCGTACTGCGACGTGGCGAACGCCAGCGCCGACCCCCACTGGCCGGCGCCGGTCTCGGTGGTGAGCTTGGTGATGCCCTCCTGGTGGTTGTAGTACGCCTGCGGCACCGACGTGTTGGGTTTGTGCGACCCGGCCGGGCTGACACCTTCGTACTTGTAGTAGATGCGTGCCGGGGTGTCGAGCAGCTCCTCCAGGCGGCGGGCCCGGAACAGCGGGCTCGGCCGCCACAGGCGGTACACGTCGAGCACACCGCCGGGAATGTCGACGTAGCGTTCGGTGGTCACCTCCTGTTCGATCAACGCCATCGGGAACAGCGGCGCGAAGTCGTCCGGCCCCGCCGGCTCGTGCGTACCCGGGTGCAGTGGGGGCGGCGGCGGCGTGGGGAGATCGGCGACCAGGTTGTACCACTGGGTCGGCATCTCCGATTCCTCGAGCAGGATCTTGTGGGGAACGTTGGGAGCCATGAACCGGTCACCGTAGTCAGGTACCGTGCAGGCACGCCCAGACGAACGAGGACCCGATGGGACTGTTCCGCAAGAAGAACCACGACACCCCACCGCCGGCACCCGCCGTCGACCCGGCCGAGCTGGCGTCGCTGCGCGCGGAGATGGCGACGCTCCAGCATCGCCTCGACGCGTCCGAACGATCGAAGACCGTCCTCGAGGAGCGGGTCGAGGAACTCGGCGAACGCCTCAGCGAGCAGCAGCTGACGGCCGAGACCCAACCGGCATCCACACCACCGCCGGCCCCGCCCCCGCCGCGGGCGTCGAGCCCGACACCACCGCCACCCGTGTCGCTCGACGAGACACCACCGATCGGCATGATCCGCGTCGACGACCTCGCCGCGCGCATCGACGAACTGGCCGCCCTCGTCGACGCCACGTCACACGAGGGGGACGCAGACACCGACGACGCGTCCGGCCGATCCGCCGAGCAACTCGACGGGCTACGCCGCCAGCTCGAGGCGGTCACCAACCGGATGGACGCCCTCGATCTCCGGGTGACGAACGTGTCGACCGAACTCGCCAACCAGCTCACCGAGCTGAGCAACGACATCGAGCAGCTCGCCCAGCAGCCGGCCGCCGACGGCGAGAGCGCGACGGTCGACACGGACGAACTCGAGGCGAAGCTCGCCGAACGGCTCGACGTGGCGATCGACGAGGTCCACGACAGCACCGAGCGTCTCGCCGCCGAACAGGCCCGCTACCAGATCCAGTTCCGCCAGGACCTGGCCGACCTCGCCGAACGCCTCCGCCGCCCCGGCGCCGGCTGACCCGGACCGCCCGCCGCTCGTGTTGCATCCGGTGTCTGACACCGGATGCAACGTCGGCCCGGTTCGGCGAGGCTCGACTCAGGTTTGTTCGAGGAGCGCCACGGCGTCGGCGATCAGCCGACGGGCGTCGTCGATCCGGGCCTGGTACTCGCCGAGGTCACCGGCGGCCAGCGCAGCGTCCGCATCGGCGAACGCCTGGTCGGCGGCTGCCAGCAGCTCGCCTGCCGTCCCGTCGAACGGCACGTCCGGCTCGTCGGGCTCGGGCAGATCGTCGGGGTCGTCACCTGGGTCGACGGGGCTGTCGGGACCGACCGGCTCGGTGGGCTCCTCGACCACCTCGTCGACTTCTCCCTGGAAACCCGGGAAGAGACGGATCAGCGCCTCGCCGATCGTCTCTTCGAGGACCGACCGCTCGTTGTAGGTGACGATCACACCGCGGTACTCGGTGACGGAGTCGATGTCGCCCGACACCTGTGGGCTGGCCACGTAGTAGGGCCGGACGTACACGAGCCCGTCGGCCACCGGGATCAGCTGGAGGTCACCGAAGCGCACCTCGGTGCCGCCGCCGCCCACGTTGTCGAGCGAGATCCGGCGCGAGATCGCCTCGGTCGACTCGGCGTTGTTGGCCACCCGCAGCGGACCGTCGGGCAGGGTGCCCCCGCGCTCCTCCACCAGGTAGGTGATCAGGTTGCCGTAGGTGTCGGGATCGCTCGAGGCGACCATGAACGCCCGCAACTGGGTGCGTTCGTCGCCGGTGGAGAACGGCACGAACGGCCGCAGGATCACGAAGGTCTCGTCGCCGCGCTCGCCCTCCACGCCGGTGTCGAACATCTGGTAGTACGGCACGAACCGAGCCGAGTCCGCCTCGGTGGCGAACGTGTTCTGGGCTGCGGTGTTCTCCGCCGCCGGAGCGGACGGCGTCACCGTACCGCTGCCTGATTCCGACGGCTCGGTGCCCGGCGCCTGTGCCACCGACCACGCGTTGCCGTCGCGCTGGAAGAACAGCGCCGGGTCGATGTGGTACTTGGAGTACATGTCGGTCTGGATCCGGAACAGGTCCTCGGGATAGCGCAGGTTGTCGCGCAGGTCGTCGGGCATCTCCGACACCGGCGTGAACAGGTCGGGGAATGCCCCGCGCCACGCCCGCAGGATGGGGTCCTGGTCGTCGATCACGTAGAAGGTGACTTCACCGGTGTAGGCGTCGACCACCGCTTTCACGCTGTTGCGGACGTAGTTGTCGTTGTCGGACAGACCCGACTGCGGCGAGCGCTGCACGTCACCGATGCGCTGCCCGTACGGATAGCTGCCGGTGGTGGTGTAGCCGTCGACCACCCACACCGCCCGGCCGTCGAGCGCCACCGGGTACGGGTCGGCGTCGTACGACAGGAACGGGGCCAGCTTCTCGAGGCGGTCGTTGATGCCACGGACCCACAGCATCTGCGAGTCGCTGTTGATGGAGCCGGAACCGAGCACGTTGTAGTCGAGGAACGCCAGAGCGAACGCCGCCCGCCGGGTGAACGAGCTCATCTCGACGCCCTGGGTGCCCTCGTACCGGTGCGGCTCGTCGCACTCACGCTCCGACGAGTCGGAGTTGGCGATCCCGTAGCCCGACAGGATCGGGCTGAAGTACAGCTCGGGCCGCTCGAGCTCGACGGTGCGGTAGTCGGGCCGTTGGTTCTCGAGCACCCGCCCGGTGGGTGCCAGCACCAATCCGCACCCGCGGGTGTTGATGAGGTGCAGGCCCTGCCAGCTGCGGTTGGTGACACCGCTGAGGTCGAGTTCGCGGGCGGCGATCAGCACCTCTTCGGGGTCGTCACCGGTGGTGTCGTCGAGCTGGTAACGGTCGATGTCGAGGTCGTTGATCGTGAGCCCGGCCAGCTCACCACGGTCGACGAGGAAGCGCGACTCCATCGCGGCCGGATTGAGCAGCCGCACGTTCTCGAGCGGCGCGAGATCCTCCTCCACCTCCGACGCCGCGAGCGTCTCGAAGCCGACGGGGCGGACATCCACATCGGTGAGATCGAGGGCCTGGCGGGTGGCGATCACGTTGCGTTCGATGTACGGCGCCTCGCGTGTCTCCTGGTTGGGGTTGACGACCAGCGACTGCACCACGGCGGGGTAGATCACTCCACCCACGATGGCCACCACCAGCCACAACGCCGATGCGATCAACGGCAGCCGCCACGAACCCGTCTTCACCACCGACAGGTACAGCCCGGCGGTGAGCAGCGCGATCAGGATCAGGAGCATGATCGCCGGGAGCTGGGCCCTCACCACCGAGTAGGTGGCGCCCTGCACGATCCCACGCTGCGAATTGGTGACGTCGTAGCGGTCGAGCCAGTAGTCGCCGGCCTTCAACACGGCGAGCACGGCCAGCAGCACGGCGACGTGGGCCTTGGTGGCCTGCCGCACGACGGGCACGGGCGAGACGAACACCACGCCGCCGTTGAGGATGTGCGCTGCCGCGGTGAGCAGCAGCACCACGATCAGTGCGGCGAACAGCCAGTTGACGAGGAACGACAGGAACGGCAGCTGGAACAGGTAGAAGCCGACGTCGGCGCCGAACTGGGCGTCGGCGACGCCGAACTCGCGGGCGTTGCGAAACAGCAGCCACTCCTGCCAGAGCGACACCGCAGGCAGCGCCAGCAGCAGCGCGAACACGGCGGCGAGGCCGTAGCGCACCAGTCGCAGCCGTTGGCCGAACAACTCGTGGAACCGCTCCACGTACGGATGCACGTTGGCCGGGAACGACTGCGGCGCGGCGCGGTCGGCGATGAAGAGGTTGAGCGCAGCGATTGCCAGGAAGACCAGGAAGAACGCCGCGAACAGGGTGACCTTGGCGCCGAGAACCCCCCAGAACACGTCGCCACGATCGAGTGCATCGTGCCACAGGAAGTCGACGTAGAAGCGCGCGATCGCCCGCCCGAAGATGAGGATGAACAAGAAGACCGCACCGAGGCCGATCAGGAGCCCGCGGCCGGTGATCCGGCGGCGAGGCGAGTCGACCGGAAGGTCAGAGGAGCGCCGCATTGGCGCCGAGACTACCGAGGCTCGGGGATCAAGAGGCAGCGGCACCCGATGTGGGCCGGCGCGGCCACGTGTCCGGTGGGGAACGCCGAGCCGGCCTCAACGGTGCCCGCGAGGGTGTTGTCGTCGCAGTCGGCACACACCTGGGCGCCGTCGTCGGCGACCCACCGCACCAGCGTGCCGGGCTCGAGTGCGGCCAGGACACCCCGACCGTGGGCGGTGCGGAACACGTCGTCGAGCTGTTCGTCGATGTGTTGCGTCTTCCACTCCCGGTACACCGACCGGGCCCGCTTGCCGATGTCGCCGTTGTCGCCGTCACCGTCGGCGACGCAGCGTTCGAGCCGTTCGCGCAGTGGGGTGACCAACCATTCCTCCAGCACTTCGTGGGCGGCGGTGGACGCCTTGATGGCGTCGGCCTTGCGCAGCTTGGTGGGCCTGCCTCGGTCGTCCGGGATCGACGCCGCACCCGCCTGGGCCGCCTGGAAGAGTTCGCCGGCGATGGCTTCGCGATAGCGGCCGGCGTGCTCGCTCGACCACGGCAGCAGCGCATCGACGTGGCGCGCCGATTCGCTGCGGCGGAGGGCGTCGAGCACCTCGTTCTGCTCGTCGGCGAGCACCCGCTTGAGCTTCTTGGCGCTGGCGACGATCAGCGGCGTGAGGTCGGCCCGGCGCTGGTCGAACGCCGTCGGCTCGGACCGGGCGTCGGTGTCGGCGTCGGTGTCGGTGTCGGTGTCGGCGTCGGTCTCCGTCTCGGCGGCGGGAGCATCCTCGTCGGCCTCCGTTCCGGAAACCGGGACCGACGTCGACGAGATCGCCTCGGCGTGCGGCTCGGCATGCGGCTCGGCATCGTCGTCGCCGGTCACCTCGGTGGACGCACGCAGGCGGGCGAACAGGTCGACCACCACGTCGTCGTGCTCCTCGGTGCTACCGGACGACTCGTCGGCAGAGGTCTCGGATTCGGGCCCATCCGCCGCGGTCGCATTCTCGTCGACCTCCGGCTCGGTCTCCGGGACGGACGGCGCCGAGATCTCGTCGACCTCCGGCTCGGCGACGACGTCGGACTCGGACGCGGCAACGACGACCTCCGGCTCGACCTCCACCCCGGGCTCGGCGACGACCTCCGGCTCGACCTCCACCCCGGGCTCGGCGACGACCTCCGACTCGACCTCCACCCCGGGCTCGGCGACGACCTCCGGCTCGACCTCGTCGTCGGAGGCGACCGTGTCGGAGCCAGCCATGTCGGAGCCAGCCGTGTCGGAGGCAGCCGTGTCGGAGGCAGCCGTGTCGGAGGCAGCCGTGTCGGAGGCGACCGGAATGTCGGTGTCCACCTCGGGACGCTGGTTCGGCACCATCACCGGGACGGGGCCGGTGGTGGGCGTGAGGTTCACGTACTCGTCGGGCTCACCCAGTGGCTGCAACTCCGACACCACGTCCACCGCCACCAGCCGTGCGCGCTCGAACGACTGCATCAACCGATCGCGCCCGTGGACGAGCTGCTCGATCTGCTCGCGAGCCAGCTCACGACGCCGCGCCAACTCGCTCAGCACCCGCTCGCGGTATGCCCGCGCTTCGTTCACCATCTCGCGGCCCTGCTGCTTGGCCATCTGCAGCTCGGCCTCGGCATCGCCGGCGGCATCGGCCCGACGGCGCGACGCCTCCACCTCGGCCTCCTCGCGCAGGCGGGCCGCTTCGTCGCTGGCCTCGTTCAACAGCTGGGCCGCGCTCTGCTCGGCCTTGGCGCGGATCTCCGCAGCACTCTCGCGTGCCGTGCTCAGCACCCGAGCCGTCTCCTCGCCCAACAGGCGCGTCAGCGTCTGCTCGTCGAGCTGTACCGACTCGAGGTCGGGGTTGGTCTGTGCCGTGCGCAGCTCACGCTCGAGGAAGCGCTCGCGCTCCTGCAGGCGGCCCATCTCCGCGGCGATCATCCGCAGGAAGTCACGCACCTGCGACTGGTCGAAGCCGCGTCGGCTCGTGCCGAACGAGGCGTCGGCAACCGACGCCGGCGACGACGGATCAGGGCGAGCGAACGACATGGCCATGACCCAACGCTACGCATCCCAGCACCTGAGATGGTGGCAATCGGTGGTCACCGTCACGCCGATTCCGCCACCGCGCCGCCATGGCGGTCACGTCACGGGCGACAGCGGGTCCCCGCCACGCTCGGCGAGGGCCACCAATGCCTCGTCGAGAGTCGCCACCGGCACGATCTCCACGTCGCCGGCCGCCACCTCCTCCAGACGCTGCACCTGTTCCGGGTCGTCGAACTCCGGCTGCGATGCGGGCACCAGGAACACCTCGAAGCCGTTCTGGCGCACGGCCGACACCTTCTGCACAAGCCCACCGATGGCGCCGACCGAGCCGTCGAGCGAGATGGTGCCGGTGACCGCCACGTCACGGTCGCCGGTGAGCTCACCCGGCGACAACTCGTCGATCAGTGCCAGCGTGAACACCAGCCCGGCCGACGGACCGCCGATGTCGCCGGTGTCGATGTCCACCTCGAACGGCAGCTGGATCGAGCGCGTGTCGAACGGCACGAATCCCACGATGGTCCGCTCGGGATCCTCCGGCGAGGCCGACAGCTCCACCGTGACGGTCTTCTCACCCTCGCCCGGCCGGTCGATGCGCAACTCCACCGTGTCGCCCGGCTGCTTCTCGGCCAGCACCTCGCTCAGATCGTCGACCGAACCGAGCGGCCGGCCGTCGGCCTCGAGGATCCGGTCGGCAGGATCGATCTGCTCGTCGGACGGGAAGAACTCCTCGCACGAGCCGTCGTCACCGATCTCGGCGCAGATCACCTCCTGCACGATCACCTCGCCAGGGGAGATGTCGACGTCGAAACCCAGCTTGCTGAGCGCCACGTACTGCGCCTCCTGCTCGGCCGAGCGCATCAGCTGGAGATTGAACTCACGACGCTGCTGCGGGGTCCGCACCCCGAACTTGTCCTCCTCCGTGAGGAAGTCGATCGCCGGATCCTCCCGGCCGACGAACCACGACAGCACCGACTGCGACGGAGCGGTCACCGTGACGAAGACGAAGTCGTTCGGCGTGCCGTAGCGCTCGACCTCGTCGGGAAGGTCACCGAACACGATGCGGGAATTGACGGGCTCGGCCGAGGCCGGCGTGAGCGCGTACGGCGCCGGCTCGACGTCGCCGGTGCGCTGGTTCTCCTTCTCGGCCACGATCGTCGACGGCAGGATCGCCGCGACCCCGACGGCGGCGATCACGATGACGGCCACCACGGCGAGCGCGACGGCCCATCTGCGTGGCGGAGGAGCCACGGGTACGCTGGTCGTCGTCGTGTCGGTCACGGATCTCACCACTCAGGCCGCCTGGATGGCCGGACTCGCCATCTTGGCGCTCGTGTTCGCAGGCTGGCGAAAGAATGCCAGAGCCACGCCGCGAATCCCACGCAGGGAGCCGATTCTGCGTCGCCCCTGGGAGCCGGTGGGCATCGCCGAGACGACGGCGCCGCTCTACAAGCGGCCGAGTGTGCTGCGACGGATCTGGGCGGTGGTTGCCGGCTCGGGCCTCGCCCTGGTGACGGGTGCCATCCTCGCCATCGTGGTCGCGTTCACGAGCGCGTATCTCGTCATCACCCTCACCGATCTGCTGAAGCAGTGAGCACCCCGTCGCGGCGTGCGGTGGCCGTGGCCGGTCACACGGGCGATGCCGACACCGCACGTGCCGGGTTGCGCTCCGACGATCCCGCGGTGCGAGCCACGGCACTCGGTGCCCTGCAGCGTCTCGGCCGACTCGACGCCGACGACGTCCGCACGGCACTCCACGACGACGATCCCGGTGTGCGCCGCCGGGCCGCCGAGGTCGCCGCCCGGCACCGTGACGTCGACCTCGTCGGGGCACTCTCCGACTCCGACGTCCGAGTGGTCGAGATGGCCGCGTGGGCATGCGGTGAACACGAATCCGACCGACGCGACGTGGTCGAGGCGTTGATCGTGCTCGCCGGCACGGCCGAGGAACCCCTCGTCCGGGAGGCGGCGGTGGCCGCGCTCGGGGCGATCGGCGACCCGCGTGGCGTCCCGGCGATCATCGCCGCCTGCTCCGACAAGCCGGCGGTGCGGCGTCGCGCCGTGCTGGCTCTCGCTCCCTTCGACGGCGACGACGTCGACGCCACCGTCGAACGGGCGCTCTCCGACCGGGACTGGCAGGTGCGTCAGGCGGCCGAGGACCTCCGGCGGGTGACCGCCGGCGACGACGACGGCCTCGCCTGAGCTGGCGTCCGACGACGTCAGAGCGTGTAGCGGTACACGTTCGTCTCCCGACGCTCGAACCCGATGCGCTGGTAGAGGCGGTTCGCCGCCTCCCGCGAGGGCCGGCTGGTGAGGCTCACGTCCTTGGCGCCGCGTCGGCGGGCCACTGCGAGCGCGGCCTCGTTCAGTGCCGCACCCACACCCCGGCCGCGGGCGGCGTCGTCCACCACCACGTCTTCGATCCACGCCTTCAGGCCGGTGGGAATGCGATAGAAGGCGAGCGTGAGGCTGCCCATGATGCGGCCGTCGACCCGGGCGACGAACAGCACGGTGTCGGGGCCGTCGACCAGCTCGACGAGCTGTCCGCGAGTGGGCGGCGGTGACGACGACGACAACTGCGGCACGAGGCGGGCGAACGCCTCGACGAGCTCGTCGTCGACGACGGCGGCTTCGCCGATCTGCAGCGCCGGTGACGCGGAGGTGTTCGGATGCTCGCTCACGAGGCGACGCTACCGCGACGTCGCGGACGCCACCGGCCATGCCGGTAGGTTGGACTTCGTGGGAACCGAGCACGTCCGCTGGCTGGCGGAACCGCCCCTGACCCGGCCGGTCATGGTGGCCGCCTTCACCGGATGGAACGACGCCGGCGACGCCGCCTCCACGGCGTTGCGCACGATGATCGAGTCGTGGGGCGCCTCGGCGCTGGCAGAGATCGATCCCGAGGCCTTCACCGACTTCGCCACCGTCCGTCCCCAGATCCGCCTCGACGAGCAGCACCACCGCTCGATCGTGTGGCCCACCGTGGGGGTGTGGTCGGTGTCGCTCCCGGGCAACGACGTCCTGCTCGTCCTGGGTCCCGAGCCGGCGCTGCGCTGGCGGCTGTTCAGCGAACAGTTGGTCGGCATCGCCGAACGCTTCGGCGCCACGATGGCGCTGTCCCTCGGCGCCCTGCTCGCCGACGTGCCGCATTCGCGTCCCGTCCCTCTCATCGGCACCGCCACCGACGACACCCTCATCGACCGCTTCGAGCTGCGACGCTCGCAGTACGAGGGCCCCACCGGCATCGTCGGCGTGCTGCACGACGCCCTCAACCGCAGCGGGTTCGCCACCGCATCGCTGTGGGCGGCGGTTCCCGGCTACGCGTCCCAGATCCCCTCGCCGAAGGCTGCGATGGCGCTGGTCGACCGCGCCTGCTCGATGATCGGCACACCCGCACCCCTCAGTGCGCTCGCGTCCGAGGCCGCCGAGTACGACGGCAAGGTCGGCGCCCTCATCGGCGACGACGACGACATGCTCGAATACCTCACCCGGCTCGAGCAGTTGAGCGACGAACACCTCGACGAGGAGTCCCGCTCCGGCGGCGACGACATGGCCACCGACCCGCCGGTCGATCCCGACGCCCTCGTGGAGGAAGTCGAACAGTTCCTCCGCGACCGCGACTCCGACTGACCCGGTGCTCACCACGCAATGTTGCATCCGGTGTCCGACACCGGATGCAACGTCACTCGTGGCGCCACACCTCTGTCCGGACGGAGTCGAACGTGGCGGGCGACTCGTCCCCGTCGATCGCCGCGAAGGCCATCGGACCCCACCACTGGGCTCCCGCCGTCGCCTCGGGCAACGCATCGGGGGCGAACCATCCGACGTCGGCGGTCTCGAGCGGATGGGCCGCCAGTTCGCCGCCGACCGCCGTGCAGTGGAACAGCAGCATGTACATCCCGAACCGGCTGAAGCCCATGCGCTGGCCGTCGACCACACCCAGCAGACGCTGCGGTTCACAGTCGATGCCGGTCTCCTCGCTCACTTCCTTCACGGCCACCTCGGCGGGTGAGTAGCCGACGTCGGCCCAGCCGGTCGGGTACAGCCAGATGCCCGAGTCCTTGCGCTGCACCAACAGGATCTCGCCCCGGTCGTTGCCGACGATCGCCCCCACCGCCACCTTCGGCGTGACGTACCCCGGCACGCCCTCGCCGATCGACTCCAGCCACTCCTGCACGAAGTGGTCGGTCTCGCGCTGTACGGCCACCCGCTCGGCGGCGGTGGCGTCCATCTCACGGGCAGCCGCCTTGATGTCGGCGGCGACGTGGAGGATCTCCTCGTAGCGCTCCCGCTCGTACAGGCTGTCGGTGAAACCCATCCCTGTCCGGGCGATCGCCGCCAACGACTCACTCCAGCGCGCCAGGTCGCGTCCACTCACGGTCACGGGATCAAACTACGGCATCGACGGCGAGGTGGGTCACCGATCACGCCAGTGCGTGCAGGATCGCACGTCGGATCTCCTTGCGGTGGAACCCGTCGGTGACCAGCGCGCCGTCGGCGGTGCGCACGTAGAAGGTGTCCACCACCTCCATGCCCATCGTCTGCACCGTGGCGTGACGGATGTCGAGGCCCATCTCGCCGAGCGCCTTGGTGATCCGGTGCAGGATGCCGACCTTCGTGACGGCGCGGACGACGATCACCGTGGCGTTGCTCGACGCTTCGTCGTCGAAGGTCACCGACGGCGGTGCGGGCGGCGCTGCCTGGGTTCGCCGGCGCCGTCGATAGGTGGACGCCCTCTCGACCAGCCGGGCCTCGAGCGCCAGACGATGACCGAGTGCACGCGCCAGGTCGGTTTTCACCGCACGCCAGTCCACCCCCGACTCGGGGACCGCGATGCGGAACTGCGACGCCGCCATCCCCCCTTCGTCGGAGTGGGCACGGGCGCTCAGCACGTCGAGGCCGTGCAGCGAAATCACACCGGCCACCTGGCTGAACGTGCCGGCGGCGTCGGAACTCACCACGGTGATCAGATCCCCGCGACGGCTGACGCCGAACTCGCCCGTGGCCATCTTGGCGAGGGTCTCGGCATCGGGGAAGAGGCGCCAGGTGACCTCCTTGACGTCACCCCCACCGAGGACGTGGCGCACCCGCGCCACCAGCTCACTCACCAGCCCGGCCTTCCAGTCGCCCCAGGCCGACGGTCCGGTCGCCTCCGAGTCGGCCTCGGTCAGTGCATGCAGCAGATCGAGCCGTTCGACGGTGCCGATGGCGTCGGCCACCTGGCGGATCGTGGCCTCGTCGGTGAGGTCCCGACGGACGGCCACGTCGGGCAGCAGCAGGTGGTGCTCGACCATCGCCACCAGCGTGTCGACGTCGGCGGGCGCCAACCCGAGCCGGGGGCCGATCGCTCGGACGAGGTCCATGCCGACCTCGGTGTGGTCGCCGGGGTACCCCTTGCCCAGGTCGTGCAGGAGTGCGCCGAGCACCAGCAGGTCGGGGCGGGCCACGCGGCCGGCCAGCGCGGCGGCGTTGGCCGCCGCCTCCCACAGGTGCCGGTCGACCGTGAAGCGGTGGTAGGCGTTGCGCTGCGGCTTCGACCGCACCGGTTCCCACTCGGGAAGCAGCCGGGAGAACAGCTCGCGCTGGTCGAGCGCCTCCAGCACGTCGATCGCACGGTGCCCTTCCAGCAGCAGCGCCACGAGTTCGTCGGTGGCACCGACCGGCCAGGTTCCCGGCCACGGGGCGATCTCGTCGTGCAGACGGTCGAGGGTCTCCCGGCCGATGCGTACACCGTGCCGGGCGGCGGCCACTGCGGCCTGCAGGACCAGCGTGGGGTCGGCGACGGGGTCGGCGCCGTCTCCCAGCTCGATCTCCCCGCCGCGCAGCACGATGCCGGGCGCAACGGCCCGTTCGGGCTCGGTGGTGGGCGGGGCCACGGCACGTTCCCAGTTCTCGTCGGCCAGCCAGGCGATCGAGCGGCCCGCCGCAGCGACGTCGGCCATCAGCGTGTCGGCGTCGGACCATCCTCCGGTGGTGGCCACGGCGTCCTGGTCCTCGAGGCGCAGCACGTCGCCGGGGCGGCCGCTGGTGACGTGCAGGGCCACGCGCGCCCGCAACAGCAGGTCGTACGCCAGATCCAGATCGACCAGGTCGGCGCCCGAGATCGACAGACCTGCGGCTCGCGCCCACCACAGCGACTGCACGTCGCGCAGCCCGCCGTGGCCGTCCTTGATGTCGGGTTCGAGCCGGTAGGCCACGTCGGCCGCGGCCTCCTGGCGCTCCCTCACGCGGCGACGCAGTTCGCCGAGGTGCCGGTCGCCGCGCTGACGCCACAGGTCGAGCCCGGCCGCGACCACCTCGGCGGCCAGTTCGTCGTCGCCGGCGAGCGGCCGGGCCGTGAGCAGGGCGGTCGCCGAGTCGAGGTCGTCGCGGGCGAGCTCGACCTGTTCGTCGAGGCGACGAACAGCGTGGCCGAGCTTCACGCCGGCGTCCCACAGCGGATACCAGACGGCGCTGGCGATCGGCTCGATCTCGGACGAGACCTTCTTGCGCTTGGCGTCGTGCACGAGCAGCAGGTCGAGGTCGCTCTGCGGCGCCAACTCGCCGCGGCCGTACCCGCCGATCGCCAGCAACGCCACCCGGCACGACGGTCGATGCGCGGCGACGGCAGCGTCGAACACGTCCAACATCCATTCGTCGGTGAGTTCGGCCAACAGACGGCAGGACGCCAGCCCCGGACCAGGGGCCCCGGGGCCGCGTTCACCCGAGTTCAACTGATCGGCGGCCCGCTCGATCTGGCGTCCGCGCTCGACCGGCGTCACGACACGACGTCGACGGCGAACCCGACGACGGACACGCGTACCGCGCCGTCCGCCGACGACGCTTCGATGATGAGGGGGGAGTTCTCGATGTCGAGATCATAGGCAGCCACACCCGATGGATGCCCCGCCAACCGGAACGGATCTGCCCCGCCCACGGCGCCCCCGTCGACGGTCACCGCGTGCTCGCCGAGGGATCCCGCTGCCCGCAGGCGCAGGATCAGCGACCGCACCGACCCGACCCGTGGCGGGTCGGTGCCGTCCAGCGGCACCGCGGTCGTGGCGGACAGGTCGGGCTCGACACCGACGACCGGACGGGTCACCACCACCAGGCGGCGGGGCTGCGACGAGTCGTCGGTCACGACCACGAGCGACCACGTTCCGGCTCCCCGGGCTCCGGCCCGACGTGTGACGGTGTAGCGACCGCCACGTGCGGTCCGGACGAGGTCGGTGACGTCGGCGATCGACGCGAACCCGTCCGGATCGACACCCGACGGCGTCGACGTTCCCCCGAGACCGTGCTGCGCCGTCACCGTCACCTCCGATCCGTCACCCGGAACCTCCACCGTGACTTCGCGGGCCCAGCCCGTCCCGCCGCCGTCCCACATCAGATGGGCCGTCTCGACCGCCGCTCCGGTGGGCAGCTCCAACACATCCGACGACGACTCCCGCCTTCCGTCGGAACACCCCGCATCGGCGGCAGTGCAGCGTCCGAGGCGGTTGCCCACGAGCAGCAGGTCACTGCGCCCGACCTGCGCGACGACGAGATCGGGTACGAGTTCCACCGGCACCTCCAGGGTCGCCGACCGAATGCTCGGCACCACCACGAGACGGCTGCCGACGTCGGCGGCCGTGGTGAAGCGGAACGAGAACGACTCCGTTTCGCCGGGGTCGAGCTGCAGCACGCATGCCGCGTCGGTCTCGCCCACCCGGCGGCAGGACGCGGGGCCCTCGGTGATCCGGTCGAACGACAGCCCGGCGGACGGGCGGATCTCGAAGTCCACCGCTGCGGGGTCGGTGCCGTTGTTGTTGGTGATGGCTGCGTCGACCGTGCCGGTACCGCCGGCGAAGACCGGCGCCGGTGCCGACAGCTCCAGACCCACGTCGGGTGTCGCCCCGTCCGCCTCCCGGAGCAACCCCTGTGGCACACCGGGGAAATGCAGCTCGATCCGGTCGCGCGGCTCGGCGAGGTCCGCGATCCGACGCTGGAGATCCGGGACTCGGATGAAGAACGCGGCAGCCAGCAGCGCCACCACCACCGCGGCGACAGCACCGAGCCGGGTCAGCTGGGAGACCCGTTGGGTCCGCTGCTCGGTCAACGCATCGGCACCGATGGCGTCGGGACCTGCCCCGACCAGGGATCGGTAGCGCGTCACGTCGAGACCGGTGACGCCCGGCACCACCGCCCGCGGCACCAGCGCAGCGAGGTTGTCGACGATCCGCAGACGTCGGCCGCAGTCGGCACACGGCGTCGGGGCAGCGTGTCGGGTCTGACCGCGCAG
Source organism: Ilumatobacteraceae bacterium (assembly GCA_041686315.1). Lineage (GTDB taxonomy): Bacteria > Actinomycetota > Acidimicrobiia > Acidimicrobiales > Ilumatobacteraceae > Sva-07. Next base: position 19,153 of record JAWLEC010000013.1, read on the forward strand.
ATGCGCCTCGACGATGCGCCCGTGCGTGGCCGACAGAGTGCTGCGCCGGGCGCCGCCCAGCAGGGGCACGATGTCCCGGCACGACGGCCGGATACCGGCGGCAGGCTCGGCGGCGAGGAACGCTTCGCACAGACCGGCGTCGGCCACGACCGCCAGCGCCCGCGTGGCGGCCACCGAACGTCCGAGGTGCGATGCGACGACGGCGGCCGGCTCGAGATCGACCCAGCTGTGCCAGAGCACGGTCTGCCAGTCGTCGGGCAGCGAGCCGAATGCTGCGGCGATCCGTTCGAGTTCGGCCCGCGTCGGCGCCGGTGCTCCGGCCGATGGGGCGTCGACACCTCCGGAGCGGTCGTCCGGGACGACCGTCGGCACACCGGCGCCGGTCACCATCGGCGCCGGCAGTGGCCCATCGGAGCCGACCGGGGCGTAGGTGCCGTCGACGATCGCCGCCAGCGCCCGCGCCCGAACGGCGCGAACCGGACCCTCCCGACCCGCGATCTCGCCCAGGATCTCGCGATGCACGCGCCTCCACGCCGCGTGGGCCGTGCGGGCCGGAGCCGGTCGGCCCGTGGCGGCGGCCACTGCGTGCACGGCGGCGGCGTGACGACGGACGAGTTCGCGCCACGCCCCGTCCGAACCCGCCCGCGTGGCGTCCACCAGTTGCCGGTCACTCGGAACGGGACCGTGATCGGCCATCCGGGGTGGTCGTCTCGCTCGGGGTCGGGTCGGCTGCTGCCGGGTGCGGGCCGATCATCGACGTCGTACCCGACGGGTGAGCCCGGGCACATCTGGCGCCCCGCCCGCCCGCACCGGCAAGATTCGCACCCGGTCGGCCGACCACTCTCCGAATCCGGCCGATCAAGACGAACTCTTGATCGCCATACCACGAGCGGTGTCCGACCGGTCACCGTGTGCGCCTGTCCGTTGGCCGGGTCGGCCCGGCGGCAATCGGAAGAGGTGGGGTTCTACTGTGTCGGACGTGACCCGACCGACGCGCCGCCGACTGCTCGCCCTGGTGGCGGCCGCCACGGCGATCGCCGCCGCCTGTTCGTCCGAGGACGAGGCTGCACCGCCGACCACGTTCACGGCAACGACCACCACCATCACTCCCCCGGCCACCGGAGACGGCCGCTTGGTGATCGGTCTCCTCCTGCCGGTGAACGACCCGGCGCTCGGCGTGTCGCTCGTGGAGGGCGCCGAGCTGGCAGTCGAACGGATCAACGACGCGGGCGGCGTCCTCGACCGCACCATCCGCTCGGTGGTCGTCGACGAGGGCACGTCGGCGGCCACCGCAGCCGGAGCCGTCCAGGCGCTCCTCGACCAGGACGTCGACGCCATCGTGGGGCCCGCATCCTCGGTGATCGCGCTCAACACGCTCGACGAAATCGTGTCGGCCGGCATCGTCGCCTGTTCTCCCACGGCGAGCGCGCTCGCACTCGACGACTATCCCGACGAGGAGCTGTTCTTCCGCACGGTGCCCAGCGATTCGCTGCAGGCCACCGCGATCGCCGAGGTCGCCGACCAGACGGGCGCCCAACGAGCCACGATCGTGCACGCCGACGACGCCTACGGACGCGGCCTCGACGAGGCGGTCCGCGATGCGCTGGCGGGAGGCCCGATCACCACCTCCGACTCGATCGCACTGTCGCCCGCCGACGACGACTTCACCGACGAAGTGCGCGGCATCGCCGAGTCGGACACCCAGGTGGTGATCATCCTCGCCGATTCCTCCACGTCCACCCGGTTCCTCGAAGCGCTGGATTCGGTCGACGGAGCCCTGACCGCCGTGATCACCAACGACGCGATCCGCTCCGGCGAGGCGGCCCAGCGCATCGCAGGCCTCTCACCGACACTGCGGACCAAGATCATCGGGGTGGGACCCCAGGCCGAGTCGACACCGGAGCCGTTCGATCCGGCCGGCCCGTTCGCCACCAACGCCTACGACTGCGTGAACCTCATCGCACTGGCCGCCCAGAAGGTGGGCTCGGATGCACCACGCGACATCGCCGGGCAGATGGCATCGGTGAGCGCCAGTGGCTCGGTCTGCCGTACGTACGCCGACTGCCTGGTGGCACTCGAGAGCGGCCTGCAGATCGACTACAACGGCCCGTCGGGTGTCACCGAACTGCTCGTGAGGCGGGGCGACCCTGCACGTGCCACGTTCGACCGGTTCACGTTCGACGAGGACGGACGCGACCAGCTGCAACGCACGTTCGTGGTCGGCACCTGAGCGCGACGCCCTCGGCCGGTCAGACGATGTTGTCGACGAAGTCGAGGTAGCCGACGTAGAAGGTGCCGAACTCGCCGTAGAGCGCCGAACCCTTGTCGAAGCGCATCGTGTAGACGACGTCCTTGACGACGTCCGGGGTGGCGGCGAACAACGTCACGCCCCACTCGTGGTCGTCGAGTCCGGTCGAGCCGGTCACGAGCTGCACGACCTTGCCGGCGAAGGTGCGGCCGGACTTCCCGTGCTCCATCATCATCTCGTTGCGCTCGTCGAAGGGCGTGGCGAACCAGTTCGCGTGGCCCTCGCGCTTCTTGCTCATCGGGTAGAAGCAGAACGCGTTCAGCCCCTCGGGCGGCAGCTGCGGGTACAGGCGTGCCTGGAGCATGTGCTCGGGCATGCCCTTGGCGTATTCGCTGACCTCGGTGATCGACACGTAGCTGTCGACCACGTCGATGCCGGCGAGCTGCAACGCGGTCTGGAACCGGCGCAGGGTCAGCCAGTCGGGGGCGAGCGCCATGAACGCGACGTCGGCCTTGTGGCCGAGCAGCGCCGCGGTGATGACCTGACAGTCGTCGGCCTCCGCGGCCTTCACGGCGGCGATCACCGCGTCTCGGTCGACCGACTTCTTCGGCTTCCCGAACAGATGGACGACTCCGAGCCCGACTTCCATGCGCATGCCGACAGGCTACGAGCCGAACCCCGCGCCCGAACGCGCAACGCGTGAACAGTCTGCGGCGAGTGCCCGCAGACTGTTCACGCGTTCGGGGACAGCGGGCGGCCCGTCAGAAGTCCATGTCCCCGCCGGGCATGGCGGGTGCGTGCTCTTCCGGCTTGTCGACGATCACCACTTCGGTGGTGAGGAACAGTGCCGCGATCGAGGCGGCGTTCTGCAGGGCCGAACGCGTCACCTTGGCGGCGTCGATCACACCGATCTTCACCAGGTCCTCGTAGTCGCCGGTGGCGGCGTTGTAGCCCTCGCTGCCCGACAGCTCACGCACCCTGGCGAGCACGATCCCGCCCTCGGTGCCGGCGTTCTCGGCGATCTGCTTCAGCGGACCCTCGAGCGATGTCGCCACGAGGCGGGCGCCGGTCTGCTCGTCACCCTCGAGGCCGGCGGCGACCTTCAGCACCGACTCCTGGGCACGCAGCAGGGTGACGCCGCCTCCGGCGACGACGCCTTCCTCGATGGCGGCCTTGGTGGTGGACACCGCGTCCTCGATGCGGTGCTTCTTCTCCTTGAGCTCCACCTCGGTGGCGGCGCCGACCTTCAGCACGGCGACTCCGCCGGTGAGCTTGGCGAGACGCTCCTGGAGCTTCTCGCGGTCGTAGTCGGAGTCGGTGTTCTCGATCTCGGCCTTGATCTGGTTGATCCGGCCCTTGATGTCGTCCTCGGAGCCGGCCCCCTCGACGATCGTGGTCTCGTCCTTGGTGATGATGACCCGCTTGGCCTCGCCGAGCAGGTCGAGGGTGACGTTCTCGAGCTTGAGGCCGACGTCCTCGCTGATCACCTGGGCGCCGGTGAGCGTGGCCATGTCCTGCAGCATCGCCTTGCGGCGGTCGCCGAAGCCCGGGGCCTTCACGGCGGCGGACTTGAACGTGCCGCGGATCTTGTTGACGACGAGCGTGGCGAGTGCCTCGCCCTCGACGTCCTCGGCGACGATCACCAGCGGGCGGCTGGTCTGCATGACCTTCTCGAGCACCGGCACGAGGTCACGGATCGAGGAGATCTTCGACGACACGAACAGCAGGTAGGCATCCTCGAAGGACGCCTCCATGCGCTCGGTGTCGGTCACCATGTACGGCGACAGATAGCCCTTGTCGAAGCGCATGCCCTCCACGAGGTCCATCTCCATGCCGAAGGTCTGGCCCTCCTCGACGGTGATGACGCCGTCCTTGCCCACCTTGTCGATGGCCTTGGCGATCATCTCGCCGATCTCGGGATCGGCCGAGGAGATGGCCGCCACCTGGGAGATCTGCGAGGTGCTGTCGACCTCGATCGAGTGGTCGCGGATCGACTCGACCGCTGCAGCCACGCCGGCTTCGATGCCTCGCTTGAGGCCCATCGGGTTGGCGCCTGCGGCGAGGTTGCGGAGCCCTTCACGCACCATCGTCCAGGCGAGGACGGTGGCGGTGGTGGTGCCGTCACCGGCCACGTCGTCGGTCTTCTTGGCGACTTCCTTGACGAGTTCGGCGCCGATCCTCTCGTAGGGGTCGGCGAGCTCGATGTCCCTGGCGATGGAGACGCCGTCGTTGGTGATGGTGGGGGCGCCCCACTTCTTGTCGAGGACGACGTTGCGTCCCTTCGGGCCGAGCGTGACGCGCACAGCGTCGGCCAGCTGGTTCATCCCGGCTTCGAGGCTGCGGCGAGCCTCGGAGTCGAATGCGATCATCTTCGCCATCTGTGTGTCCTCCGTTGGACGTGCTCGATGCTTCGTGGTGCCGGGCGGTGGCGCCGGCTCGTGTTGCAGTCGGCGACTCCGTCCTGCCCCGCAGTCCGGCGAGACGCCTGCTAGCACTCTACGACGTCGACTGCTAACACCGCAACCGCTCCAACCCCGCCCGCCCATTCGTTTGCGTGACGCTCTTGTTGGAGCGTGCCGACATTTCTGCAACACAAACGTCAGCGGTGCCGCGGCTCGTTCGTTTGCGTGACGCATTTGTTGGGGCGCCCCCACATTTCCGTCACGCAAACGGATGGGTGGGGCGATCAGGTGGGGGCACCGTGGCGGCCGGCTCCCCCGGCGAAACGAGTGGCCCCGGCGGCGGTCTCGCCAGACGCGATGGTGGCCCGGCCGAGCCGGGTCTCCTGGGCGAGGGCGTCTCCCAGGTCGAGCCCCCACTGGTCGTAGCTCGACCGACGGTCGTGCCGCATGCAGATGGGCGGCAGCGCGGCCAGTTCGGCGGCGAGACCGAGCGCGATGTCGAGTGCCTCCCCCGGGCCCGCCAGGCGAGTCACCAGGCCGATCCGCTCGGCCTCCACACCGTCGACACCCCGCCCGGACAGGATCAGGTCGAGCGCACGGGAATGGCCGATCAACCGCGGCAGCCGGATCGTGCCACCGTCCACGAGCGGGACGCCCCAACGCCGGCAGTAGACCCCGAACGTGGCGTCGGTGGCGGCGACACGGAGGTCGGCCCAGCAGGCCAGCTCGAGTCCACCGGCGACGGCGAAGCCCTCCACGGCTGCGATCACGGGCGTGTCGAGCACGAGGCGGGTCGGACCCATCGGACCGATCGAGCCGACGATGTCGGAGCCGTCGATGTCATCGATGCGGTTGCCGCGCCCGTCGGCGATGGCCCCGAGATCGGCGCCCGAACAGAACGTTCCACCGGCTCCGGCGAGCACGGCCACCCGCACGTCGTCGTCGCCGTCGAGGTCGACGAAGACGTCGTAGAGCAGTTGCGCAGTGGGACCGTCGACGGCGTTGCGCACCTCGGGCCGGTCGATCGTGACGACGCGCACGACGCTGCGGTCGTGCCCGGCGACGGGATGGTCCTCGACGATGACGCTCATGCCGCCCAGCCTGGCACCGAACCCGCTTGCGTTGCAGAAATGTCGGGACGCCCCGAAGAAAGCGTCACGCAAACGAACGAGCGTGCGGCACCGAACCCGCTTGCGTTGCAGAAATGTCGGGACGCCCCGAAGAAAGCGTCACGCACACGGAAGAGGGGGCGGGTCAGCCGCCGGCGACGGCGGGGATGATCGACACGGTGAGACCGTCGTCGACCTTGGTGTCGAGACCGTCGAGGTACCGGACGTCGTCGTCGTCGACGAACACGTTCACGAACTTGCGCAGGTTGCCGTCCTCGTCGACCAGCCGGTCACCCAGCCCAGGGTGCGCAGCCTCGAGTGCCGACACGATGTCGGACAGCGTGCCCGGCTCGACCGGGACCTGCTTCTCTCCGCCGGTCAACGGGCGCATGGTGGTGGGGATGCGAACGGTCACTGCCATGGTCGAGATGCTACCGGCCGCAATCCCGACTGACATGGTCGACAATGCCGGTGGCGCAGCATCGGTATCGTCGCCGCATGGCTGCCGCCCGTCGCCTCCGCAAGGTCGTCGCCTGCCCCGACAAGTTCAAGGGCACGCTCTCGGCCGACGAGGTCGCCCGCGCCATCGGGCACGCCTGCTGGGAACTCGACATCGAATGCGTCGAAGTGCCCATGGCCGACGGCGGCGACGGTCTGCTCGACGCCCTCGGCGGCGCCAACCGCACGTCGCTGGTCACCGGGCCACTCGGCGATCCGGTCCGTGCCGACTGGCGCCTCTCGAAGGGCACGGCGGTCATCGAGATGGCGCGGGCCAGCGGCCTCACGCTCGCCGGAGGTGCCGACGAAAACGAGCCGCTCGACGCAAGCACCACCGGCACCGGCGAGCTGATCGACCACGCCCTCGATGCCGGCGCCAGACGCATCATCGTCGGGCTCGGCGGTTCGGCCACCACCGACGGCGGTTTCGGGGCGATCCGCGCGATCACCGCCATCTCCCGGCTCAAGCAGGTCGAGCTGCTGGTCGCCTGCGACGTCACCACGCGATTCAGCGATGCCGCCCGGGTGTTCGCCCCCCAGAAGGGCGCCACACCCGCGCAGGTGGAACTGCTGTCGCGGCGGCTCGACCGCATGACGCAGCTGTTCGACGAGGAATACGGAGTCGACGTCACCTCGATCGAGGGCGGCGGCGCAGCCGGCGGACTCGGCGGTGCCCTCGCCGCTCTCGGCGGGACGCTGTTGCCCGGGTTCGAACTGGTCGCCGACGAGGTGGACCTCTACGACCATCTCGGAGACGCCGACCTCCTCATCACGGGTGAGGGCCATCTCGACGACACCAGCTTCGACGGCAAGGTGGTGGGCGGCATCGTGTCGATCGCGCGAGAACACGATCTGCCCGTGCTCGCCGTGGTCGGCGACGCAGAGACGACCACGGTGCGGGCCCACGCCCGTGACCTCGACGTGGTCTCGCTGATCGACGAATTCGGCGAGGACGCCGCATTCGCCGAACCCAAGCGGTGCATCGAGCAGGCGATCGCCGCTCGACTCGGCGACGATTCGTCCTAGCGGATCTCTCGACGCGTTGCCCCGCGGCCGGACCGACGGGTCAGCCGGTGGTGGTCTCGGTGGAACCTGCGACGTCCGGCGCCGTGCCGGTCGACGGCGTGTCACTCGTGGCAGCGCTCTCGCCCGACATCTGCTCGAGCGTCTGGTCGGCCTCGTTCGTGCCGAGCATCACCAACACCCCGGCGTCGCCCAGCGTCCCCGAATCGACGGGAACCGGATCCGGCACCGGCTCCACGGTGAGCCCGCCCATCACCCGGGCAACCGAGTTGGCCACGTCCTCGGCTGCCGCGATGCCGGGGTCGTAGTACACCACCGACGCTTCGAGCTGGCCGGCGGTGGAGTTGGTGGGGGTGCCCGTGGTGAACCCGGCGAGTTCGAGCGTGTCGGTCATGCGGCCGGCCGACCCGCCGATCCCACTCGCGTTGGCGACGATCACCGTCGCCCCCTCGGTGACGAGCGGCGGTTCGGTGGTGGCCGGAGGTTGGGTGGTGGCAGGGACGTCGGAGGTGGCGGGCGCCGTGGTGCCGGCACCGGTGTCGACTCCGTCACCGGGATCGGCGGTGCCGCCACCGTCGTCGGTGATGTTGTTCAGGATGAGAAAGCCCACGACCACGGCCACGACGGCGAGCACGATGCTCAACGTCGAGGCGACCGGCGACCCTCCCACTCCCTGGCGCGACGACCGCCGGGGCGGGCCCCCCGACGTGACTGCGTTCGGATCCTCGTTGGTCATGCGTGCGCTCCCTCTCCCCCGGTCGACGCCATCCCGTCGAGTCGAGCCTTCCGGGCCCGAAGACGCAGCCGCTTCAGCCGACGGACCACGAGCGGGTCGTGTTCCATCGCTGCCGGATCGTCGAGCACCCTGGTCAGTTCAGCATGATATTCGTCCGGGGAACACTGGAAGCGCGCGCGGATGACCTGGTCACGCGGTTCGTCGTTGTTCCACCAGGCGCGTTCGAAGTCGAGCATGGCGGCGGAGCGTTCGTCGAGCATCACCGCACACCTTGCCCCGTCGGCGGGCCGAATTACAAGCACCAGATTCTCCGGGCGCCCACCCTCGCCCGATTCCGACGACCGTCTCCTAGGGTTCGGGTGTGCCTCGTCGCCCCTTCATGATCGGTGTCGCCGGCGGCAGCAGCTCGGGAAAGACCACCGTCACCGAGCGGCTCGCCGCCCTCACCGGACCCGACCATCTGTCGCTGCTGGAGCTCGACTCCTACTACCTCGATCTGGGGGACCGGCCGATCGACGAGCGACGCACCGTCAACTACGACCATCCCGACGCGTTCGACTGGCCGCTGCTCAACGACCATCTCGCCGCGCTCGCCAACGGCGCGTCCGTCCCGGTGCCGGTCTACGACTACGAACAGCACAACCGCAGTCCGGAAGTGCGCATGGTCCCACCGGCGCGCATCGTCGTCGTCGACGGAATCCTCGTGCTGTGGGACCGGGCGCTGCGCCAGCGCTTCGACCTCAAGATCTTCGTCGACACCGCCGCCGACATCCGCCTGATCCGGCGGTTGCAGCGCGACGTCGCCGAGCGTGGCCGCACCCCCGAGTTCGTCATCGACCAGTATCTGCAGACGGTGCGACCGGCGCACGAGCGGTTCATCGAACCCAGCAAGCGCCATGCCGACGTGATCATCCCCGAGGGCGGCTTGAACCGACCGGCGCTCGAGGTACTGCTGGCCCGGGTGCGCGAGATCACCCTGGAGCACGAGGCCGACCCCGACGACCTGGCCGACGTCTCGACGTGAGCGATCCCACCCGCCGCCCGCTCGCCCTGCTCGGGCTGCCCCTCGACGCGAACTCGTCGCACCTGTTCGGCTGCGCCGGCGGCCCTGCGGCCATCCGCAAGGCGCTCCGATCGGGCTCGGGCAACGACGCCACCGAACGCGGCATCGACGTGGTGACCGCGCTCGGCGACGCCGGAGACGTCGCCCTCACGAACGAGCGCGGGTCGGCCACCGATGCCGATGCGATCACCGCGTCGATCGGTGCAATTCTCGACGACGGCCGGCGCCCGCTGTCGCTGGGCGGCGACCACTCGGTGACGTTTCCGATCCTGCGTGCCGTCGCCGAGCGCTACGAACGCCTCACCGTGGTGCACATCGACGCGCACCCCGACCTCTACGACGACCTCGACGGCAACCCGCTGAGTCACGCCTCGCCCTTCGCCCGCGCCATGGAGCACGGGTGCATGACCCGGCTGACCCAGCTCGGCATCCGCACCGCCAACGCCCACCAGCGGGAACAAGCAGCGAAGTTCGGGGTGGAGATGCTGGGCCCGCGGGACCTCGACCGGTTCGACCCGGCGTCGATCGACGGCCCGGTCTACCTGAGCGTCGACCTCGACGGCCTCGACCCGTCGGTGGCTCCCGGGGTGTCGCACCACGAGCCGGGTGGCCTCACGTTCCGCGAAGTGCTCGACGTCGTCGACGCACTGCCGGCTCCGATCGTGGGAGCCGACATCGTCGAGTTGAACCCGTCACGGGACGTCGTCGACATGACGGCGATGGTGGGCGCCAAGCTCGTGAAGGAGATCGCCGGAGCGATGCTCCGATCGTGATGGGCGCCGCATGACGGTCCGGGTGCTGTGGGCGACGCCGCGCACGGTGTCGACGGCATTCGAGCGGATGATGATCGAACGGGGCGACCATCTCGTGCTCGACGAGCCGTGGTCACGCGCCTACTACTTCGGGCCGCAGCGACGGTCCGCCCGCTACCCGCTGACATTCCCCGAGTCGACGTACGCAGCAGTGGAGGAGGGCGTGCTCGCTTCGGCGGCCGAGGGTGACGTGTTCGTGAAGGACATGGCGTACCACGCCGCCCCGGGAATCGGCGACGACGCCCTGGCCGAGATGTCGCACACCTTCTTGATCCGCGACCCGGCGGCAGCGCTGGCGTCACTGCGCCGCCACTGGCCCGACTTCACCGACGACGAGGCCGGATACACGGCGCAGCTCGAACTCTTCCGCCGGGTGCAGTCGGTGACGGGCACTGCACCGGCCGTGGTCGACAGCGACACCCTGCGTTCCGATCCCCACCGGATCGTCGGCGCGTGGTGCGATCGGGTCGGGCTGCCCCGACGCCCCGACGCGCTGACCTGGACCGCCGGGATGCAGCCGCAGTGGCAGCTCTGGCGCGGCTGGTACGCCAACGCGGCAGCGTCGACCGGCTTCGAACCACCCGCTGCGGCAACCGATCCGTCACCGCCCGACGACCCGGCCGGCTCCCTGGCCACCGCCATCGAGGCGTTCGACGTCCTGCGACGTCACGCCATCGTCTGACGGTGACGCGAGGATCCGCTGGATCCTCGCGCCGCCGGACGGTCAGCGCACGGTGCCGAAGTAGACCTGCCACGTGAGTGCCGCCTTCGCCGTGAACGAGAGGGCGATGTACACGCCCTCCCCGAACACGTAGCTCCGCCACGGCCCGACACCCCGGTACTGGAGGAACTGGTTCACCGCGAACACGTTGAAGAAGGCGAAGACGCTGAACAGGATGCCCCACACCCACACCGGCACGGCTTCGTCGGCGTTGCCGAGCGCACCGGCGAAGTACACCGCCGCCACCACCCACGGCACGATGCCCGCGATGCAGCCGAACACGAACGGGTACCAGTCGACGTCGTCTGCGCCGGGGCGGTTGTAGCGCTCCATCAGCCAGCCGAACAGGATCATCGAGGCGTTCACACCGGCGACGGCGATCAGCGTGCCCACGTCGTAGGCGCCGAGCAGCATCACGATCAGCACGATCATCAGCGTCGAACTGAGCGAGTACTCGATCCAGCGATACGGGTTCTGAGTGTGGGCCAGCCCACGGTGGTAGCTGCCGTTCGCCACGGTGGCGACGAGGAGGTGGAAGAGCGCACTGAGCAGTGCGAACGCGGCGACGCCGTAGCCGATGGTGACGTCGGTGAGGACCTCCGTCGGGGGCGGGCCGGTCAGCGTGGCCGGGTCCTGGGTGGCGAACGACGTGGTGATCGGCAGCTCGAAGTCGTTGACCACGAGCAGGAACACCACGGCGGAGACGAGGTGGAATCCGGCCGCCGCGAGGTTCGCGATCCGGAGCCGGCGCTTCGTGTCATCGGCCAGTTCCGGCGCCGACGGGGACCGGGCCGCGGCATCGCTCCGTCCGGGGCGCGACTCGAGGATCAGGCTCATGTGTCGACGCGGTTCCCGCATTCCTGTGCGAGCAAACTCGCCGCTCCGCGGGTCGCGTTGCATCCGGTGTCTGACACCGGATGCAACGTCACCCTGTTCCGTCGCCGGATGCGGGCGATCCGTCGAGGATCCGCCGCTCGATGGCGGCGATCTCGTCACCGATCTCGAGACCGACGTCACCGAGGATCCGCCGCAGTCGTGAACAGACGCGGAGCGCCTCGACGCGCCGATCGTCGAGGGCGAGTGCGGTGACGAGCAGCAGCCAGAGTCGCTCGCGATAGGGATACTCCTCGACGGCACTCTGCAGCTCCCCGACCACGAGTTCGTGGTGTCCGAGTGCGAGGTCGGCCTCCAGGCCGAGCTCGACCGCAGCCATGCGCAGTTCGTCGAGGCGGTAGGACTCGAGCGTGAACGCCGGCTCGTCCGAGAGGTCGCCGAACGGTCGGCCCCGCCAGTAGCCGAGCGCCTCGCCACACAGCCGCCACCGCTCCGACGGGTCGTCTGCGGCGATGTCGGCGAGGCGGAGTGTGCGTTGGAAGTCCAGAACGTCGATGTCGACCACATCGAGGTCGAGCTCGTAGGAGTGGTCGATCGTGCGGATCGCCTCGCGACCGAGGACGTGGCGAAGGTCCGACACGCACGACTGCAGCGTGTTGGCGGCGGTGGCCGGCGGATCCTCCCCCCAGACGACCTCGGCGAGATGGTCGATGCCGACGGCACGTCCGGCGGCGACGACCAGCGCTCCGAGCACGGCTCGGAGACGGTGGCCGCCGACGCTCTGGACGCCATCGGGCGTCACGACGTCGATCGGGCCGAGTATCCGGATCATCGGCTTCGCCACCACGACAGAACTTCCCTGACTCCCAGTGTGAACACTGCAGTCCGGAATGCCAGTGCTGGAAGTCCTCCAGCGACTCACCAGCAGGATTCCAGGATGCCACGGTCGATTCCGATCCCGATCACCACCCGGGCGAGGACAATGGAATCAGGAAAGAGAAGAGAAGGAACCGACCGAAAGGAGGTGTGTCATGGCTGATGTGCTCCATCGACCAGAACATGAACAAGCCACTCGGGAGACCGTGACCGAGGCACCGCAACGGGTGCCGGAATCGCACGAGGTGCGTGAGCATCGGTTGCGTGAGGCCCTCCGGGCCGGCGGCGCGAGGACACACGTCCGCTGGCTGGGCTGGGTGCCGGTGATGTTGCTGGCGCTGGCCGGCATGATCACGGCGCTCGTCATCGCGATCGACGGTGGTACCGACGTGGACGACGTCGGCGTCATCGAATGGCCCACCGCCACCGAAGGGCCCGGCTCCAACAGCCTCGCCCCGACCACACCCGACGTGATGGTCATCGAATGGCCCACCGCCACCGAAGGGCCCGGCTCCAACAGCCTCGGCACGGGGTGAATCCCGCTACCGACTGCAGAGCTGGTGACGACGAATGGAAGTCCGGGACCGCTGAGGTCCCGGACCTCCGGCGCGCACGGCGCGCGATCACATCGGGGAGACGGACGCCGTCGTCGTCCGTGGGGAGGTGGAGGACTGCGACGGGCCCGCCTGGCTCCACCACAGCGTGAGCGCGCCGAGGAGGCCGAACACGAAGGATCCCGCGATCATCGGGGTCACGGTGTCGTCGATCCGGGCGTCGACGAGCGCGGCCAGCGATCCGCCGATCGCCAGGGCGGCGAAGTTGAGGACGGCGGAGGTGACCCCTGCGATCTCGCCGACGGGATCGAGGGCGAGTGCTGCGCAGACGGGGCTCATCACGGCGCCGAGGGAGTTGGCGAGCAGCACCCAGCCGAACCACGGTCCGAGCGCCAACCCTCCGACGCCGACCGACCAGACGAGCCCCACGGCACAGACGGCGACGAACGCCAGCGACGCCCGCAGGGCCACACGCCGCGTTCCCACGCGGCGGATCAGCCGGTTCGTGACGAACAACGTGGCAGACATCGCCAACCCACTCGTGGCGAAGAACCAGATGAAATCGTCGTCGCGATCGTAGATCCGATCGATGATCGGTTGTGCCGAGCCGAGCCAGACGAAGAACGAGGCGAAGAAGCACGTCGAGGCGACGATCGCCCCGCCGGCTCGCCGGTGCCGGGCGAGAACTCCGACGGCCTCGAGCAGCGGGCCGAAGCGCAGGGGTCGGCGCGCTGCGGGCGGGATGGTCTCGCCGAAACGGACTGCCCAGCCCGCGAGGACCAAGCCCAGCACGGCGCCGACGACCGCGATCGCCTCCCACGGACCGAACTGCAAGATGACCTCACCGACGATCGGCATCAGGAGCGGACCGATGAGGAACACGGCCGTGGCGATCGTCACGACGCGCGCCATCCGATCACCGTCGTACAGGTCGCGGGCGATCGCGTACCGCAACGATCCCGGCGCCGCCGCACCGAATCCCCAGACCGCGCGGGCGAGCAGCACCAGTTCCAGATTCGGCGCGAAGGCCGAGAGGAGCGCTCCCAGCACGTAGATGCCCAACCCCGTGACGAGCGCGGCGCGACGCCCGATCCGATCGGAGACCGGGCCCCACACGAGCGTCCCGACCCCCATCCCGATCAGCACCGAGGTCACGAGCAGCGACACGCTCAGGCCACGCTCGGAGAATCCGAACTCCGCGTCGATCTCGTCGAATGCCGGCAGCATCGCCTCCACGCCGAACGCCATCACGATGGCGAGCGCCGCCACGAACACGATCACCGAGCGCACGGATCGGGTCTCCGCTCCCTCGTGCGTGCGGGCGGTCGCCGGCGAACCGGTCCTCGGTCGTCTCACGATCACCCATGATGCCGTCACGCCCGACGGTCGGTGCGGTCGCGAGCAAACGGTTGTGGCGTCGTGTCGGCGCAGCTGGAGACCGCGCGCGTACCCTGGTTCTCATCATGCGGAGCAGCGCGACGACTCGGCACCGCGCCGGAGCCGTGACGACCCGGATGCTCCTCGCCGTCGGGCTGGTGATGGCAGCAGTGCTGTCCACGGCGCCTGCGGTCTCCGCCCAGGAGAAACCGCTCGAACCGCTCGACACCACGAGTCCGCGGGCGACACTCTCGTCGTTCCTCGACCAGACCGTCGAGGTCGAGCAGGCCGCCCTGGCGGCGTTCGAGAACCCGTCCGACGCGACGCGCAAGCGCGCCAGGGAGGCGCTCGCCGCGGTCGAGGTGCTCTTCGACTTCTCCGAGGTGCCCGACACGGCACTCAACGAGCGACTCACCCAGTCGTTCGTCTCGTTGGCCGACATCTTGCTGCGAGTCCCGGTGCCCCCGCTGAGGAACATCCCCGACGAGACCGAGGTCGAGGACGAGGAGTTGACGTTCTGGGTGCTGCCCGGCACCGAGATCACCCTGGTCCGCCTCGAGGACAGCATCCCGCCGGGAGCCTGGGTCTTCTCCCAGCAGACGGTCGAGGGACTGCCTGGCTGGCGGGAGCAGGTCGATGATCAGCCCGTGCTGTTTCCCGACCGGGAGATCACCGATTGGCGCTCGATCGACACCGACTACACCGGACGCTTCGTCCCCTCGGGACTGGTCGACGCGCTCCCCGACGTGTTCGACGACGTCGTGCTGGGAACCCCCCTGTGGAAGATCGCAGCCGCGGCGATCGCGCTCGTCCTCGTCTTGGTGTCGGTGGCGCTGTGGCATCGGCTGGTCGGCACCCGCGGCGAGAAGGGGACCGTGTCCGGGTACCTCTGGGCGATGACGACTCCGATCGTGCTGCTCGTGCTGACCGGCATGGGGCGAACGTACGTCGCCGATCAGGTCAACGTCAGCGGCGACGTCGCGCAGATCGTGCTGTTCTCGAGCAGCTCGATCACGGTGATCGGCCTCGCCTGGCTCGGATGGATCGTCATCCGGCTGATCGCCGAGTGGGTGGTCGCCACCCCGGTCATCGCCGGCGAGCGGTACGACGAGAACCTGGTCCGGCTGAGTTCGCGCTTCGTCGGGGTGCTTGCGGTGGCCGGCATCCTGTTCCTCGGGGCTGACGACTTGGGGATTCCCGCTCTCGGCCTGCTCACGGGTCTCGGGGTGGGTGGCGTGGTGGCGGGGTTGGCTGCGCAGAGCACCGTGGAGAACGTGCTCGGCGGCTTCACACTCTTCGCCGACAAGCCGTTCCGGGTCGGCGACCTCGTCGAGTTCGGTGGCGTCCGCGGTCATGTCGAAGCGATCGGCCAGCGCTCGACTCGCATCCGCAAGCTCGACGGCACGCTGTTCAACGTCCCCAACGGCGACATCGCGAAGTCGACGGTCACGAACTTCACCGAGCGGAAGGAGTCCCTGTTCCTCCACACGATCGGTGTCCGGTACGAGACCACGCTCGAGCAGCTCCACGCGCTGGTGCCCATGCTCCGTGAACGGATCGGTGACCACCCGAAAGTGCTCGTGGACGATCAGCTGCCACGCGTCACGGTGGCCGAGTTCGGCACCTCGTCCATCGACATCGAGGTGCGCGCCTACGTCGACACCGGCAGCTACCACGAGTTCATGCTGGCCCAACACGACCTGTTGCTGATCGTCTCCAGCGTGGTGGACGAGGTGGGCACTGCCATCGCGTTCCCGTCCACCACCGCCTATCTCACCGAGGACTCCCGACCGAGGGCATCGGTCGACCACTGACACCCGAACGTCCCGTCTCGCCGCAGACGGTCCCGGTCGAGCGATCGTCGAGCGAAGCGCGCTTGCGCTCCGGTGACCG
>JAWLEC010000132.1:0-8518 GCA_041686315.1 Ilumatobacteraceae bacterium
GTTGGCGTCGATCAGCTCGCGGAGGCGGAACATCACCTCGGCGCGGCGCGACAGCGACGTCGCCCGCCATGCGGGGAACGCCGCCTTCGCCGCCGCGACTGCGGCGTCGACCTCGCCGACCGACGCCAGGCCGACGGATGCGGTCTGCTCGCCGGTGGACGGGTCGAACACGGGTGACGTGCTGCCGGAGGTGGATTCGGCGATCTTGCCGTCGATCCAGTGGGAGATGGTCTTCATGCTCTCGATGCTTTCGTTGAGGTGTCGCATCCGGTGTCGGACACCAGATGCAACGTTGGCGAGGCGGTGGGGACGGATGTTGCATCCGGTGTCTGACACCGGATGCAACGTCGCCGGCAACTAGTGGAGATAGTTCGACAGGCCCCGCTTCACGTACCTGCCGTGGCCCTTGGTGCCGACGAAGGTGTCGTTCTCGACCACGACGGTGCCACGGCTGAGCACCGTGTCGACCTTGCCGTCGATCTCGAATCCCTCGTAGGCGGAGTGATCCATGTTCATGTGGTGTTTGTCGTTGATGCCGATCCTCGTGTGCCCATTGGGGTCCCACACGAGGATGTCGGCGTCGGCGCCGGGCTCGATGACGCCCTTGCGGTCGAGGCCGAACATGCGCGCCGGGGTGGTGCAGCACGTCTCGACCCACCGCTCGAGGCTGATCTCGCCGGCCACCACACCCTGGTAGAGCAGCTCCATGCGGTGCTCGACGCCGCCGATGCCGTTGGGGATCTTCGAGAAGTCGCTCCCTCTTGCCGGATCGCCCAGCTCCTTCTGGTCCTTGAAGCAGAACGGGCAGTGGTCGGTGGACACCACCGCGAGCTCGTTCATCCGCAACCCCTTCCAGAGGTCGCTCTGGTGGTGTTCGTGCTTGGTGCGCAGCGGCGTGGAGCACACCCACTTGGCGCCCTCGAAACCGGGCTGGGCGAGCTGGTCCTCGAGGGTGAGGTACAGGTACTGCGGGCAGGTCTCGGCGAACACGTTGAGGCCGGCGTGCTGCGCGGCAGCCACCTCCTCCAGTGCCCCCGACGCCGACATGTGCACGATGTACAGCGGCACGTTGCCGGCCACCTTGGCGAGCTGGATGGCCCGATGCGTGGCCTCGGACTCGAGTTCGGCCGGCCGGGTGAGCGAGTGGAACTTCGGGTCGGTGTCGCCGCGGGCGACGGACTGCGCGACCAGCACGTCGATGGCGATGCCGTTCTCGGCGTGCATCATGATCATGGCCCCCGACTCGGAGGCGTTCTGCATGGCGCGCAGGATCTGGCCGTCGTCGGAGTAGAGCACGCCCGGGTACGCCATGAACAGCTTGAAGCTGGTGATGCCCTCGTTGTCGACGAGGTACGTCATGGCCTTCAGCGACTCGTCGTCGACGCCGCCGATGATCTGGTGGAAGCCATAGTCGATCGCACAGTTGCCGGCCGCCTTCTCGTGCCACTCGGCGAGGCGTTCGTGCACGCTGAACCCGGTGTTCTGCACGGCGAAGTCGACGATCGTGGTGACGCCACCCCAGGCGGCCGCGATGGTGCCGGTCTCGAACGTGTCGGACGCCTCGGTACCGCCGAAGGGAAGCTCCATGTGGGTGTGCACGTCGACGCCGCCGGGCACCACGTACTTGCCGGTGGCGTCGATGGTGCGCTCGGGGCTGATGCCGAGGGCGGCGGCCTGGCGGGGGGCGAGGACGGCGACCACCGACTCGCCGTCGATCAGGACGTCGGCCTCCCGGCGCCCCACCGCCGACACGACGGTTCCGCCGGAGATCAGTGTGATGGCCATCAGCTCTCCACCAGTTCGTCGTAGGCGTCGGGGCGGCGGTCGCGGTAGAAGGCCCAGCCGTCGCGGACCTCCTTGATGAGGTCGAGGTCGAGTTGCCGCACGATCAGCTCGGGCTCGTGCGGATCGCCCTTGTCGCCGACGTACTGGCCTCGCGGGTCGACGAAGTAGCTCTGCCCGTAGAAGTCGTTGTCGCCGAGCGGCTCGATCCCCACCCGGTTGATCGCACCGACGTAGTACATGTTCGCCACGGCAGCGGCGGGCTGCTCGATCGACCAGAGGTACTCACTGAGGCCTCGGTGTGTGGCCGACGGGTTGAACACGATCTCGGCGCCGTTCAGGCCGAGCGCTCGCCACCCTTCCGGGAAGTGGCGGTCGTAGCAGATGTACACACCGACCCGGCCGACGGCGGTGTCGAACACGGGATATCCACCGTTGCCCGGCCGGAAGTAGAACTTCTCCCAGAAGCCCTTCACCTGGGGGATGTGCTGCTTGCGGAACTTGCCGAGGTAGCTGCCGTCGGCATCGACCACGGCGGCGGTGTTGTAGTAGATCCCGGGTTGCTCGATCTCGTACATCGGCAGCACCATCACCATGCCGAGCTCCTTCGCCAGCGCCTGGAACCGCTGGGTGGTGGGGCCGTCGGGGATGTACTCGGTGTCGTCGTAGTACTCGGCGTCCTGCACCTGGCAGAAGTACGGCCCGTAGAACAGCTCCTGGAAGCACATGATCTGGGCGCCCTGGGCGGCGGCGTCGCGGGCAGCCTGTTCGTGTTTCGCGATCATCGACTCCTTGTCGCCGGTCCAGTCGGTCTGCAGCAGGGCTGCGGTGACGATGTTCGCCATGGCACCTCGTTGGTACGTCCCGTAGGTTGATCCCGTGGGCGGAGACTCCGACAGTACTGACGCCACGGTCGGCGGGCAACGGGCGTTCACGTTCCGGTACGCGTGGAACTGGGTGTTCGGCAAGCATCCGCCGAAACCGCCGAACCCCGACCGCACGGTGGAGGCCGGGTGGGTGCCGCAGTGGATGGCGCCGATGATCGTGGAGGAACTCAACGCCCAGGGTGTGCCCGCGGTGACGACGGACGACTTCGGGTTGAACCCGTCGATGTACACGACCGAGCCGATGGCCCGGATCTTCGTCACCGAGGACCGCAAGGCCGAGGCCCGCGAGCTGATCACCGAGATCCTCGGCCATCCCCCCGGCCAGCGCCGCCTCTGACCCGCGCCGCACGGGCCCGCCGGGCCACCCTCTGGCGCGCGCCCATTCCGTTTGCGTGACGGAAATGTTGGAGGGACCCAAAGAAAACGTCACGCAAACGATCGGAGCTCCGTGACCGACCGCCGCGGCCCGGACCCTTTCCGTTTGCGTGACGGAAATGTTGGAGCGGGCCAAGGAAAACGTCACGCAAACGTGGTTCCCTCCGGCGGGGTGAGGCGCCCACCGGTCGGGCATGCGACTTCCCGACGACCTGCTCGAACTCGCCGACGGCCAGGACGGACTGCTCACGTCCGCACAGTTCCGCACCCACGGCGTGTCGAACTGGCAGCAGCACCGGCTCGACGCCACCGGCTGGATCCGCCGCATCGCACCACGGGTCTACGCCCTGCGCGGGTCGGCCGACACGCATCGGCGGCGGCTGCGGGCAGGCCTGCTGTGCCTCGGGGATCGGAGTTGGATCAGCTTCGAAGCGGCGGCGACGCTGCACGGCCTCGACCGATCCCGCGCCGGTGTCGTGGAGTTCACGATCGACCGGGGACGGCGCCCGCCGACCGTGCCCTTCGTGGTCCACACGTCGAAGCGCCTGCCCACGATCGACACCACCGAGGTGGGCGGGCTCCGGATCACGTCCGCCACCCGGACCATCTTCGACCTGGCGCTCGCACGGGCGCATCCGCGGCGGATCGAGGCAGCGATCGACAGCGCCGTGCGCCTGCAACTGTCGTCGCCGGAAGTGTTGGGCAAGCGGCTGGCCGGGCTCCGTGGGTCGGGACGCTGGGGCTGCCGCACGGTGGAGTGCATGATCGATGTGAGCGGCGTGGAATCCCCGCTCGAGCGGCGGTTCCTCGAACTGGTGCGAGCCGCCGGCCTCCCGGAACCCCGGCTCCAGGCCGTGTTCAACCGTGAGAACACCTTCGTCGCCCGGGTCGACTTCCTCTTCGACGTCGACGGCGCGGTGGTCGAGGTGACCGGCAAGCACGGCCACACGGCCCCACGTGACCGGCAACGGGATGCGCAGCGCCGCAACGAGATCCAGGACTTCGGGCTCCGTGTGTTCGAGTACACCTACCAGGACGTGATGGAGCGGCCACGCTGGGTGATCAGCACTCTCCGCTCCCGGATCCGTCCCGCCGCCTGATCCTCCCTGCCCCGGCGCAGCGCACCGATCCGGACGGCACTCAGCACGTTTGCGTTGCAGAAATTTCGGAACGGCCCGAAGAAACCGTCACGCAAACGCAGCAGGCCGGCGGCACAACACGTTTGCGTTGCAGAAATTTCGGGACGCCCCAACATTTTCGTCACGCAAACGGAAGCAGCCCCACGCGAACGTCGCGGCGTGTGCGGACGACGCTGAGGCGGCGGTCAGATGCGGCGGCGGTCAGATGCGGCGGCGGTCAGATGGGGCTGGAGCGGAGGAGTTCGTGGGCGAGCGGGCAGTCGGCCACGATCGCCGGCGGACCCATCGGCACCTTGCCGTGCGGACCCACCACATGGGTCACCATCGACGTCGGCAACACCTCCACGTCGAGATCCCATGGATCGAGATCGGCGCACAGCCCGTCGATCTTCGCCACCATCGCATCCACGTAGGGGGCGGGCAGACGTCGGCCCAGACCGGCCACGAGCCACACCTCGGTGCCCCACACCTGTGCAGCTGCGGCCAGCGTCGACGACCCGAACGGCACCACGGCCCGGTCGCTGTCGACCGCCAGTGCCTCCACCAGCACCACGTCGGCGAGGCGGGTGACCGCACCTGCGGCACCGGCGTCGACGGGCTCGTAGTCCACGTCGTAGCGCTCGAGCCGGCGCACGAACGACGTGGCCGTGTGCTGCACGTCGAGCGCCAGCACCCGCACGTCGCCGCGACGGATCAGACCGTCGCCCACACTCTGCGGGTCACCGATCGTGGCCACCGTCGCCTCGTCGGGCAGCGCCGCCGCGAGCTCGGCACCCGTGCAGTCCGAGCGCATCCGGTCGGCGAGCTCCCACACCGCCTCGAACGGCTCACCCGACGTGGTGACGTTGGCACACAACCACCACAGCGGACCGGTGAACGGGTGACGCTCCACGATGCGCCGGCACGACACCACCAGCCCCGCCGGATCGAAGTGCAGCGATCCCAGCGCATGCGCGGTCTCCTCCACCAGCGAGACCGGGTCGGCGCCCTGGGCACGAGCGACATAGCGGAGATGCTCGATCGGGTGCACCTCCAGAACGTACCCCGACCCTGCCCCCGACGTCGCCGCGGCCCGAGTCGATTACCCCCATAGCCGTGTCCGGTCGCTACGATCCCTGCCCGTGGCCGACCCCACTCCCGACACCGCACCGCGCCCCCCGAAGCGACTCGGCGAACCGCTGCCGACCGACCTCGTGCTCACGCCGCTCGTGAAGGACGGCCTCGGCCAGGGCCGGCCGATCATGGAGTGGCTCACCACCTTCCACCTCGCCACCGTCGTGCTCGACCCCTACACCAACGAGAGTTCGTGGGTGCTCCGAGCCGCCACGCGGGTGCTCGAGCAGTTCCGCGGGTCCGACGCCCGGATCAACCTGATGGTCACCGCCGGCGCCGACGACGCGCGCGCGTTCCTCGGCCCGCTGACCGAGCAGTTCCTGGTGTTCTGCGATCCCGAACGCGATGTGGTGAAGGCGGTCGGACTCGACGAACTGCCGGCGTTCGTGTTCATCCGTGTCGACGGCGTGGTCGCTGCGGCGGCGCAGGGCTGGAACCCGCCCGAGTGGGAGGCGGTCGCCGACGCCGTCGCCGAGGTCACCTGGTGGAAGTCGATCGAAGTGCCCGGGCCCGGCGACCCCGGCCCGTTCCGCGGTTCGCCGGCGCTCGGCTGAGCGCCGGCCGCACCCGTTTGTCCCACTCCGACCTTCCCCCCGATCATCCGGAGCGTCGGCCATCCGGTCGCCATCTCCCCGACCTCCCCGTGGTGGAGGCGCTCGACGACGTGCGTGCCGTGCTGGCCGCCACCGGTCGCGCCGTCCTCGTCGCCCCGCCCGGCGCCGGCAAGACCACCGTGGTGCCACTCGCACTGCTCGACGAGGCCTGGCTCGCGGGCAACCGGATCGTGATGCTCGAACCCCGCCGCCTGGCCACCCGCGCGGCGGCGCGACGGATGGCGTCCACGAGCCGCACCGCCGTCGGCGAACTCGTCGGCTACCAGACGCGCGACGAGCGCCACATCGGAGCGGCGACGCGCATCGAGGTCGTCACCGAGGGCGTGCTCACCCGCCGCCTGCAGAACGACCCCGAGCTGCCGGGCGTGGGCATCGTGATCTTCGACGAGGTCCACGAACGCAACCTCACCACCGACATCGGGCTCGCGCTGGCACTCGACGTGGCCGGATCGATCCGGCCGGATCTGCGGATCCTGGCGATGTCGGCCACGCCCGACACGCAAGGTCTCACCCGACTGCTCGACGCACCGGTGGTGGAAAGCCGCGGGCGGATGTTCGACGTCACGATGAACTGGGTGCCCCGGTCACCGGCCGGTGGTCGTGGGCGGACAGCCGGAGGACGGCGGAGTCGACCCGGTGGCGGACCGGGACGCGGCGGCCCGGAACGGATCGAACCGGCGGTCGTGTCGGCAGTGGTGCGGGCCCTGGCCGAGGAGCCGGGCGATGTGCTGGTGTTCCTGCCCGGCATCGGCGAGATCCGTCGGACCGAGGCGCAACTGGTCGACGTGGTGGGGCCCGACGTCGACGTGTTCCCACTGGCCGGCGCACTCACGCCTGCCGAGCAGGATGCGGCGCTGGCTCCGTCTCCCCCCGGGCGGCGGCGGGTGGTGCTGTCGACCGACATCGCCGAGACGTCGTTGACCGTCGACGGCGTGCGCATCGTGGTCGACAGTGGGCTGGCGCGCGAGCCGCGGTTCGACGCCCGCACCGGCATGACCCGGCTCACCACGGTGTCCACCAGCCGGGCTTCGGCCGAGCAGCGGGCGGGACGAGCGGGGCGCACCGAGCCGGGTGCGGCGTACCGCTTGTGGAGCAAGCTCGAACACGGCACGCGCGCCGCCCACCGGTCGCCGGAGATCTCCCAGGCCGACCTCGCCGGCTTCGCTCTCGAGCTGGCCGCCTGGGGCGGGGCCGACGAGTTGCGCTTCGTCGACGAACCACCGGCCGCCGCTCTGGCGCAGGCTCGCGAGCTGCTGCGCGAGCTCTATGCGATCGACGACGACGGGGCGATCACGCCTGTCGGCCGGCGGATGCTCGGTCTGCCCGTGCATCCCCGGCTGGCGCGGATGGTTGCCGTCGAACAGTCGAGCCTGGCCTGCGTGGTGGCCACACTGATCGAGGAACGCGACCTCTTCCGGGGTCGACCCGACGACCTGCCCGCCGACCTGGCGCTGCGGGTGGACGCCCTGTCGGGACGTCGACGTCACGACGCCGCCGACCGCGGCGTTCTCCACCGGCTGCGCCAGCGCGCCGACGACCTCGCCCGACGGGCGGGCATCCGCCTCGACCTCGACGCCGTCGACGCCGACCGGGCAGGCGCCGTGCTGCTCCTCGGCTTCCCCGACCGGCTCGCCGCCCGGCGCCGACCTGGACAGTTCCAGCTGCGTTCGGGCAGCGGTGCCTGGCTGCCCGACGACGACCCGCTGGCCGACGAGGCGTTCCTGGTGGCAGCCGATCTCGACGGCCGCCGCGATCGTGCCCGCATCCGCCTGGCGGCGGCGGTCGACGCCGACGAGGTGATCTCGCTGTTCGGGCCCGACATCACCGAGCGTCGCATCGTGGCCTGGGACGCCGACCGTGACGATCTCGTCGAGACCGTGGAGCGGCGGCTCGGAGCGATCCGGCTGGGCGAACGGTCGGGCCCACCCGAGCCTGGCGACGAGGCGATGGCGGCGCTGATGGCCCGCCTGCGGGTGACGAGGCTCGGCCAGCTGCGCTGGACCGACACGGCCCGCTCGCTGCGTGAACGGGTCGGCTTCCTCCACCGCACGATCGGCGATCCGTGGCCCGACTGGTCGACGGCCACGCTCGTCGACACGCTCGAGGAATGGCTCGTCCCCTACCTGCCGGGCGCCACCGGCCGCCGCGACCTCGACCGGCTCGACGTGGCGATGGTGCTGCGCAGCCAGCTGCCGTGGCCCGAGGGCGGCCAACTCGACGATCTCGCGCCGCCGACGCTGGAGTTGCCGTCGGGTCGTTCGGTCCCGATCGACTACTCGGGCGAGCAGCCCGACGCGTTCGTCCGCGTGCAGGACCTCTTCGGTGTCACCGAACACCCGATGGCCGGACCGACGGCCATCCGCCTGCACCTGCTGTCGCCCGCCGACCGTCCGATCCAGGTCACCGCCGACCTGCCCGGGTTCTGGGCCGGGTCGTGGAGCGAGGTACGCAAGGACATGGCCGGTCGCTATCCGAAGCACCAGTGGCCCGACGATCCGGCCACCGCCGACCCGAAGCGGATGAAGGACCGCTGATGGCCGGACTGTCGGTGGGCATCACCATCGCGGTCGTGCTCGTGGTGTACGTCGGCGCCGTCGTGCAGGCGTCG
>JAWLEC010000133.1:0-8457 GCA_041686315.1 Ilumatobacteraceae bacterium
CCGCAGGCTCCGCCACCGGCCCGTCGTTCGCCGTCGCCGGGCTCGGCGTGATGGGAGCGGCGCTGGCGCGCAACATCGCCGGCACTGGCCGACGGGTCATCGTCCAGAACCGCACCGACGCCACGACCGGGCAGTTCCTCACCGATCACGGCGGGGAGGGTGACTTCGTGGGCGTCGACGAACTCGACGAGGTGGCCGGGGCACTGCAACCGCCGCGCGTCGTGGTGATCATGGTGAAGGCGGGCGACCCGGTCGATGCCGTGATCGACGGACTCGTGCCCCATCTCGACGTCGGCGACGTGCTCGTCGACGCCGGCAACGCCCACTTCCGCGACACCGACCGGCGGGCGCGCGCCGCGGCCGAGCACGGCGTCGGGTTTCTCGGTGTGGGTGTCTCGGGTGGCGAATCGGGCGCGTTGAGCGGGCCGTCGATCATGGCCGGCGGCGACGGGTGGGCCCACGATCTCGTCGCTCCGATGCTGGAGGAGATCGCGGCCCGAGCCCCCGACGGGACACCCTGCGCGGGATACTTCGGTGACGGTGGTGCCGGACACTTCGTGAAGATGGTCCACAACGGCATCGAGTACGCCGACATGGGCGCCATCGCCGAGGTCGTCGAGTTCCTCCGTCACTGCGGACGGAGTGCCGACGCCGTCGCCGACACCTTGGAGCGGTGGAACGCCGGCCGGCTCGGCTCGTACCTCCTGGAGATCACCGTGACCATCCTGCGCCGCCGGGACGATCTGTCGGACGACGGCCGGCTGCTGCTCGACGCCGTCGCGGACGCGGCGTCGCAGAAGGGAACCGGCCGGTGGACGGCGATCGAGGCGCTCGACCTCGGCGAGCCGGCCACCACGATCGCCGAGGCCTCCGCCCACCGATCGTTGTCGTCGCTGACCGAGCGCCGCGCCGCAGCGCGCTCGGCAGCTGCCGAGCACGACGTCCACCCGGCCGCACCGGTCGTACAGATCCCCGACGCCGACCTGGAAGGCCACGCCGCCGACGCACTTCTCGGCGCCCGGCTCGTCGCGCTGACCCAGGGATTCGAGTTGCTGCACGCCGCCGCCGAGCGACAGGACTGGAGCTACCGGCTGGAGGACGTCGCCGCCGTGTGGCGCGCCGGTTGCATCATCCGCTCGCGACTGCTCGACGACGTGATGACCGCACTCGCCCAGTACGGGGACCTGCCGACCGCACCCAGCATCGCCGAGATGACGGCCGGCGCCGATCGAGGTTGGCGACGCACCGTCGTCGCCGCCGTCGAGCGACGTCTGCCGGTGCCGATCCTGTCGTCGGCGCTCGCCTGGCACGATGCGCTGCACGCCGAGCGGCTGCCCACGGCGCTCGTGCAGGCGCAGCGCGACGTGTTCGGCGCGCACGGATACCGCCGCATCGATCGCGACGGCGACTTCCACACCGACTGGTGAGGAGCGGTGGCGGAAGGAGGCGGGAACCCGGGTCGGGACGGCACCGACGTGGTCGGTCGCCGGGTTCACGGCGTGGACGGGGCCGTCGAACGGACCGGCGATCAACGCATCGAGGATCCGGCGGCCGACGGCTCGACGCTCTCGTGACGCCCCGACCACGGCGATCGACGTCGGTCGGAAGAGGCCTTCGAGCATGATCCTGCGTCCACCCGCCTCCCCACCCCTGGAAACGCCCGCTCCGGGGCTCCGGCGATGAGCGAGACCACCGAATCGCGGGGTTTCGCTCATCGCCTTGTCGGGCCTGGTCAGGGGGCGGGGGAGAGGAGGTGCGCGGGAGCGTTGTCGAGGTCGTCGTCGATCAGCACCACGTGGTGGCCCTCGCGTTCGAGCAGCGCGGCCGCGATGGAGGCGCGGGCACCGGTGGAGCAGTGCACCCACAACTCGCCGGGCGGGATGTGGTGGAAGCTGTCGGCGAGCTCGTGCAGCGGGACGTGATGGGCACGTTCGAGGTGCCGCTGGTGGAACTCGTCGAGCCGGCGCACGTCGATCACCTGCACCGGCGAATCCATCTCCGTCTGCACCCGCTCGGACAGCGTGGCGAAGTCGACGACGGGATAGCGGAGCACGGGGCGGTCGCCCGCCGTGTCCTCGACGGGCCCGACTGCGCCGTTGGAGGGCCGGTCGATGCCGATCCGGACCAGTTCTCGGTGGGCGGCCGCGATGTCGTCGGGCGACCACCCGAGCAGGGTGAGCCGGGCGCCCCACGGCAGCAGCCAGCCCACGTAGGTGGCGAACGACTCCGACAGCTCCACGCCGATGGAGCCCGCGAGATGTTCGGTGGCGAATGCCCGACGCTCACGCACGTCGATCACCCACTCGCGGTGCTCCAGCCGGCGCCGGAGATCGTGGGCGGCGATCGGTGGCAGCGGGGACAGATCGGGCTCGAAGGGGCCGGCCCGGTTCAGCGGGTCCATGTGGGCGTAGTAGGCGGGATACGCGGTCAGGCCCTGCAGCAACTCGCGCACGAACGCGTCCTCGTCGTCGATGATGGCGGCGAGGTTGCCGGCGCGTTCGTCGGCGATGGTGCCGTCGGCACGATCCGACGCCGGACCGGACGAGCAGAAACTGCCGAAGCCGTGCGTGGGGAGCACGTGGACGTTGTCGGGGAGCCGATCGAGCAACGCCCGCGCCGAGCGCCACTGGGCGCGTGTGAGTTCATCGGTGTCGGCGTCGCCGAGCAGATCGGTGCGGCCGACGGTGTCGTAGAGCAGTGAACCACCCGTGAACACGGCGAACGGGCGGCCCGTCGACGAGACGGCGTCGTGAACCACGTATGCCAGATGGTGATGTGTGTGTCCGGGGGTGGCGACGGCCTCGATGGTCATCGACCCCACGCCGAGGGTGATCCCGTCGTCGACGGCGGTGCGCTGGAAGGAGACGTGTTCGCCGGCGGCCACGTGATAGTCCGCCCCCACCCGCCGGGCGAGGGCGAGACCGCCGGTGACGTAGTCGTTGTGCACGTGCGTCTCCAGGACGTGGGTGATCCGCACCCGCGCCTGCTGCGCGATGTCGAGCACCCGGTCGATGTCGCGCTGGGGGTCGATCACGGCGGCGACGTCGCCGTCGTGGACGAGGTAGCTCCGGTCGCCGAGGCTCGTCGTGTCGATCGGTCGGACCGTGACGGTCATGGCTCAGCCGCCCAGGCGTTCGGTGCTGAACACCTCGGTGCCGTCCACCGAGCCCGTGAAGTCGCCGTCGAGTTCGTCGAACGACATGCCCGGGAGCTCCGAGGTGGTACCGCTCAGTGACGCCTCGCCGCCGTCGACGGTCGTGCCCGTGCAGCTGATGTCCACTGCCGTCAGGTCGTTCGTGGCATCGGCCTCACAGTCGAGATCGCCGTCGATCGGATGGCCGGCATCCTCGAACTCCTGGCCGCCCTGCTGGTTGGCGAAGTTGCGCACCGCCAGTTCGACGGCGTCCTCGCTCACCTCGTCGACGGCGTCGACCACCTCGGTGACGGCCGACTCGACCTCCTCCTCGACGGATTCCTGGGTGTCGTCGTCGCACGCCGCCGCGGAGACGACGAGGACGATGGCGGCGACGGCGGATGCGGTTCGGCGCGAGATCATGTGGTGATCGTTCCCGACTCGCGTGGGGGCCAATCATTCGAACGGTCGGTGCCGTCACGAGGGAAGGTGACGGGGCTGTCCGAGCGCTCGCAGCGCTGCCTCCTCGAACGTCTCCGAGATCGTGGGATGGGTGTGGATCGTCTCTCCGATGTCGCGCATCGTGGCCGCCATCTCGATCGCCAAGCCGGCCTCGGCGACGATGTGCTCGGCGCCCGCGCCGACCACCGCCGCGCCGAGCAGTCGTTCGGTCTCCTCCTCCACGATCAGCTTGGTGAAGCCCTCGGGTCGGCCCGATGCGAGCGCGCGGCCAGCGGCTCGCCAGGGGAACGTCACCTCGCGATGGGCGATGTCGCGGCGGTCGGCGTCGTCGGCGCTCACGCCCACCCACGCCACCTGGGGGTCGGTGAACACCACCGCCGGCACCGCCCGCACGTCGTAGCGGCTCGGACGCCCGGCGATGACCTCGGCGGCGATCTCGCCCTGGCGGAAGGCGTCGTGGGCGAGCATCGTGCCGCCCGTGACATCACCCACTGCGTAGATCGACTCCACGCTGGTCCGCTGCGACTCGTCGACCACGACGGATCCGTCGTCGCGTCGTTCGACCCCGATCTCGTCCAGCCCGAGGCCCTCCGACCGTACGGTGCGTCCGATCGCGACGAGCACGGCGTCGAACTCCTCGGTGGTGTCGTCGCCGTCGCCGTTGCTCAGGCGGACGTGCAGGGTGTCGTCGGACCGTTCGATCTCCTCCACCCGGGTGGTCGTCCTGATGCGTGCGAACTGCTCACCGAGGCGATCGGTGAGCGGCGACACGATCTCGCGATCGGCGAGCGGCAGGAGCCGGTCCTCCATCTCGCAGAGTGACACCGTCGAGCCCAGCCCGGCGTAGATCTGCCCCATCTCCACGCCGACGTAGCCGCCGCCCACCACGAGCAGGCGGTCGGGAACGCGGTCGAGGCGCAGCGCGGCTGCCGAGTCCCACACGCGGTCGCCGAACTCCACTCCGGGGAGAGCGACCGGCCGCGACCCCGTTGCGAGGATGGCGGCATCGAACCGGATGCGGGTGGCCTCGTCGGCATCGGTGAGGTGGAGCACGCCGGCTTCCTCGAAGGCCGCACGTCCGTGCACCACCCGGACCCCCCGCCGCTGGGCGATCTGGTCGAGGCCGCTGCTGAGCCGGTCGACGACGTCCTCGGTCCGCTCGTGCAGTCGTTCGACGTCGATGCCGTCGAGACGGAGGTCGATGCCCCACTCGCCGACCCGTCGGGCGTCGGTGATCGTGTGCACGGCCTCGAGCAGGGCCTTCGACGGGATGCAACCCCGCAGCAGGCACACCCCGCCGAGCCTCGGTTCGTCCGACACCAGCACCGTGTCGAGGCCGAGCGACGCCGCCCGGAACGCCGCGGAATAGCCGCCCGGCCCGCCACCGACCACGGCGACGTCGGCCTCGATCGTCTGCTCGCCCATCACCATGTTCGGCTCAGCTCCGCATCAGGAGTTCGTCGGGGTCCTCGAGGAGCGCCACGATGGTGGAGACGAACCGCGCGGCATCCGCCCCGTCGTTGATCCGATGGTCGAAGGCCAGGCAGATCGGCAACATGGTGCGGATTGCGATCTCGTCGTCGTCGGTGACCACCGGGGTTCGTGCGGCGCGGGCCAGGCCGAGGATGGCGACCTGCGGCGGCACGATGATCGGGGTGAAGGCCGTGCCGCCGAGCGGACCGACGTTGGTGACGGTGAAGGTGCCCCCGCTGACGTCGTCGCGTTCCAGCGAGCCGCTGCGGGCGCGCTCACCGAGTTGCTCGAGTTCCTCGCCGATCTCGCGGAGCGAGCGGCGATCGGCATCGGTGAGCACGGGCACGACCAGGCCGCGTTCGGTGTCGACGGCGACACCGACATGGCAGTCGGATCGCACCTCCAGCTCGTCGTCGCGGAAGGTGGCATTGAAACGCGGATGTTCGCTCAGGGCCCCGACGGCCGCCTTGACGACGAAGGCCGTCATCGTGAGATCCGGTGCCCGCTCGGCCCGGAACGTCTCGAGATCGGTGATGTCGGCCCGGTCCATGTGGGTGACGTGGGGGATCGTCCGCCACGACTCGGCGACCCGTCTCGCCGTGGCCCGCCGCCAGCCGCGCAGGGGTTGCGCCCCGCCGGGCTCCTCACGCCGGCGAGGCTCGGCCGGCTGCTCCTGCGGCTCCTCCTCCGGCTCCACGGCCTCCTTCGCCCTCTTCTCCTTCTTCTTCGTGGGCTTCTCGTCCTTCGTCTCGGCGCCCTCCGCATCGGGGCGACCGCCCTCGGCCGCCTCGCGGACGTCGTCGGCGAGAACCCGTCCTCCGGGCCCCGAGCCCTCGACGTCGGTGATGTCGACCTCGAGTTCGCGGGCGAGCCGGCGCGTCGACGGGGATGCCGGCACGGGTGCAGCCGACGGCTCGCCTCTGGTGGAGTGCCGATCGGCCTCGTCCTCCCGGCGGCGCTCGCGCGCCTCGCCCTCTCGGTCGCCACCCTCGTCCTCGTCGCCCTCGTCCTCCTCGCCTTCGTCTTCCTCGGCCCGTTCGGCCGGCTCGTCGCCGTCTTCGTCGCCGTCGAACGTGACGAGCGGATCGCCCACTTCGACGATGTCGCCGACGCTCACGTGCACGGTCTCCACCGTGCCGGCGAACGGCGACGGCAGCTCGCTGTCGGCCTTGTCGGTGGTGACGACCATCACCGAGTCGTCCTCCTCGACCGAGTCGCCCTCGGCGACCAGCACCTCGGCCACTTCGGCCTCGTGGATCCCCTCGCCCGGGTCCTGCAGCGAGAACGTCCTGCTCATGACGGCTCCTCCACCGTCGCTCGGATCGCCTCGGCGATGCGGTCGCCGTCGGGCAGGTACGCCTGTTCACGGGCGAAGTAGGGAACGTGGACGTCGTAGCCCGTCACCCGGGCGATCGGCGCCTCCAGCTGCCAGAACGCCTGCTCGACGAGCCGGGCGATGATCTCGCCCGCCGGACCGAAACTGCGGTGCGCCTCGTGGACGATCGCCACCCGGCCGGTCCGTTGCGCCGACTCGACGATCAGCGACTCGTCGAGCGGCGACACCGTCCGGAGGTCGATCACGTCGCACTCGATGCCGTCGTCGGCGAGTTCATCGGCCGCTTCCTGTGTCCGGCGCACCATGGCTCCCCAGGCGACCAGTGTGATGTCGTCGCCCTCCCGGACACGTCGCGCCGATCGCAGATCACCGACCTCGGGCTCGTCGGGGACCTCTTCCCGGAACGATCTGTAGATCGACTTCGGTTCGAGGAACACCACCGGGTCGGGGCTGCGGATCGCGGCCGCCAACAGCGCCCGGGCCGAACGCGGTCCGGACGGGATCACCGTGGTGAGCCCCGGGACGTGAGCGAAGATCACTTCCTTGCTCTCGCTGTGGTGCTCGAGTGCGCGCACACCCGCTCCATAGGGCATCCGCACCACCATCGGCACGCTGAACCTTCCCCGCGACCGCCACCGTATGCGTGCCGCGTGTTCCTCGAGCTGATGGAAGCCCAGGTACGAGAAACCGGAGAACTGCAGCTCACACACCGGTCGGGCGCCTGCGATCGCCATCCCGACCGAGGCGCCCACGATCACGGCTTCGGCGAGGGGCGAGTCGAACACCCGCCACGGACCGAACTCCTCGTGGAGCCCCTCCGTCGCGCGGAAGACCCCGCCGTCGACGCCCACGTCCTCACCCAGCACCACCACCGAGTCGTCCTCGGTCATCGCCTCGTGCAACGAGAGGCGGATCGCCTCGATCATCGTGCGTTCAGCCACGTCGCTCGACCTCTCTGCGCTGCGCCTCCACGTACGGTGGCGGCTCGGCCCACACGTGGTCGAACATCCCGGCGGGATCGCCGAGCTCCTCGAAGCGTGCTTCGGCCTGCTCGACCGCGTCGGCGACCTGCTCGGAGACCGACGACTCGATCTGTTCGAAGTCGTCGTCGCCGGCGAGATCACGATTCGACATGTAGGTCCGCAATCGGTCGATCGGGTCCCGGCGCTTCCACTGCTCCACCTCGTCCTCGTCGCGGTACACCGAGGGATCGTCGGCGGTGGTGTGCACCGCCATGCGGTAGGTGACACATTCGACGAAGGTCGGGCCGTCGCCGGCGCGGGCACGGGCGACGGCTTCGGCGGCCGCCACACGGGTGGCGAGGATGTCGTTGCCGTCGACGCGCAGCCCGGGCATGCCGTAGGCGACCGCCTTCTGGGCGAGGGTGGCCGAGGCGGTCTGACCGGCGACGGGGGTACTGATCGCCCACTGGTTGTTCTGGCACACGAACACGACCGGCAACGAGCGCAGGGCAGCGAGGTTGAGCGCTTCGTGGACGTCGCCTTCCGACGTCGCCCCGTCGCCGAAGAACGTCATCACCACGTCGCTCCCGTCGCCGTTGCCGTTTTCGTCGCCGTTGCCGTTCGCTGCGTGGCGCATCGCGATCACGTAGCCGATGCCGGCGGCGTGGGGCAGCTGGGTGCCGACGGGGATGGCGATCGGCAGGTCACGTGACTCCGCCTCGATGTGCGCGCCCTCGTTGAATCCGGCGTCGTACAGCAGCAGATCAGACATCGACGTGCCGCGCCACAACGCCACGGCCGACTCACGGTACGACGGCACGACCCAGTCGGAGTCGGCGAGGGCCGACACCGTTCCGACCTGGCTCGCCTCCTGGCCGATGACCGGCGCGAACGTACCGATACGTCCCTGCTGCTGCAGTTTCAGGCGCCGCTCGTCGAAACGCCGGGCGAGCAACATGACCCGTGCCATCTCGATCAGCTCGTCACGGTCGAGGCCCGGATCGAGGTCGTCGTCGACGTCACCGTTCTCGTCGAGGACGTGCATCTCCTCCAGGCGCAGATCGATCTCGATGTCGGTGCGGGGCATGCCG
>JAWLEC010000134.1:0-8437 GCA_041686315.1 Ilumatobacteraceae bacterium
CGACAGCTCAAGTTTCCCTTACCAGAAGGGCGTTTTCGCGGACGCGCCGACCTCAACCCCCGACTGCTACTGAACAGGGCGGGCTAGTGCGAACGAGGACGAGATCCCGACCTTCGAGGAGTGGATGGACGCAGGTCGCTCCTGGAGTCCGTATGGGGAGTTGGTACGCGCCGGCGAAGTGGCTCGGATGGAGGCAGCCAGTAGCGCCTGCGAACCGAGCTGAGTCTCCGCACAGGCTGAGAACAGATTCGGGGCGAGGTATCAGTGCCGACGCCCGCCGCGATCTGATGCGCTGGATCGAAGGCTGGTACAACCAGCGCCGGCTGCACTCGTCCATCGACGACAACTCACCTGTCGAGTTCGAAGCCATGTTCAACCGCCACGGCGACGGCATCGCCGCATAACCAACCCGTCCGTCGAACCGGGGCAGATGATCGCCCGGCGACGGTTCGCGATCTGACCGACGTGTCCGCCGTCGGGCCGGGCCGCCGGAGGCGGCGACACCGCTGGCTCTCGCTGGTCAGGGTGGAGAGAACGAGCGGTAGTCGGATCGCGTCAAGGGGTCACGGGTGAGGGTGCCGTCGTCTCGTGGCACCTCGACGTCTTCGCCGTTCACCCTGACGAGAAGTCGATCGAGCATCGGCCGCCCGGTCACCGTGAACACCAGCTGGGCGATCGCAATGATCTGCTCACTCCCACCGAGTGTGGTGAACGAGTCGCTGAGGTCGACGAGCGCAGTCGAGCCGTCGATGTCGATGCCGTCGATGGCGTCGATGTCGGTGAGCGCACTCTGCAAACCCAGGAATGACTCCGCAGCGGTCGGCCCGGCCTCGAGTTCTGCAGCCACCGCCTCGATCCCGGCGGTGCTGACCTGGCGAGTGACGGGCACGAGTGCCGAGCTGTCCGGGTCGAAGAGGTACAGCTGGACGACGACTGCGCCATCGACGGGCCGAAGTGCCACCGGGACGCGATCCGGCTCGAGCAAACCGAACGGCACATCGTCGGCGTCAGCGATCTCGACATCATCGCTCGTCACCACACCGCACCCGGCAGAGACCGATACGGCGACCGCCGTGCAGAGTGCCCGCCACGCCGTCACGTGCCCATCCCGCGGCTCGGGAGTTCGAGCAGGAATCGCGCACCACCGCCGGAGGCATCGTCGACACGGACGTTGCCGCCGTGCAGACGAATGTGCTCCTCGACGAGCGCCAAACCGAGACCCGAACCGGCGACCGAACCGCTGCGCGCCTCCTCGCCGCGCGCGAACCGGCCGAACACGTGACGGCGCTCCGGGACCGGCACTCCGGGCCCGGCGTCCTCCACGGCGAATCGGATCCGTTCGCCCGTGACGGTGACCTCGATGCGCGTCGCTCCGCCTGCATACTTGGCGGCGTTCTCGATCAGGCTCATCAGGCTGCGACCGAGCCGGCGTTTGTCGGCCACGATGATCTCGGGGACGTCGTCGGCGATCTCGATGATGACACCGTCGCTGCCGGTCATCTCGACCACGGCGTCGACGAGTGCAGCGGGTTCGATCGGATCGAGCTGCAACTCGGCCACCCCGGCGTCCATCCGCGACACCTCCAGCAGATCGACGACCAGCTCCTGGAGGGCGTCGGTGCGCTCGTCGAGATACCCGATCGCATTGCGCGCGGCGTCGGGATCGTCCAGATGGCGACGCGCCACGTCGACACTGGACTTCATCGCCGCGACCGGGCCACGCAGCTCATGGCTCACATCGGAGGTGAAACGGTGCTCACGTGCCACACGTTCCTCCACGGCGTCGGCCATCTGGTTGAACGACTGCTGCAGAGGCTCGAGGTCGGGATCGCCGGAAGCGTCCAGTCTCGTCGCGAGGTTCCCGGCAGCGATCGACGACGCCGCCCGAGCCATGGTGGTCAGCGGAGCGAGTATCCGTCCGCTCGCATACCAACCGACGAGCGCCGCAGCGACGGTCGCCGCGGCAGCACCGATGAACAGGTTCCTGGCCAGCGCGCCGAGTGTCGAGTCGACATCATCGAGCACCAGCAACTCGTAGTAGGCGGCTGACGACTCCGCAATCGGCACGCCGACCACCACGTGCGGGGTGCCACCGATCGACGTGACCACCCGACCGGAGTCACCCGCGTCGACGACATCGACCAGCTGTTGCGGGAGCAGATCAGGGCCGACCCCCACCGAACTCGCGAACCACTCCCCGTCGAGTCGTGTCAGGCTCGATGATCCGACATTGTCCTCGAGCGACGAGAGGATGGCGCTCAAGTCCGGGTCACTCGCCCGCAAACCACTGCGCACGAGTCGAGCATTGAGATACGCCTGAGCCGCAGCCCGTTCACGTCGTTCCTCGGTCAACTCGCTGCGAGTCACGCTGTAGGAGATGACTGCCACTCCGGCTGCCAGCGCCAACGCGATCAGCGCCCATGCGATCGTTGCCCGGGCCCGCAAGCCGAAGGTTGGTTGCCGTGGCTGCCACACGATCGGGCCAACGTAACCCAGGTTCCGGACCAGCGCCGGTCGCCACGACCGAGACGAAGGCCGGCCCGAGCGTTTCCCGTCCCGGGTCGACTCGGACAACGACGGAGACTCGACGAGTGGTCCCACGACGACGCCCGGATCCAGCGGGGTGGTCACGCTCGTCCATGACTTCGAAGACGGCTCGGACGGTTGGGCTTCGGACATGAGCGACTTCAGCGAAGCGACGCGACCCGACGATCTCCTCTCCGAGACCGGTAGCGCACCGCCGGGCTTCGATGCGGGTGAGGGCTTCGTTCATCTCGCCGCGACCAACACCTCTGACGACGTGTTCATGTATCTCCGCCGCCAGGTCGGACCCGACGACGGGCTCGAGCCGTCGACCGAGTACGAGATCGGCTACACGGTGGAGTTCGCCTCCGACGCCCCCACCGGTTGTGCCGGGATCGGTGGCCCGCCGGGCGAGGCGGTCTGGCTCAAGGTGGGTGCCAGCAGCGAGGAGCCTGTCCCGGTCGACACCGACGGCGAGGTCCGCCTCAGTGTCGACAAGGGCAACCAGTCCCAGGCCGGACAAGCGGCCGTGATCGCCGGCGACGTCGCCAACGGGATCCCGTGCGAGGAGGCGCTCGACAGCGACCGGCCGCCCTTCGCCATGGTCGAGCGAACCGCCGGTATCGAGGCATCGACCGACGACGAAGGGAACCTCTGGTTGTTCGTGGGGACCGACTCGGGGTTCGAAGGACGAACCTCGATCTACTACGACCGCGTCGAGGTGGTTCTCTCCCCGCAGGGCTGACGGTCGTCCATCTGTTCCGCCACCGTTCCACCTGATTTCCGGCAATGAGGACGTGCAACTCGATGGCGAACTCGACCTCGCGACGCTGAGCTTGCTGGACAGCGCGTTCGCAGCGGTGACGTCGACGGTCGAGGGTGATGTGATCGTCGACGTGTCGCAGTTCGAATTCGTCGACCATCGATCGGTGCGTGTTCTCGATCGCCACCCCGAGACACACGGAAAACGCGTCGCGCTCCGCTCCGCGAAGCCGATCGTCGCCCGCCTGATCGAACTCGGTGGCGTCTCCCATGTGACAGCGACGGCCGCATGAGTGCTCCCACCGCCCTTTGTCACGTTGCGTTGTTCTACGACGACACCGACACGATCGCCGCGCGGCGGACGAGCCGACATCCGCTACTGGCAGGACCCGAATGGTCTCTTCATCGAGGTGACCGACGACGGGCCGGGAATCGACGACCCACTCGCTGCACTCCGCCCGCCCGACCTGCCGGTCCGGGGTGCCGGACTGTGGGCATCGCACATCGAGGCGACACGCCTCCACGTTGCCGAACGACGCCCTCGTGGCACCATCGCCACAGCACACATTGCCATGGCCTGATCCCGCGTGCGCCACGACATCACCGACCGGCGGCGACGGCCCGTCGACGGTGAACTCCTCGATGTCGTCGGCGACCAGCACGGTCGGAGCGATGAGGCTCGGAGTGCCGTTGGCCACGGCCTTGCCGATCGCTTGGTGGGCGTGGCCGTCGGGGCGGCGGTCACTTCGGGACGGTTCGCCACGACCAGATCCCCGCCGGGCTGTCGCCCACACCCTCGTGGACGACATCGCCATTGGATCACTCCGCGTCCGGTATCCCGTGATGAACGGCCTCCTGGCTCTCGCTCGGAGCGTGCCCGCCGAGTCGAGACCTCCTCACCTGGCCGACCCCCGCACCGCGGCTGCTGCAACCGCCTCGATGGTCGGCGGTTCGGTGATCTGGGGTCCATCATTCCGTGCCGCCGGCGGCCTCCGTGACGACGTCCGGTCGGTGATGGCGGACCTCATTCGCCACCTTCTCGGTACGGGCCGCCGCTGATGCCGGATCGGGGGGTGTGCCGACTGCACCGCGGGCGGCGACGCCGTCGACTAGACAGGAAACATGGCCGACCAGAAGATGTCCGTCAGCGACCGCGAGACGTTCCTCGCAGATCTCCACGTCGGAGTGCTCGCCATCGAGCGGCGCGACGGGCCTCCGCTCGCCGTCCCGGTCTGGTACTCCTACGAGCCGGGCGGCGACGTCCACGTGCTCACGAGCGCATCGTCGCTCAAGGGGCGGCTCGCCGCCGCCGCAGGCCGGGCGTCACTGTGCGCACAGCAGGAGGACCTGCCCTACAAGTACGTCACCGTCGACGGGCCGGTGGAGATCGATGCACTCGACCCCGACGACCGAGCGCCGATCGAGGCCATGGCGATCCGCTACCTCGGCGACGAGATGGGGCGCGGCTATGCCGCGCAGGCCGAGGTGGACGACGAGATCCGTCTCCGGATCCGACCCGAGCGTTGGTACACCGTCGACTACGGCGCATGACGAACCGGCGGGTGGACGCCGTCGTCGTCGGTGCCGGGCCCGGCGGTCTGTACGCCGCGTCACTGCTGCAACGGGCAGGCCGAGACGTGGTCGTGCTCGAAGCCCGCGACCGCGTCGGCGGACGGCTGCTGTCGGTCGAGGCGGGTGCAGGTCGTCTCGACCTCGGTGCCAGCTGGTACTGGCCGGGGGAGCAGCGCGTCGACGCCGTGGTCAGGACGCTCGGTCTCGGCACCTTCGGCCAGCACCTCGACGGCGACATGGTCTACCAACCGCTCGGTGACGTCCAGCGCATCAGCGGCAACCAGCTCGACGTGCCGTCGTCACGATTCGAACGTGGCGCTCAGGCCGTGGCCACCGGACTGGCGGCCGGACTCCCCGAGGGCACCGTCCGGCTGGCAGACGCAGCGCGCACGATCACGCCGATCGCCGACGGCGTCGAGGTCGATGCCGAACACTCGCATTGGACGGCGCCTCAGGTCGTGGTCGGCGTCGCCCCGGCCACGGCGGTCCGGGCGATCCGGATCGACGCCCTGGAGCCGTCGATCCGTGAGCTGGCAGCGGCGACTCCGGTGTGGATGGGTGGAACCGTGAAGGCCGTCGCACACTACGAGCGACCGTTCTGGCGTGACGTCGGCCTCGCCGGATCCGCCTTCAGCCACGTCGGTCCGCTGCGTGAGATCCACGACATGAGCGGCCCTCGCGGCGATCCCGCAGCGCTGTTCGGATTCGCGCAACCAGCCCCTGGCATGCCCCCACCTTCCCGGGACCAGACGCTCGACCAGTTGGGCGCACTGTTCGGAGGCCGCGCCGCCGAGCCACGACAGCTCTGGATCCACGACTGGCGAGCAGAAGCGGCCACTGCACATCCGGATGCACTCGGACTCACCGACTATCGCACCTACGGCCACGGGCGCTACCAACACCCCGCGCTCGAGGGTCGCCTCCACTGGGCATCGACCGAGACCGCGCCGGTCGCCCCCGGTCACATCGAGGGAGCTCTCGCCGCCGCCGAGCGAGCCGTGGCGGCCATCGTCGGGAACGCCACGGCGACCAGCGGGTGACTCCTCCCGAATGCGAGAGCCCATCGCGTGAACGAAAGGCCGCCAGGGGCACGCACCCGTTCACGCGTTGACTGCTGAGCTTGCCGGCAGGGCACTTCGCCACTTCCGCGGCGACGTCACCGTCCGTAACGTCGAACCCGGCAACCGGTTGCGCCCGGCGATCCTGCACTGTCTGCTCGACCGAACCGGACGCGTGCGAAGGAGAAGGACATGAGCAAGGTCAAAGTCGGCGTCGCCGGCTACGGGGTCATCGGCAACCGTCTCGCCGCCGGAGTGGTCGCCCAGGAGGACATGGAGCTGGTCGGCGTGGCCGACGTGGCCCCGACCCTCGCCGTGCGAGCACTGAAGGAGCGGGGCATGCCGTTCCCGCTGTTCGCCGCCGTGCCCGGAAGCGAGCAGACGCTCGGCGAGGCCGGCATCCCGGTCAGGGGATCGTTCGACGACCTGCTCGGCGAGGTCGACATCATGCTCGACTCGGCGCCGGGCGGGATCGGCGCCAAGAACAAGGAGCGCTACCTCGAACACGGCGTGAAGGCCGTCTTCCAGGGCGGCGAGGCGTCGTCGGTGGCCGACGTCTTCTTCCACGGCACCGTCAACTACGAGCAGGGGCTCGGCGTCGACTACCTCAAGTTGACCTCGTGCAACACCACCGGTCTGATCCGGGCCGTGGACGCCATCCACCGGGCCGTCGGGGTGACCAAGACGTTCATCACGATCGTGCGCCGCGTCGCCGATCCGGGCGACACCCACCGTGGCCTCACCAACGTCCTGCAGGTCGACCCGGTCCCCAACCATCAGGCCGTCGACCTGATGCACATCATGCCCGAGATCGATGCGACCGGCATGCTGATCCACACGCCGGTGACCCACGGCCACATCATCACCGTGTCGGTGACGCCGAAGGAGAAGATGTCGGTCGAGTCGGCGATCGAGGCGTTCCGGGCCTACCCGCGGATCATGGTGGTGCGGATCGACGAGGGATTCGACTCCAACACCTCGCTGTTCCAGTGGGCCCGCTACATGGAGTACCCGCGCGCCGACATGTACGAGATCGGCCTCTGGGAGGAGATGGTCGGGCTGTCGGGCGACGACATCGTCTTCGCCATCAACATCCCGCAGGAGTCGGTGACGATCCCCGAGACGATCGACGCGATCAGGGCGGCGACGAAGATGCAGCCGACGGGCGCCGAGGCGGTCGCCGCGACCGACGGCCACCTGAAGATCACGTGAGCATCCCGTCGATCGGCGACGTCGACGTCGCCGGGAAGCGGGTCCTCGTGCGGGTCGACATCAACTCGCCCATCGACTCGGACACCAAGCGCATCGTCGACGAGGCCCGGATCGCCAAGGCCGTTCCGACCATCCGGGATCTCGCCGAGCGGTCGGCGAGGGTCGTGATCCTGGCGCACCAGGGCGATGCGCTCGACTATCACAATCTGATCCCCACCGAGGAGCACGCGGACAGGCTCGCGGCGCGGCTCGGCCGGCCCGTGCAGTGGATCGACGACGTCGCCGGTCCGGAGGCCCGGCGGCGCATCACGGCCCTGGGCGACGGCGAGGTCCTGCTGCTCGACAACATCCGCATCCACGGCGAGGAACTCACCACGTTCGCGCGCGACGTCCAGCTCACACCCGAGCAGATGGCCGACACGTACCTCGTGCGCCACCTGGCACCGCTCGTCGACCTGTACGTCAACGACGCCTTCGCCACCGCTCACCGTCCGGCGCCGTCGATGGTCGCGTTCCAGCGGCTGCTGCCCTCGGTGGCCGGGCTGCAGTTGACCGCCGAGCTCGCCGGTCTCGCCGCCGTCGTCGACTCGCCGGCGCGTCCGTCCGTGTTCCTGCTCGGCGGCCTGAAGGTGTCCGACGGCTTCTCGATGATGGGCAGGGTGCTCGGCGACGGCACGGCTGATCGGGTGCTCACGGCCGGCGTGCTGGGCGAGATCTTCCTGATGGCCGACGGGGTCGCACTCGGATCGCCGACGGAACGGTTCGTCCACGACCACAACCTGGACGGGTACGTCGACGATGCCCGAGCGCTCCTGGCCGACCACCGCGACCGGATCGTGCTGCCGGTCGACATCGCCGTGCTCGACGGGGGCGACCGGCGCGAGGTCGATGTCGACGACCTGCCGGTGGACGAGCTCTGCGTCGACATCGGCGAGAAGACGATCACGATCCACGAGAAGGTGATCGCCGCCGCCGGCACGATCTTCGCCAACGGGCCCGCCGGGGCCTACGAGCAACCCGGTGCGGATGTCGGAACCCGTCGACTCTGGGCCGCCGTGGCGAACGCCCCCGGCGTCAGCGCCATCGGCGGCGGCGACACCGTGGCGAGCGCCCACCGATTCGTCGACCTCGACGAGATCACGTTCGTCAGCACCGGCGGCGGCGCCCTGATCCGCTACGTGAGCGGGCAGCCCCTGCCGCTGCTCGAGGCTTTCGGCGTCTCAGGCGCTCGATGACTCGTCGACCGCCCGTGCGATCCGGTCGACGATCTCGTCGAGGATCTGCTCCGAGGTCGCCACGTTGAGCCGCGC